>JBKJRX010000087.1:0-12790 GCA_046593155.1 Lacunisphaera sp.
GTCTTCCTGACCGACGAAGTGGAAACCCACGCGTTGTCCGGCATCCACATGGACATCCGCAAGGGCGAGTATGTCTCCATCGCCGGCCCGTCCGGTTGCGGCAAGTCCACTCTCCTCTCCATCCTCGGCCTGCTCGACACGCCGACCGACGGCACCTACGTCCTCAACGGCCGCCCCGTCCAGGGCCTGACGCTCCCGGAGCGCGCCCGCATCCGCAACCGCGAGATCGGCTTCATTTTCCAGTCCTTCAACCTCATCGGCGACCTCACGGTCTATGAGAATGTCGAGCTGCCCCTCACCTACCGCGGCATGCCCGCCACCGAACGCAAGACGCGCGTGACCGAGGCCCTCGAGAAAGTCGGCATGGGCCACCGCGCCAAGCACCTGCCCTCCCAGCTCTCCGGCGGTCAGCAGCAGCGCGTCGCGGTCGCCCGCGCCCTCGCCGGTTCCCCGGCCGTGCTCCTCGCCGACGAGCCCACGGGTAACCTCGACTCGAAGAACGGCGACGCCGTGATGGAACTCCTCCATTCGCTGCACCGCGCCGGCTCCACCATCGTCATGGTCACGCACGACACGCGCTTCGCGCGCCACGCCGAGCGCACCATCCACGTGTTCGACGGCCGGGTCGTCGAGGAGCAGGTCGAGGCCGGCTCCGCCCACTAAGTTTCCACGGGCGATTCGCCCGTCCAATCTTTCTCGTTTTCGTTCTCCTAATCGTTCTCTCCGTTCCTCCGTTCTGCGCCCGTCGCAGGATCAGGCACGAGAAAGAGAATGATTAAGAGAACGAGAACGATTTTGCACATGCTGTCAGACTTCCGCTCCGTCGTGCGCACGCTGGGAAAATCGCCCGGCTATTCCGTCGTCGCTGTGCTCATTCTTGCGCTCGTATTTTTGCTGTAACCATGGCCGGGCTGCGGGGTATTCAGGGTAGCCACACCTCCCATGCTTACTTTCGCCCTGCGTTCACTCCGCAAGTCCCCGGGATTTACCCTCGCCGCCGTCCTCACCCTCGCCCTCGGCATCGGCGCCACCACCGCGATCTTCTCGGTGCTCTATGCCGTCCTGCTTAAACCGTTTGCCTATCCCGACGCCGACCGGCTCGTCGTCATGTGGCAAAAGGGCCCGCAGATGGAAATGTCCATTGCCTGGCCGACCGTCCAGGACTGGATGAAGGAACAGCAAACCTTCAGCGCCCTCGCTGTCCACCGCCGCGACCGCTTCAATATCTCCGGCGCCGGCCAGCTCCCGGAAAACACCGGCGGCGCCTACACCTCCGCCTCCCTCTTCGAGGTCACCGGCTTGCAGCCGGTCCTCGGCCGTTTTTATACCGCCGATGAGGACAAGCCGGGAGCCGCGCCGGTCGTCGTCATCTCGGAAAAACTCTGGGAGCGACGCTTCGCCCGCAAAACCGACGTGCTGGGCCAGACCCTGCCGGTGGACGGCATCCCACGCACCATCATCGGCATTGCCCCAGCCAGCCTCGGGCTCCCACGGCTCTCCGATGTCTGGGTGCCCATCTTCCCTCACGCCGTCAACCAGCCGGGCTGGCAGTCGCGTGGTAACAACCCCGGCCTCTACAGTTTCGGCCGCCTCAAGCCCGGCGTGACGCTTGAGCAAGCCCAAGCCGACATGGAGCGAATCTACACCGGCTTGCGCAAGGCCTATCCCGACAACCTCGAGGGCGTCTCAGCCAAGATCCAGCCCTACCGTGAAAACCAGATCGGCTCCTACCGCGCGGGCCTCTGGTCGCTGCTGGCGGCCACGGCCTTTGTGCTCGCCATCGCCTGCGCCAATGTCGCCAGCCTTTTCATCACCCGCGGCATCAGCCAGGAGCGCGACTATGCCGTGCGTTCCGCCCTGGGTGCGTCGCGCAGCCAGTTGATCCGCCTGATGCTCACTGAATCCCTGCTCGTCGCGGTGGCCGGCGGCGCCCTGGCCGTGCTGATCGCCGGCTGGTCGCTTGAGGGCATCCGGCATTTTGTCCCGCCGAACACCCCGCGCTTCCAGCAAATCGCCCTCAACGGCTGGGTGCTGGGCTTCTCGGTGCTCGTGGCCCTCGCCGCCGGCGTGTTCGCCGGACTGTGGCCGGCGCTCAAACTCTCGCGCACCGACGTGCGTGGCGCGCTGCATGAGGGCGGTCGCGGTTCGACGGCCGGCAGCGGCGTGCGGCGTTTCCTCGTCGGGTCCCAGGTGGCACTCACCCTCGTGCTGCTCAGCGTCAGCGGCCTGATCCTCCGCAGTCTCGACAAGATGCAGGGTGCGGCGCTGGGTTTCGACCCCTCGTCCACGCTAACTTTTTCCGCCGCCTTGCCGCAGGAGCGTTATGGCAGCAAGGGCACTGCCGGCGAAGGCGCGAGCGAGGAAAACCCGAACGCCCGCCAGCGTTTCTACCAGGCCCTCACCGAGCGGCTGCGTGAACTGCCCGGCGTCATCAGCGCCAGCACCAACACCACCCCGCCGCTCAATACCGGCTGGCAATCGAGTTTCGGCATCGAGGGCATCCACAAGCCCGAGGACAACGGCAAGCCGCTCGCGGAGATGGGCATCGTCAGCGACGACTACTTCAACACTCTCAAAATCTCCCTGCTCAAGGGCCGCGCCTTCGATGCCCGCGACGCGACCGGCCCAAAATCCGTCATCGTCGACCAGGCCTTCGCCGACAAGTGGTGGCCTGGCCAGGATCCTCTCGGCAAGCGCGTCCACTGGGGCGTCACGGATAAACCGGAGGACGGTTGGTTCACGGTCGTCGGCATCGTGCCCACGCTGCGGGTCTACGGCTACGGGGAACCCGTCAGCCGGCCCCAAGCCTACTGGTCGCTGCGGCAATTCGGTTCGTTGCAGTCCTCGGTGCTGGTTCGCACCCAAGGCAATCCGCGGCTGCTTGAGCGTCAGATCCGGGAAATTTTCACGCAGCTCGATCCCAACATCGCGCTCTACAACGTCGCCACGATGGAAGAACAGGTTGCCTCGACCTACCAAAACACATCCCTCCAATCCTTCCTGCTCACTTTGTTTGCGGGACTCGCCCTCCTCCTGGCGCTCACCGGACTCTACAGTGTCGTGGCCTACGGGGTTTCGATGCGCCACCGGGAGATCGGTGTGCGCATGGCGCTGGGCGCAAACGGCAGCGATGTCGTGCGCCTGATGCTCCGGCAGGGCATGCTGCCGCTGTTGGCCGGCGTGGCGGTCGGCATGGGTGGGGCTTTTGCCGCCGGCCGGGCCATCCGCAGCCAGCTTTATGAGGTTTCCCCGACGGACCCGGGGATTCTGTTCGGCACCATCGCCCTGCTGTCCGCCGCCGCAGCCATCGCCTGCTGGCTGCCGGCCCAGCGCGCGGCCAAGGTGAATCCGCTGGTGGCGTTGCGGGCGGAGTGATCAGGTAGGCCGCCCGCTTGCGGGCGCTCGGGGGGAGGCGCGAGCGAGCTCGCTGGCCCACACGGAACATCCTGAAATACCTGCAACCGTCCGCCGCGAGCTGTGTTCTCCGGGGAACACAGCTGCCTACCCCCATGAACATCCTTCTGCAGGACCCGAAGTTTTCGCTTCGCCTTCTCGCCAAGACTCCCGGCTTCACCCTCACGGCATTGCCGTCCTCGCTTTGGGCATGGGTGTGAACACCGGCGTCGACGCTTCGCTCCGAGTAACTTTTTCAGCAACCCGAAGTTAATCTTCCCATGAAATCCGCCGCCCTGCTCCTCACCACCGCCCTGCTCGCCCTCGTTCCAATCGCTCGCGCCGCCGTCACCGAGACTTTCAAGCAGAGCTACCCGCTGACGGCTGACGGCACGGTCCATCTCGAGAACGTCAATGGCGACATTCACATCGTTGCCTGGGACAAGACCGAGGTCTCCCTTGAAGCTGAAAAGAAGGGCAAGACCGACGAGGATCTCGCCAAGGTCACTCTTGAGATCGATTCCTCACCCACCAAGCTCAGCATCAAGACCAAGTATGCGAAGAAGAACGGCTGGCCATTCGACAATATCAACGCTTCCGTCCGCTACAAACTCATGGTGCCGGCCGGGGCCCGCCTGCAGAAGATCGACACCGTAAATTCCGATATCACGGTCACCGGCGTGTGCGGCGCGGTCGATCTCGACACCGTCAACGGAAGCATCAAGGCCACCGGCCTCGCCGCTGATGCCAGTCTCGACTCCGTCAACGGCAGCCTCAGCGCCGAATTCGCATCGCTCGAAAGCGTCAGCAAGGTGAAGCTCGATTCCGTCAACGGCCGGGCGAGCATTACGCTGCCCAAAGGCGCCGGGGCCCGGATCGACGCCGATTCCGTCAACGGCAGCGTGAGCATCGACCAGCAGATTAAACTCGGCAAGGTGCGCCGCCATTCGCTCACCGGCGTGATCGGCAACGGCGGCCCCGAGATTTCACTCGAGACCGTCAACGGCAGCATCTCCGTGAAAGAGAAGTGAGATGCACGGCCGTTGATTGCAGGGCCGGATCGCTGATCCCGCCTTTCTTACGCAAACGGCATCACGTCCGAGGCGGGATACGGAGATCCCGCCCTACACCAATTCTTCCCACAATCGGGACGGAGGAATTTCGTTTTCAGATCTCTGGCCCTAAACCGAGCTTCAGTAAATATCCGCTACTTGCTGTTTATCTGTAATTAACAACAGTCAATGAGCTTGGCATCACGCGTGCAATCAGGGCGTTACTCCCCACGATGCTCGGCACTGAATATAACTGGCTGATTTCCTTTTCGCACCCGGCCGACGGCATCCCGCGCGTCCGCATCGCCCGCACGGGATTGCTCACGCTCGCCGTGGCCGTTTTTTGTTTTCTCTGCGTCTCGCTGCGGGCCGAGCCCGCGCACCGCCAGCTTTTGCAGGAAGCGACCGCCGCGGCCAAGGCCGGCGACACCGCGACCATCCCATCCATCCTCAGCCCTAAAAACCTCGAGAACGATTACGAGTAAGAGAACGAGAACGACTCAGTCTTTTTCAACAAACGCCCCCACCATGCTCCTCGAAACCCTCCTGCAGGACCTCCGCATCGGCCTCCGCGTGCTCACCAAGGAGAAGGGCTTCTGCGCCCTCGCCGTCTTCGTGCTCGCGCTCGGCATCTGCGCCGTGACCACCCAGTTCAGCGTCGTCAACGGCGTCATTCTCCGCGGGTTCTCGTTTCCCAACGCCGGGCGCCTGGTAGGCCTCAACTTCATCGATCCCACCCAGACCACTGCGTTCGGCACCAACGGCCAGATCTCCGCGATGGACTACATGGAACTCGTCCCGGAGCAGAAATCTTTCGAGCACATCGCCGCCCAGGTCAACAGCTCCACCGTCAACATCACCATCGGCACGATGCCCAAGCGCTTCACCGGTGCTTACGTCACCGAACACTGGTTGCGCATCCTCGGCGTGGTGCCGCAGCTCGGGCGCGACTTCACCGCCGAGGACAACCGGCCGGGGGCCGAGAAGGTGGCCCTCATCAGTCACAACCTCTGGCAGCGCGAGTTCGCCGGCGCCGCCGGCATCGTCGGCACCGCCGTCCGCCTCAACGGGCGCCCCGCCACCATCATCGGCGTCATGCCGGTGGGCTTCAACTTCCCCACCAACGAGGACATCTGGAGCCCGCTCCACAGCGAGTTCCCCCCGCTCCCCCGCAACAACCCGCGCGGCTTCGGCGGCCAGGCCATCGGCCTCCTGCGGCCGGACGTCTCCATCGACCAGGCCACCCTCGAGGTCGACGCCCTGGCCAAGCGCTTCGCCGCCGCCTATCCCGACACGAACAAGCAGTTCAACACCGGTGAGGTCCGGCCGCTGCGCGAGAACTTCACCCCCAACTTCCTGAAGGGCCTGATGTCCGGCATGCTCGCCATCTGCGTCCTCGTGCTGCTCATCGCCTGCCTCAATGTGATGAACATGCAGTTCGCCCGCGCCACCCTGCGGGCCAAGGAGCTCTCCATCCGCTCCGCCCTCGGCGCGGGCCGCGGGCGCCTCATCCGCCAGATGCTCACGGAAAGCATCATCCTGGCGACCGCCGGCGCCATCCTCGGCGTGGCCGGCTCCTACTACGCCATCGATCTGCTCACCGCCGTCACCCGGAACCTCCCCAATCCGCCGCCGTCGTGGATCACCTTCGACATCGACCTGCTGGTGCTCGGCTTCACCGTGGCGGCGGCCATGCTTGCCGCCGTCGTCTCCGGGCTCATCCCCGCGTGGATGTCCTCCCGCGCCAACGCCGCCGATGCCCTAAAGGAGGGCGGCCGCGGCAACACCAGCCGTGCCGTCAACCTCATCACCCGCGGCCTCGTCGTCACCCAGATTGTCCTCACCAGCATCATCCTCGTCGCCTCGCTCCTGCTCGCCCGCTCCATGCAGGCGCAGCAGAACATCAACTACGGCTACGACAACGAGAGCGTCATCATCGCCCGCATGGGCCTCATGGACGGCGACTATCCGAACCCGCAGGCCCGCCTGAATTTTTACCGGCGGCTGATGACCCAGCTGCGTTCCACGTCCCAGTTCGAGGCGGCGGCGCTGACCAGCCGGTTCCGCATGACCTTTGTCTTCAACGGCCCCGGCGCCATTCCGCTCGAGATCGAGGGCCGCGCCTACAAGGACAACAAGGATCGCCCCAACACCAGCCTTGAGCAGATCAGCGAGGGCTACCACGAGGCGCTCGGCGTGAAAATCCTCGAGGGCCGCGATTTCAACGCGGACGATTCCGACCAGAAGCAGCCGGTTGCCATTGTGAATGCCGCCTTTGCCAAAAAGCATTTTTCAGGCGAAAGCGCGATCGGCCGCCGCTTCCGCACCGTAGCCAACAATGGCGTCCTCTTCAGCCCGTGGCGCACCATCATCGGCGTCGCCCCCGACCTGCGCATGGCCGGCCCGTTCAACAATCCCAACATCGACGACACTGGCTTCTACCTGCCTTTCGCCTCCTCCATCGTCGGGCCCACGCCCGAGCAGCCCGCCATCAGCCAGTTCGCCACCGTGATCGCCCGGCCGCGGGGCGGTCAGCGCGCCGAGTCGCTCGCCGACCCCCTGCGCCGCGAGGTCGCCAAGGTGGACGGTAACCTGCCGCTTTACTTCATCGAGACGCCCGCCGGCGGACAGAACAGCTTCATCGCCCAGAACCGCATCATTGCGATCATGGTCGGCGTGTTCGGCGTCGTCGCCGTCATCCTCGCCTCGGTCGGCCTCTACGGCGTCATGTCCTTCTCCGTCAACCAGCGCACCCAGGAATTCGGCGTGCGCATGGCGCTCGGCGCCAGCGACACCCGGATCCTCGGCATGGTCCTGCAACAAGGTGGCTGGCAGATCGGCCTCGGTCTGGCGGGAGGCCTGGGCATCGCCTTCCTCCTCGGCACGTTCGGCCGGGCCCAGCTCCAGAATTTCTTCTTCAACACCAGTCCCACGGACCCGCTCACCTACGGCGCCGTGGCGCTCCTCCTGACTCTCGTGTCCCTCTGCGCCGCCATCATCCCCGCCCGCCGCGCAACCCGGGTCGACCCCATGACGGCGCTGCGGGCCGAGTGAAATCCTTCTCTTTCTCGTAATCGTTCTCGTTCTCTCCATCCCCGCGAAAATCCGATTACGAGAACGATCAGGAGAACGAGAACGATCCGGACGCACGCCTTCCCCCTCTCACCTTCACTTCCCCCTCCCATGATCATCGAAACCTTTCTCCAGGACCTGCGCATCGGCTTCCGCGTGCTTATCAAGGAAAAGGGCTTTTGCGCCCTCGCCGTCTTCGTGCTCGCCGTCGGTATCGGCGCCGTCACCACGCAATATGCCGTCGTCAACGGCGTGCTTCTCCGCGGCTTCAACTTCCGCGACGCCGACCGGCTCGTCGATGTGCAGCTGGCCGACCCGACGAATTTCCAGCCCAACAATTTCAACTCCCGCATGACCACGGCGGACTTCGCCGACCTCAAGGAGCAGCAGAAGTCATTCGAGGACTGGGTCGGTTACCTCAACGGCTCGACCGTCAATCTCACTTACAACGGCCAGCCCCGCCGCCTGACCGGGGGCTACATCACCCACGATTTTTTCCGCGCCCTCGGCGTTGCGCCGGCCCACGGCCGTGATTTCCTGCCCGAGGAGGACCGCGCCGGCGTGGACAAGGCCGTCATCCTCAGCGACGCGCTTTGGCGCCGGGATTTCGGCGGCAATCCGGCCGTGATCGGCCAGGCGGTGCGCGTCAACGGCCGCGCCGGCACCATCGTCGGCGTCATGCCGCCGAAATTCCAGTTCCCCGCCAATGAGGAGCTCTGGATCCCCGTCAACGCCGAGTTCCCGGTCAAGCCCCGCAATGATCGCGGTATCAATTTCATCTCGGTCATCGCCCGGCTCAAACCCGGTATCACCTTCGAGCAGGCGGCGCTGGAGATATCCAGCCTCGGCAAGGGTTTTGCCGAGGCCTACCCGGACACCAACAAGCAGTTCACGATGGGTTATGTGCGCCCGCTTATCGCCGCGTTCACCGGCGGCCAGCTCAACGGCCTGCTCTTCACCATGCTCGCCTTCTGCGTCGGTGTCCTGCTCATCGCCTGCGTCAACGTGATGAACATGCAGTTCGCCCGCGCCACCCTGCGCGCAAAGGAGCTGGCCATCCGCTCCTCGCTGGGCGCCACCCGCGTGCGCCTCATCCGCCAGATGCTCACCGAGAGCCTGCTCGTCGCCGCCCTGGGCGCCATCATCGGCGTGGGCATGGCCTTCTGGGCCACCGACTACCTCGACCTCTACGTGCACGCGGCCAACCCGATTCCCTCCTGGATGACCTTCGACATCGATGCGCAGGTGCTCCTCGTCGTGATCGGCGCCACCATGCTGTCCGCCGTGGTGGCGGGCTTCGTGCCGGCCTGGCTGTCCTCCCGCGCGAGCGCCATTGAGGCGCTGAAGGAAAGTGGCCGCGGCAACACCGGGCGCACGGTCAACATCATCACCAAGGGCCTGGTTGTCTTCCAGATCCTCATCACCAGCATCCTGCTGATCGGCGCCGTCCTGCAGGTGCAGTCCATCATCAAACAACAGACCCTCAGCTACGGCTACGACACCAAGGGCATCCTCGGCGCCCGGATGGGCCTGATGGAGGGCGACTACCCGACTGCCGAGAAACGCCAGCTCTTCTACGAGCGCCTGCTCCGCGAACTCCGCGCCGCGCCACAGTTCGAGGCCGTCGCCCTGACCAACCGGTTCCGCATGGTTTTTTCCGGCAACGGCCCCGTCGAGATCGAGGGCAAGGAATACAAGCTGGACAGCGACCGCACCGTATCGGAATTCGAAAACATCACCCCGGGCTTCCACGCCGTGCTCGGCCAGAAGCTCCTTGAAGGCCGCGAACTCACCGATGAGGACGCGGAGCAAAAGCAGCCCGTCGCGGTCGTCAACGCCACATTCGCCAAAAAGAACTTCGGCAGTGAGTCCGCGCTTGGCCGCCGTTTCCGCACCATCCAGCAAAATGGCACCAACCCCGGTCCGTGGCGCCTGATTGTCGGCGTCGTGTCCGACGTGCGCATGGCCGGCCCGTTCAACAACCGCAGCGACGGCACCGGTTTCTACGTTCCCTACTTCGACTCCGCCTTCGGTCCCGCTGCCGCCACCCCGCAGGCGCTGCAATTCGGCACCGCGGTCATCCGCCCGCGCGGTGGGCAACGGCCCGAGGCGCTCGCCGCGGCCCTCCAGAACATCGTCAACAAGGTCGACCCGAACCTGCCGCTCTACTTCGTCGGCACGCCCCAGTCCGCCTTCGACACCTTCCTCTCGCAGAACCGCCTCGTGGCGGTGATGTGTGCGGTCTTCGGCGCCATCGCGGTGCTGCTCGCCTCGGTGGGTCTTTACGGCGTGATGAGCTTCTCGGTCAACCAGCGCAGCCAAGAGTTCGGCGTGCGCATGGCGCTGGGCGCGGACGCCCGGCGCATTCTCCGCATGGTGTTCCGCCAAGGCATGTGGCAACTGGCGACCGGCCTGGGGCTCGGCGTGGGCCTGGCCCTGCTGATCGCGACGATCTTCAACACGCCCTTGAGCAACGTCATGTTCCAGACCAATCCCCGCGACCCGCTGACTTACATCGCCGTCACGCTGCTTATCATCGTCATTTCCCTGATCGCCATCTTCATCCCCGCCCGCCGCGCCACCTGCGTCGACCCGCTCGTGGCCCTGCGAACCAATTGACCCAACCCGGCTGGGCCGGACCCGCCGCGTCGTAACCCACACGCTGCAGGCGAATTGACGGAACCCCGGCCGCCACCCACGTTCTCATCCGCATGAAAAAAACCTGCGCCGCCCTGGCGTTCTTCACTATGGCCGTCCTCGGCGTCGCCGCCCTTGACCAAGTGTCTTTCAACGCCGCGGTCGAACTGTATCAGCAGCGCAAGCCGCTCGAGGCGCAAAAGGCTTTTGAAGCCCTCGTGGCGAAAGATCCGAAAAATGCCGACATCCAGTTCTATCTCGGCCGGATCGCCCTGCAGCGCGACGACCACGAGAAAGCGACCACGCATCTGGAGAAGGCCGTGGCGCTGGCGCCCGCGGACGCTCGCTATCACCACCGACTGGGCGATGCCTACGGTCGCTCCGCTCAGAAAGCATCGTTCTTTTCCCAGATGGGCCTGGCGAAGAAATGCAAAGCCGCCTATGAGAAAGCCCTCGAGCTCGATCCGAAAAACATCGACGCCCGGTTCAGTCTGATGGGCTATTATCAGCAAGCCCCGGCTCTGGTGGGCGGCGGCATGGACAAGGCGCATCTTCAGGCGCAGGAGATCAAGAAACTCGATCCGGCCCGTGGTCGCATGGCCATTGCCGGAGTCTACGCAGCCGACAAGAAATATCCCGAAGCCTTCGCCGTGTTCGACGAGGTGCTGAAGGAGAACCCCGGCGACTACGCCGCCTCGTTTCAGTCAGGACGTCTCGCTGCAATTTCCGGCGAACG
Organism: Lacunisphaera sp.; assembly: GCA_046593155.1. Taxonomy (GTDB): domain Bacteria; phylum Verrucomicrobiota; class Verrucomicrobiia; order Opitutales; family Opitutaceae; genus Lacunisphaera. The sequence goes on from JBKJRX010000087.1 coordinate 10,891, forward strand.
CCTCGACCGTGGCCTGACGGCGCTCCGGCAGTGCCTTGGCCAGACTCCGCCTGAAGGGCAGCCCGGCCACGCCGCCGCCCATTGGCGCATCGGCAACATTTTGGAGAAACAGGGCGACAAGCCCGGTGCCCGCGCCGCCTATGAGGCCGCCCTCAAGGTTGACCCGAAATTCCCGCAAGCCATCGAGGCATTGAAGAAACTCTGAGCCCTTCCCGGCTTCGCGGCTCGCAATCACCGGGTTTTCGCTATGCTTGTGCCGATGACCGACACCCCGCCCCGCGAGGATTTTCTGGCCCAGCTCGGCACCTGTGTGCGCGACGGCAGCTTGGTGAAGCTGACGCTCGGCAAGCCACGCGGCGCCGATCCCACCCTGCGCAACCTGCTCGTCCGGCCCGTGACCCTGCGCGGCGCCCCGCATCTCTCGTTTGTCTGGCGGCACGAGCGCCAGGACATCACCAAGAATCACGCCCCCGAGGATGCCATCACCGAACTGGCGGCCTTGATCGGCGGCGATTTTCACAGCGCCCATCTCTTCACCACCGCGCGGATGGCCCAGTTGGAGTTCAACAAGAAGGGTGAACCGCGCCTCACCTACGGGCCGCCGCTCGCCGAGAAACCTGATGGGGAGCATGACCGGTCAAAACACCGGTTGCTGACCGAACAGAGCCAGGCGTGGCTGGAAAAACTCGGCGTCACCACCCCGACTGGCTCCGTGCGCGAAGGCCTGGCCGACAAGCACCGGCAGATCCACAAGTTTGTCGAGATTCTCAGCCATCTCGCCGCGGACGCCGCCCTGCCGACCCACCGCCCGTTGGAGATCGCCGACATGGGCTGCGGCAAGGGTTATCTGACCTTCGCGACCCACGATTACTTCAACCTCGTCGCGCAGAGGCCCGCCCACGTCCGGGGCATCGAGGCCCGCGAAGAACTCGTGACGCTGTGCAACCGCATCGCCCGTGACACGGCGCGCGAAAACCTCAACTTTGTCCAGGGCACGATCGAGTCGGCCAAATTGCCGGCACTGGATGTGCTCATTGCCCTGCACGCCTGCGACACCGCCACGGATGATGCCCTCGCCAAGGGCGTGCAAGCCGGTGCTACGCTGCTGGTGGTTTCACCGTGCTGCCAGAAGGAACTCCGGCCACAATTGACGGCCGCCCCGGTGCTCGCGCCCGCATTGCGTCACGGTATTTTTCAGGAACGCCACGCCGAGTTCGCCACTGACGCCCTGCGCGCCCTCCTGCTCGAATGGGCCGGCTACGACACGAAGGTCTTCGAGTTCATCTCCACCGAGCACACCGCGAAAAACCTGATGATCGCCGCCACCAAACGTTTGCCGGCCGTGCCCTCCGGAGCCTCGGCAAAGGAAGGCCCCGCCCGCACCGAGGTGGCCGCCCTCAAGGTCCGCGAGCTGGCCGCATTCTACGGCATCAGGTCGCAGGCCCTCGCCCGGCAGCTCTATTTCGATCTCAGCGCATGAACAGGCGTCACACGGAAATCTGTAACGTATTATATTACACATTTCGCGCGATGCGCGGGGACGGCGCATGAACTGGGAATCGCTTGACTGGGAGGTGCTCGACCGTCTGCGCGAGACGTTTCTATCCGACGCAAAGTCGGCCGGTCCCTACTGGCACACGATCACCGACCTCGAGTGCTACAACCTGACCTACGGCGAACGCATCGGCTGGAAGTGGGACGCGGTGCTCGCGGAATTGAAACAACGGGGTTGGACGCCGCCCGCCGACGCGACCCTGCTCGACTGGGGCTGCGGCAGCGGTATCGCCGGCCGACGCGTTCTGGATTGTTTCGGTCCCGCGAACTTCACGCGGTTGCTGGTGCACGACCATTCGGAGCTCGCGATGGACTTTGCCGAACATCACGGACGGAAACAGCATCC
>JBKJRX010000244.1:0-16220 GCA_046593155.1 Lacunisphaera sp.
CAACAGGCTGCTGAAGAGGGCCACCAGGATCACCTTCGTGCCCATCACGGGCGTGATGACGGACACATCGCCCCGGCTCAGGGCGAGAAAAGTGAGCGCCTGACCACCGAAAAAAAGCCCGGCGGTGACCGCCGGCTGCCAGTAGTCCACCCAGGGATGCACCTGGCCGCCATAGTGGAACCACACCGGGACAAACAGCACGGCAATCGCAACATTCGAGAGGAAGCTCGTGCGCCAGACACCCGCGCCAAAAGCCGTGGCCCGCTTCACCGCCAGCGCACCGAACACATAAATCAGCGCACAGGCGAGGGGGACGAGCAGGCTGGCATTGAACTCCATGACGATAGCCAATCGATCCGCCCCACAGCCACAAACTCAAAGCCCGAGGGGCCGTGTCCTGTTTTGGTAGCGCGAGCCGTCCCCGACGAGCCGCGGCTCATCCGGAGGATTTGCCCCGCCCGATGCATCCCCCGAGGTGCGCCGTTGACCGCGCGGAGTTTTTCGCTTTTCTCTCCCCGGGCCCGACGAGTGAAAAGCCGACGCCGCGTGAGAGCGCCGGGAAGAACATTTCATGCCCAAACCACCAGAGTTTCCTCCTATCCACAGGATCCGCCGTCAGCGCGTCATGCTCGATAGTGATCTCGCCCGGCTCTATGGCGTGTCCACCAAGGTGTTTAATCAAACGATCACCCGAAACCATGACCGGTTTCCGCCAGATTTCATCTTTCAGCTTACGGATGATGAGTTTGCCAACCTGCAGCCACAAATTGCGACCGCAGATTTCGATGCCCCCACTTCTTTAAGGTCACAAATTGTGACCTTAAAGACCGGCGGACGGGGTCGGCATCGGAAGTATTTGCCCCGGGTGTTCACGGAGCATGGCGCCATCATGGCGGCTACGATCCTGCGCAGCCCGCGGGCTGTTGCGATGAGCGTCTACGTGGTCCGCGCCTTCGTGCAGATGAAGGAAGCGTTGCTCGCCAACGCCACGATCCTCAAGCGGCTCGCGGAAATGGATAAGAAGCTCGTCACGCACGACGTCATCCTGCGCGACGTTTACGAAAAACTCCGCCCATTGCTCGCCCCGCCACCCGAACCACCGCGGAAGGAGCTGGGCTTCCACACCGCCCTGAAGAAGCCATGACCGGCCCCGGCTAAGCCGCACCACCCGAGAGCCCATCACCCAGACCTTAAAACCTTACATGAACCGCATCTACCAAGGCCGCGTCTTCTCCGTCCCCATTCCCGGACGCCAGACCCTGAAGCCAAGATTCCTCCCGCCTTCCCTGCCCTTCCCCTCTCCCTTTCCCTTTATCCTCAACCTCCTCCCATGAACCGCATCTGCCAAGGCCGTGTCACGTCCGCCTGAAATGCCTTCATTGGCTGATTCCCCTCACCTCAGCGGGAAAGCTCTCCGGCGATCCGATTCCTCTCTACGACGATCCTGCCGTCAAAAAGAAGCCGCCCAAGAAATTGCTCCGCGCCTTCACCTCGCCAAACGAACTCAATCAAGGCGACCAGTCGCATTTTCTCGCCGACAGTTTGGAGCGCGCCGTTCTGATGCCGAACCCCAAAGCCCCGGAAAAGGCTGAGGGCCGTCGCGTTCAGCATGCGTATTTCCGGAAACTTATCACCGAGGCATCGGCTGCCGCACCGACCTCCGCCGCCAAACTGACCGCGCTACCCGCGTTCCTCGCTGATGAGGTATACTTGGGGCAATGCATCGCCCCGCTCCTCGGAGCGGGGCGCGGATGAAACACGCCCTTAGACTCCGGCTTGCGGTAGGACGGGGGCGCCCCGTCGCGATTTCAGGAAGCGTGAGGCCGCCTACTTCAAGGCCGCCTGCACCAGTTTCTCGTATTCCGCGGCGGGCATGGCGCCCGTCTTCTGATTAAGAATGCGACCTTCCCGGCTGATGAGGAAAGTCGTGGGTATGGCCTGAAAGCTGCCGAACGCCTCGACCACCGTCTCGTCGCCCATGACCAGCGTGTAGTTCATGTTGTTGGCCTGCGCGAATTGCTTCACGTGCGCCGGACCACGGCGGTCGAGCGAGACCCCCACGATGACCAGGCCGGCCGGGCCATATTTCTTCTGCAGGGCGATGTAGCCGGGGATTTCCTCGATGCAGGGCCCGCACCATGTGGCCCAGAAGTCCACCACCACCACCTTGCCCTTGAACTGGTCGGAACTGACCTCGCGACCGTCCAGGTCCTTGAGCTTCCAGGCGGGGGCCGGCAACGCGACTGAGGCCGCAGCGGTCGCGATCGCGGTGCGGTCCTGAGTGAACAGCACCGCACCGATGGCCAGGAGACCGACGGCACCAAGGATCAATAGAAAGCGGGCTGAATTCATGAGGGTTATCGGTAGGAGACACCAGTTCCGGTCTTCTTCCCGAAAAAATTGTTTCCGGAAGCTGTTTTCAGAGGCCGGTCTGCTCAACACTGAGTATCTCGATGAATTTCTTCATCGCGGGCGTCAGCACGCGGCCTTTGCGGTGCAGGATGGCGAGCGGGCGCGTGAATTCCTTTCCCTTGAAACCGATCGCGGCGAGTGTGCCCTGGCGCACTTCCTGGACGACCGTCGCGGCCGGGACGATGGCCACGCCGTGGTCGATCTCGACGGCGCGCTTCACGGTCTCGATGTTGTCGAACTCCATCACCGGAGTGATCTCCAGCTTGTAGTCGCGGAAAATCTGGTCGACGGCCTTGCGGGTGGGAATGTCAGGGTCGAACCCGATGAACTTGTGGCCGGCCAGCGCCTTGATGTCCACGTCACCGCCCTTCGCCAGCTCGTGTTGGGGGTGGGCGATCAACACGAGGCTGTCGTTACGAAACGGGATGTTCTCGATCTGCCGGAGGCGCTGCGGGAAGGCGACCAGCCCGAAATCGACCGAGTTGTGCAGGATGTCCTCGTAAACGAGGTTGGAGCGGCGATATTCGACCCGCACGTTGACGGAGGGGAAATCGTGCAGGAATTTTTTGATGTAAGGCGGCAGCTCGTGCAGGCCGATGGAGTAAATGGTCGAAATCCGGATGGTGCCGCTGATGACCTTTTTCATCTCCTGCAGCTCGCTCTCCAGTTTTTCGTAGACGTGCAGGATCTCCTTCGCCGCCTCGTAGATGCGCTGGCCTTCCCGGGTCAGGTTGAACTGCTTCTGGCTGCGGTCGATCATCAGCGTCTTGAAATTGCGCTCCATGGACCGGGCCTGCTGGCTGACGGCCGACTGCGTGATGCCGTTCAACTTCGCCGCTTTGGAGAAACTCTTGGTTTCCACCAGATCGGCGAAGATTTTGAAGTTTTCGATTTGCATGCGGCCTTTAAGATTGGGTTCAGCATAAACAATGCTTATCTGCAATCCACCCTAAAAGCTGCTCTCATAGATGTTTATCGATTACGAAACCTTCCAGACGCGGGTCGACGCCCTGCTCAATCGAATAGCAGAGCAGTGTCGGATCGCGGGGCGCAATCCGCGGGAAGTGACGCTTCTGCCTGTCACCAAGACCCACCCGGCGGCGGCCGCAGAATATGCCGCCCGTTACGGCCTGACCGCCGTGGGCGAAAACCGGGTGCAGGAAACCGTGGAGAAGCGCGCTCAAACCACCGCCGCCGTGCGCTGGGAACTCATCGGACATCTGCAATCCAACAAGGCGCGGCTGGCCGTCCAGCATTTCGGACGCATTCAGAGCGTCGACAGCGAGAAACTTCTCAATGTCCTCGACCGCGCCGCGGGGGAACTTGGCCGCAAGCTTCCCGTGCTGCTCCAGATCAACGCCGGCAACGACCCGGCCAAGTTCGGCGCCGAGCCCGCCGACGCCACCCGCTTGCTGGATCTGGCGCTCACCAAGCCCCACCTGCAGGTCGATGGGCTGATGACCATTGCACCGCTGTCGGCTGATGCCGCCGTGGCGCAGCGCACCTTCGCTAATCTCCGGGCCATCCGCGACACCCTCGCCGCCCGGAACGGGGCACCGCTGCGCGAGCTGTCGATGGGCATGAGCGGCGATCTTGATGTCGCCATTGCCGAGGGTAGCACGCTGGTGCGCGTCGGCACCGCCCTCTATGGGCCGCGGGATTAATTCCCGGACACCAGCAAATTCTTTACGCGCAGGAAAACTTTCCTCGTTGCGCTGTGGCCGGAACCAACTTCGCTGCTCTTCCGTGGAAGCGCAAAAATTCACGGCCGCGCAGCGAAAAGCCCTGGAGGGGCTTTTGGATGATCCCTCCCCGGCGGTGCGCACCGCACTCCTGACCCAGTTCACCCAACACGGCCGTGAGAGCGTGGAGCTGCTTCGCTATTTCGCCAGTCAGCCCAACCGCGTGCTGGCGCTGCACGCCAACTCGTATCTGCGGGAGCTGAATTTTTCCGATCCCGTCGCCGAGTTTCGCGGTTTCATTCGTTCGCTCAATTACGAGCTGGAGACGGGAGCGTTGCTCCTCAGCCGCACGGTCAACCCCGACGTCGACATCGGCGCGTGCTGCACCCAGCTGGATGCGATGTCCGCCCGCTGCCGGCAGCTGATCGCCGAACCGGCCAACGCCCGCGAAAAATGCCGCGTCCTGAATCGCGTCCTGTTCCACGAATTCGGCCTGCGCGGCAATACCGACCACTATACCGATCCGCTCAACAGTTACCTCGATCAGGTCCTGATCCGCCGCAAGGGCATCCCCATCTCGCTTTCCATCGTTTATCTGCTGGTCGCGGAACGCACGGGGCTGAATCTCTCGGCGGTCGGCCTGCCCGGCCATTTCATGGTCGGCTGCTACGAGGAACATGTGCCCTTCTTTGTCGATCCATTCAACGCCGGGGTCTTCCTGAACGCCGGCGAGGTCTTCGCGCTGCTGCGGTCGGGCAGTGTCCACGCCTCCGTCTCCGATCTCGCCCCGACGCCGGTGCGCGAGGTGCTCTGCCGGTGCTGCCGCAATCTCGTTAATCATTACGCCACCGGCGGCGAACCGGAGCGCGCCCGGTTGTTCGCCGAATTTGTCGCCGAGTTCGAGTCGACCCACCAACGGCACGCGCAGCCGTAAAAATCGGGCTCGTTCTCCACGGCGAAACGGGCTTTGCTCGCCGCTTGATGAGCGCCGTTGCCGAATCCATCCACACCCTGGCCGATCTGGACGCCTGGTCCTATTCCGGCACCGCGCTCGCCGTCATCGGCCGGCCGGTCGCGCACTCGCTCAGCCCGGCGATCCACAATGCCGCGCTGGCCGAATTGGCGAAGACGCAGCCCCCATTTGCCGGCTGGCGCTACTTCAAGTTCGACATCGCTCCGGCGGAGCTGCCGCGCGCGCTCTCCCTTTTCCATCGGAACCGTTTTCACGGCCTCAACCTGACGGTGCCGCACAAGTCACTCGCGGTGGAACATCTCGTCACCAGTGACGCCTTCGTCCGCGCGGCCGGCGCGGCCAACACCCTCACCTATGCCGAATCAGGCTGGCGCGGAGCCAACACCGATGGCTACGGCCTGGCCACCGCTTTACGGGAGGAATTGGCCACGGAATTGGCGGGGACCCACATTATCCTCCTTGGCGCCGGTGGCGCCGCCCGCGGGGCGGCGGTCGAGTGCCTGCGCGCCCGCTGTGCATCGCTCTGGATCGGCAATCGCACCGCGGCCACACTCGACGCGCTTTTGCTCAATCTCCGGATGTTTGCAGGCGAGTCGACCGTCCAGGGATTTGACCTGCACAATCCGCCCCCCGGCCTGCCCGCCGCTGCGCTGGTCATCAACGCCACCTCCCTTGGCCTCTCGCCCGCAGATGCGGCACCCCTTGACCTGAAAAAAATCCCCGCCCCCGCCAAGGTTTACGACATGATTTACCGCCCTGCCCAAACCTCCCTCCTCCGCCAGGCCGCCAACCTCGGCCTGGCCCATGCGAACGGGCTCTCCATGTTGATCCACCAAGGCGCCCGCGCCCTCGAAATCTGGACCGGCGCGACCGTGTCCGTGCCGGTCATGCAGGCGGCCGCGCGCGCCGCGCTCAATCCCGCCTGAACATGGATGCCTTCCAGGAAGTCGCCGAGTCACTCCCGTGGTTTTATCCGCTGTTCGTCGCCGTGCTCGGCGCCTGCGTCGGCAGTTTTCTCAATGTGTGCATCTACCGCATCCCGAAGGAAGAGTCGGTGATTTCACCCCCTTCGCACTGCGGCTGCGGGCAGCGCATCGCCTGGCATGACAACATCCCGGTGCTGAGCTGGCTCCTCTTGCGGGGTCGCGCGCGATGCTGCGGCCGGTCTTTTAGTTTCCGCTATCCGGCCATCGAGCTCGCGACGGCCCTTTTGTTTCTCGCCTGCTGGCTGATGTTTCCGGCCGGCAAGGCCGTCGCCGGTGCCGTGCTGTGCGCCATCGTGATTTGCGCGCTGTTTATCGACCTCGATCACCTGATCATCCCCGATGTCTTCACCGTGGGTGGAGCCGCCGCCGGACTGCTGCTGTCCCTCCTGCTGCCTTCGCTGCACGGTCACAGCCATGATTTTTTCGCCGTCGCGAGCCTGCGGGCGGGCCGGGACGCCGTGCTGGGCCTCTGCGTGGGCTCCGCCTTGGTGCTGTGGGTTGCGCTGTGGGCTGAAGCGATCTTGAAAAAGGAAGCGATGGGGTTCGGTGATGTGAAATTTCTCGGCGCCATCGGCGCGTTTGTCGGTTGGCAGGGCGCGGTGTTCGGCCTGTTCGGCGGCGCCATGCTGGGCTGCGCCTGGTTTGTCGCCGCCTACCTGTGGCAAAAGGTCACCGGACGCGCGGGCCCGGTCGCCCTGCCGGCGGAGACGCCCGAGGGCCAGCCGGCCGAACTGGGTTTTGGCGTGCACGTGCCTTTCGGCCCCATGCTCGGCGTGGCCGCCTTGATTTATTTCTTTGGCGCGCACCGCTGGGTGGACGCCTACTTCGCAGAATTGTCCGTCTTATTCTGATTTTCCGGACCGGGAGCCGGCGGCGAAAATTCCTTGGGCACTTCCCCGCTACGGCCCTGCACCACCAGCCGGAGCAAGTAGTCCATCGCGGCTTCGCGTGTCTGGCCCCGTTCGACCACAAGTTGATCGGCCCGCTTGAGTAATTGCCGGGCCATCGCGTCCGCCTGTTCCGGCGTTGCTCCCAACCCACGGCAGAGCCTGGTCAATGGGGCCAGCTCATCCATGGCGATCCACCGTGATGACGGCTGGGCCGCCTGGTTCGAGACTGATGCCCGCTGCCGGATTGAGATTGATCAGCGAAAGCATGGCCAGGGCGGCAAACTCATTGCCGTGACTCGCGCCTGAGCGAACTTCGCCCACTTTCTTTTCTCCCTGATACAGCGCCGTGAGCGGCGCGGGAGGCGCTCCCGGGCCGCGCACGACCTGCAGCCGGCGGCGCACCTGGCCCAAATTTTTCAACCGCGCCATGATCTCCTGGCCGAGATAACAACCTTTGGTGTAGGAGAGCGCCGAATCTTCCAGACCGCCCTCGTTGGGCAAATCGCCCGGGCCCAGATCCTGGGGAATGCCGGGGATGCCGGCGGCGATGCGCGCGAATTCCATTTCCGCGCGGCTCACTTCCGCGCCGCCCCGGCCGACTGCTTGCTCGCGCAATTCTGCGATGCGCGCTTCCGGACCGAGCAGCGCATAACTTTCGCCTGGCAACCCACGGCCGCGGAAAACCACTACTTCACCGCAACTGATAAATCGGCCGACTGGGGGTGCCCCGCCTAAAAGCTCCTTCACAAGACCGCTGGCGGCCGCCCCCCAAAGCGTGACCCCATGCACTGCCGCCGTCTCATCGGCCAGGACCACATCGTCCGCGACGATGTAATCTTCCAGTCGCTTTTGGATGACCGCCGCCGGTGAAGTCTCACTGATCACCAGAAACTCGCGCTCCGCTACCCGCAACACGTGGCTTTCGGCGACCACTTTGCCTTTTTGATTCAACCAAAGCCCATAAGCCACTGCGTCTAACTCTTGTCGCAATTCATTGGTGAATTGCCCCTGCAGGAACGCAAATGCGTCGTCTCCGGTCACCCGAATCAGGGCGGCAGGACGAAAGGAAGAGATCGCGCTTACATCAGAAATCATGAATTAATCTATCGTAACATGCTTGTATTATTGATTTTGGCACAGAATTTAAGAATCTTATGATCTTCTGGTTGACGAATAAATAGAACGGAGTAGATATATGTCAGTCAATTAACACTTCTCCCCGCCTAGCGGGGAGTTTTGGGGTAACTAAGAAAGCAATGGCCGGTCGCTTAGGGGTAGGCGACCGGCCTTTTCTTTGCCCGAATTCGTAGCACACAGCAAGGACTTGATCCTCGGCGCCCGGCCGCCCCAAGCTTGTTCTTCATGCAGAAGACTTCCGACATCAATGTCGTCGAGACCCGCGTCTTGCCCTCGCCCGCCGCGTTGCTCGCGGAATTACCCAAGACCGAGGCCCAGGCCGAATTTGTCACCCGCATCCGGCGCGAGATCCATCGGGTTATTTTCACCGATGACAGACGCTTCCTGCTCATCATCGGCCCGTGTTCCATCCACGATCTTGAAGCCGGGCGCGATTATGCCCGGCGCCTGTCCGCGCTCGCCCGGGAGGTGAACGACCGCGTGATGATCGTCATGCGGGTCTATTTCGAAAAGCCCCGCACCACTGTCGGCTGGAAGGGCCTCGTGATGGATCCGCATCTTGACGGCTCGCATGACATCGCCACCGGCCTGCGGCTCGCCCGCACTTTCCTGCGTGATGTGCTCGACCTCGGCCTGCCCACGGCCACGGAATTACTCGATCCCATCACCCCGCAATATATCGCCGATTTGATCTGTTGGTCCGCCATCGGCGCCCGCACCGCCGAGTCGCAGACCCATCGGCAGATGGCGTCAGGCCTTTCCATGCCCCTCGGCTTCAAGAACGGCACCGACGGTTCCATCGCCACGGCGATCAACGCCATCAAAGCCGCGGCCCAGCCCCACACCTTCCTCGGCATCAATCTCGAGGGCGCCGCCTCCGCCATCGTCACGCGCGGCAATCCCGACTGCCATGTCGTCCTGCGCGGCGGCGGCGGCGGGTCGAATTACTCGCCGGCCCACCTCGCCCAGACCGAGCAGCTGCTCGCCAAGGCCGGCCTGATGAAGTCCATTCTCGTGGACTGCTCGCACGACAACTCCGCCAAGCAGCCCGAACGGCAGCCCGAGGTCATGCGCGAGCTGCTTGGCCAGATCGCTGCCGGCAGCACCTCCCTCATGGGGGCCATGATCGAAAGCAACCTCGGGGCCGGCAGCCAGTCTTTCCCCCAGCCCAAGGACCAATTGCGTTACGGCGTCTCCATCACCGATGCCTGCATCGACTGGCCCACGACGGAGACCTTGGTCCGTGAAATCCATGCCGCCCTCGCTCCCCGCTTCAAATGATGGCCGCCAGCAGTCCGGCTGATTTCGCGGCCTGAAGAAAATTTCACGTGGATTCGGGCCGCCCGCCTGCTTAGCCTGCTCTTTCTTATGAAATCCCCCATCCGTGTCGCAGTCACCGGCGCCGCCGGTCAGATTGGTTACTCGCTTCTTTTTCGCATCGCGTCCGGCGCCATGTTCGGCCCCGACCAGCCCGTCATCCTCCAGCTCATCGAGGCGCCAGTCGAGAAGGCCCTCAAGGCGCTGGAGGGCGTCGCGATGGAGCTCGACGACTGCGCCTTCCCCTTGCTCAAGGGCATCGTCCAGACTTCCGACGCCAGCGTCGGCTTCAAGGACGCCAACTGGTGCCTGCTCATCGGCGCCAAGCCCCGCGGACCCGGCATGGAGCGCGCCGATCTCCTCAAGGACAACGGCAAGATCTTCATTGAGCAGGGCAAGATCATCGATGCAGTCGCCGCGGCCGATGCGCGCATCGCGGTCGTGGGCAACCCCGCCAACACGAACTGCATGATCGCCGCTTCCCAGGCCAGGCGCCTGCCGCCGGAACGCTTCACCGCCATGGTGCGCCTCGACCAGAACCGCGCCCAGACCCAGCTCGCCAAAAAGGCGGGCGTGGATCTCACCGCCGTGAAGGACCTCTTCATCTACGGCAACCACAGTCCAACCATGTTCCCCGCGTTCGGCCATGCCACCATCAACGGCCAGCCGGCCACCTCGGTCATCACCGACAGTGTCTGGCTCCAAGGCCCGTTCTGCGAGACCGTCGGCAAGCGCGGCGCCGCCATCATCGCCGCCCGGGGCCTCTCCTCCGCCGCCTCCGCCGCCAACGCCCTCGTCGACCACGTCCGCAGCCTGGTCACCCCGGGCGCCATCCACTCGATCGCCGTGAAGAGTGAAGGCCGCTACGGCTTCGACGCCAATGTCTGGGCGGGCATGCCCGTGCGCACCACGACTGCCGGCAGCTACGAGGTCATCACCAGCTACGCCATGGATGATTTCGCAAAATCGAAGATCGCCGCGACGAACAAGGAACTGGTGGAAGAGCGCGCCTTCGTGGCCGACATGATCAAGTGACGCGCCGCCGGCGCTTCTGGAATTGTAGGGCGGGATCGCTGATCCCGCCTTTTTCTTTGGTAGGGCGCGGACTCCGTTCCGCGCCTAGGCGGCGAAGGGACTCGCCGCCCTACCTCACAGCAGCTCCGCCAGCACGCGGTTTTTTGTCAGGGCAAAAGCCGAGCGCACGGCGGCAAAAGCCCCGACCAGCTCGGCCGGGGAGCCAGGGCGCGGAAAACGCATCTCCAAGGTCGCCCCATCACAAATGACCTCGGCGGCCACGCCTTCCACCAGCAAAACGCAATGCCGGTAATCTGATGGATAACTGACCGCCAGTCCCTCTTCGCCGCCCCCCGCCTCGACCGCATCAATCACCGCCTCGACCTTTACGCCCTTGACCAGGTCGAAGACCATGCCGGTGAACATCCCGCCAAAAAGTTCGTTGAACGCCGGTCGCGCGACCAACCCTCCCTCGCTCAGCGTGTGCAAAGTGCGCGTGACTTCATACCTTGCCGGGTCGGCTTTCGCCAACCCATAGGCCAGCTCGAGCGTGAAATCCCGGGCCGTCAAGACCGCCCCGGGGCTGGTCACCTCCAGCGCCAGCTGACTGCGCTTGTAATCGAAGGCCGCCCGGCTCCGCTGAAAAAAACGCTCGGCTTCCTCCGCCAGTTCGCCTGCGCATAGCTTGCCCAAAAACGCCGAGGTCGCTGCGTTAACCGCATCCGGCACCGTGTGATGCTGCTTCCTGAATCCCGTCAGGTTTTTCACCAACCCGGAACTGCGCCCCACGAGACTGAGGCGGGAAACAAAGGAATTAGGCTGGCTGACCGTTTTGGACATTCGCCGGATTGAGTCAGGCCCCAGCCACCGAGGCAAGGGGTGGCGTTGGTTTTAATCCATCCGCAAAAAGAAAACGGCGGACCTGGTCGGTCCGCCGTTTCCCCGCGTGGCCGGAAAGTTTCAGGCTGTCACCAGCGGTAGCGGGCGCTCGCTTTTGCGGAAGAGGCTGATCAGGCCCATCACGACGAGGACCGGAATCCAGATCGGCGAGAGGGCGACCGCGAGCGCCAGCACGACTGCGCACAGTGCCGCGATCAGTGTGAGGCCGACCGCCCCCAGCACGGCCGCCACGATGAGCCCGGCGGCCGCGCCGATGAAGATCACCGGACTGAACTTGATGGCGACAATGAGGAGGGCCGCCAGGAGGAGGACTTTGAGGAAAGTTTTCATATCTCAAAAACCCGGCAGTTTCGGGAAAGTTGCGGAAAAGCATAATGCCTTGTCGCCGGCTTCCGTCCGTGCGTTCTGGTTATCCCGTGATATCCGCCCAGCCCGTTCCTGTTGTTTGCGCCCTGATTGAACACGAGGGGCATCTGCTCCTGGCCCAGCGCCCCGCGAACAAGCATCTGCCGCTCAAATGGGAATTTGCCGGCGGCAAGGTTGAGTCCGGCGAGCATCCCGCGGCGGCCATCGTCCGCGAAATCCGCGAGGAGCTTGGTTGCCGGATCATCATCACCCGCGCCCTGCCGCCCTTCCTGCACGACTACAAAACCGTCGTGATTGAGATGATCCCCTTTGTCTGCGTGCTGGCCCAGGGCTCCCCCGCCCCGCACCCGCACGAGCATGTTGCCCTGGCCTGGGTCGCGGCTGATAAAATCAGTCATTACGATCTGGCGGCAGCCGATTGGCCGGCACTTTCCGCCTATCACGCGGGCTAACGTGCGGTGATCGGCGTGAAAAACACCTGCACGGAGTAAAGCAGGTCAACGCCACTGAAATCCTTGCGCCAGCGGGCACTGCAGCCGAGGTAGGCCAGTTCCGGGTTAAGCAGGTTGGCCCGGTGTCCCGGTGAATCCATCCACTGCTGGACAACCACCGCGGCAAAACGCGCATAAGTGAGCTGGCGGAGCTCGCGGTTGGTTCCGGGGTCAAAATACCTTCGTTCGCTTCCGGCGCCGCGTGCCTGGATGTCAGCGGCGCGCACCTCGCTTTCCATCGTCATGGTCAGCGCGAGGTTTTCCGCCACGATCCGGGGCTTGAGCCCGACCGCGCCCACCCGGTCGGCCACCCCGGCCAGGGACGGCAGAGGCAGTCGATGGCTCATCCCCGGCAGCAAGGCGCCCAGACCGGCCTGGATTTCCGCCGCCGCGTCCAACTTGGGCAAATGCCCGAAGACCTTCAGCTGCTGCTCGCGCCGAATCCGGTTGGTTTCATGGAAGATTGCGGCGACCATCAGTCGGTGATCATAGGCGGTGAAATCGATCCGCTCATTTACTTCCGACCGCTGCGCGAATTGCCCGGGCGTCAGGCGGTGCCAACGGACCGGGGTGGTCGCCAGAACGTGTCCGGCCAGCACCAGAAACAAAATAATCTGCCAAAAATATTTCACCGGTCCGCGAAGCCCACTATGCGACCGGTGGGAGGATCGCCGTCAACTAGACGATCCCTTTCTCCACCCACTGATGATCGCCATTGATCACCTGTTGGGCCAGGTCGTAGCCCTGCTGGTCGGCGTTGTGGCGGATGCCATCAAAGTTTTGCCGGATGCGCAGCCTGGCCTGCGCATGGAAATCGTCCGCCACGGCGAACACTTTTGCTTCCGCTTCTCCGTCCTTGAGCAGTTTCTGGGCAAAGGCGCAGGTGGCGGCGATCGCGAACAGATCCGCCCCGATGTCCGCCAGCCGACCGAGCAGCACCTGCCGCTTCTCCAGTTTGGGACCGAACTTCACCATCTGGTGGAACAAGGTCCGCGCCAGCCTGCGACTGAGCCCGGCAACTTCGCTCATGTGCCCGGCCAGACGCGGGTGCATGTCAGCCGGGGCGCCGCCGCCGAACGGCAGCCATTGTTTTGGATACCACCAGGCATAGAAACCCGCGGCGGCGAATGCGCTCTTGATCCGCTCACCCCAGGGTCGCTCTGAATTCAACGCGATTCCTGCGATTTTGAGGTGCGGGTCGAGCGCCTCGCGCATGATGAAGAGCCGCATGATTTCGGACGAACCCTCGAAGATCATTGTCACCCGGTTGTCGCGCATCAGGCGCTCCACGGGATACGGCTTCTCGCCGCGGGCCTTGAGCGACTGCACATTCTCATAACCGCGCCCTCCGCGGATCTGCATGACGTCGTCGAGGCACATCCAGGCTTTTTCCGTGCCCCACATCTTGCACATGGCGGCCTCAAGACGGATGTCGGCCTTTTTGTCGCGGTCGACGATGCGCGACACTGAGATGAGCATCGCCTCCATCGCGAAGGCATGGGCGGCGATCCGCCGGATCTTATCCGCCACCGCCGCGTGCTGGCCGATGGGGGCGCCCCACTGGACGCGGTCCTTACCCCACTCGCGGGCGATCTGCAGTGCCCGTTTGGCCATGCCGATCGATGAGGCGGGAATCGAGAGCCGGCCGGCGTTCAGGGTGGACAGGGCCACTTTCAGCCCGCGACCCTCGCCGCCGACGATGTTGGTCTTGGCCACGCGCACGTTGGTGAACCGGATCACGCCGTTATAAAGGGCATGCAGGCCCATGAACTGGCAGCGATGCACCACCTCGACCCCCGGGGCGTGGGCCTCGACCACAAAAGCGGTGATCTGTGTCCTCGGTTTGCCGTCCACCATTTTGGGTGGGGTCTTGCACGCCACGATCAACAGGCCGGCGCGGGTGCCGTTGGAGCACCAGAGTTTTTCGCCGTTGAGCACGAAATCATCGCCGTCGGGTTTGGCCTCGAGGGTCAGCCGGGCCGGATCGGAACCAACCCCCGCCTCAGTCAGGGCAAACGCTGAAAGCTCGCCGCCCGCCACGCGTGGCAGAAATTTAACCCGCTGCTCCTCGGTGCCAAACATGATCAAGGGCTGGGCCACCCCGATGGACTGGTGCACCGAGAGGTGCGCATAAACGTTCATGCAGTGACTCGCCAGCAGCAGACACGCACGGCAATAGGTTGTCTGGGAAAACCCCAGCCCGCCGTATTTTTGAGGAATCTTGATGCCGTAGGCGCCAAGTTTTTTCAGTCCGTCCTGCACCTCGTCGGAAATTTCGCCCGTGCGATCGATCAGGTCGGCGTCGACTTTCTCGCGCAGGAATGCGGCGAGTTCGGCCAGGAATTTGTCCGCCCGCATTTTTTCCTCTGCATCGATATCGGTCACCGGATAAAGTTTCTCCGGCTTCCACCGGCCCATGAAAAGATGGGCGACGAAACTGAGATCATCGTGCGACTCGCGAGCGGCCTCGGTGACCTGGAGAGCGGCCCGCTGGCCTTCGTTCATCTTCGACATGTCGATGACGGACTTGCCGTCATCGGCCGGTTTATTCGGGGGCGGGGTCTCCATGACGCGACGAGTAAATCCCCGCCGGCCGGCCGAGTCAACGGACGCAGCGACCCCGGGGTCACCTTTAAGCCTTTGGGAGTAGAGGGTTGGTGTAGGCCGGGGTTTATCTTATCCCCGACAGAATGAGCCGGATGTCGGGCATGAAGCCCGACCTACAGCAAATCGCCCGACTTGCATTCCCCCCTTAATGTGGCACGTTCCCGCTCTCCCACGACTAGCTCGGGACCCTGAGTGGTTCGACTTCGCTCACCACCCTGAGCATGTCGAACGGGCCTGTCGAAGCGGCACGTTCTTTGACGGTGTGCTCACCACATCGGTCGTCTTGTCACTTGTCCCTTGGAACTTATCACTTTCATGGGGGTGTTCTGGATTCGATCCTAGGTTAGAGCGCGCAGCTGCCTGTCGAGAGTGAAGGCCTCTCGTTAATCCCTCTTCAAAACAAACAAACGGCACATTCGAAGAAATGCCCCTGGCTGCCTAAAAATTGCAGCCACGTTCCTACCATGACACCTGCTAGTGGCTAGGAACGTCGACAGCAGGAATAACGGTGACGGCCGTCGTGACGTCGCCGCAGTATCTTCAAACCACGGCTGGTTCCCCGGAGCGCTCGCGGCTTGGTGCCTGGGGGACGAGACTCTACAAGACGCTATATAGGTAGATGCGGCGCGTGAAGGCCCGGGACACAGGGGTTCAACTCCCCTCACCTCCACCATTTAACTCGTTTGAATAAAACGTTTTAAGGTTTTAGCGAAGCTAGGTTGCCAGTTGACGCGGCAACCTAAGCATGAATCACACAACGTTTGTCGTCAGCCGCTTCGAAAATCAAAACGGCGTTACTTCGTGGCGGGTGTCCGGCGTCCTTTACGGCGTCCGCCTGCGGAAAAACTTCAAAACGCGGGAGGAAGCTGCCGCCGAGAAAGCCACGCTGGAGATCAAAGCGCTGCAAGCCACGTCAGGGTTGCGCTCCATTGCCACGGCCTTGACCGAGGAACGAGTGCGCGAGGCTGAGGCATTGTTTCAGCGGGTGGAGGGCAAATCGCGCCCCCTTTCGTTCTACGTCGATTTCGCTCTGGCGAACTACCGTGAGCCGGAGAAGCAAAAGCCACTGGCCGAGGGTATCGCCGACTATGTCGCGGCGAGGGAACACGAGTTCGCCCAGGACCAACTGTCGGCTCCGCAGATGAAGCGCATCCGGAATGACCTCAAGCGGCTGGCACAGCACTTCAGGGGCAAGTCGGTCGCGGACCTCACGGTCTCCAGCCTGATCGGCTTCCTGGAGTTGGGTCGCCCCGGCATGAAGACCCATAACAACCGGCGCGGGATCGTTTCCACCTTCCTCAAATTTGCGTTTCAGCGTGGATGGGTCGCCGAAAACCCGATCCTCAAAGTCCCGCACTATCGCATCAAGCGGAAGCGCGGCATGGCGCAGACACTGACGGTGTCTCAAGCCCGCGAGCTGATGGAATATTTCGAGACGTTTGAAG
>JBKJRX010000066.1:0-3947 GCA_046593155.1 Lacunisphaera sp.
TCCGAAAAGGAGATCGGCTGACGTGACGCTGCGCGTGTGGTCCGGCACGCGGATGTTGTTCAGGTAGATGCCGCCCGCTTCGAGGTCCTTGCGGGCGGCGCCTTTCGATGGGGCGAGGCCGGAATGGACGATCAGGTCGGCGATGGGTGTGCCGGGCGCTTCGAGCTTCGCCTTTTCCAGGTCCTTGGTTGGGACTTCGCCGGCGACGTCGTTGAAGATTTCCTCAGTGATGCCGTCGAGCGATCCGCCGAAGAGGATTTCCGTGGCCTTGAGCGCGGCGGCGAGCGCCTCGGCGCCATGGACGAGGGTGGTCATTTCACGAGCTAGCGCTTTCTGCGCGGCACGGGCGCCGGGATTGGCTTTCAGCTCGTTTTCCAACGCGGTAATTTCTTCCCGGGTAAGGAAGGTGAGCGTCTTGAGCAGCTTGACGACGTCAGCGTCGTCGGCGTTCACGAAAAACTGGTAGAAGCGGTAGGGACTGGTCTTCTTCGCATCGAGCCAGACGGTGCCGGTGGCAGTTTTGCCGTATTTTGTGCCGTCGGCCTTGGTGAGCAGAGGGAAGACCAGGCCCCAGACGGTGGCGCCAAGTTTCTTGCGCGTCAGCTCGGTGCCGACGGTGATATTGCCCCATTGGTCGGTGGCGCCGACTTGCAGCTCGCAGCTGAAGGTTTTGCGGAGATGGCAGAAATCGTAACCCTGCAGCAGCATGTAGCTGAACTCCGTGAAGCTGATGCCGGTGCTGCGGTCCTCCATGCGCGAGCGGACGGAATCCTTGGCAATCATGGAATTCACCGTGAGGTGCTTGCCGATGTCGCGAAGGAACTCGAGGAAAGTGATTTGACCGGTCCAGTCGTAGTTGTTGACGAGGCGGGCGGGATTTTTGGCGCCAGAGAAATCGAGGAAACGCGCGAGCTGGGGCTTGATGCAGTCCAGATTGTGCTGGAGCTGGTCAGGCGTGAGCAGGTTGCGCTCGTCGGACTTGCCGGAGGGGTCGCCGACCATGCCGGTGGCACCCCCGGCCAGGGCGATGGGCACGTGACCGTGCTGTTGGAAGCGACGCAGGGCGAACAGTGGCACGAGGTTGCCGACGTGAAGCGAGTCGGCGGTGGGGTCGAAACCGCAATAGAGCGTGGTCGGACCCTCGGCGAGGCGTTTGGTCAGGGCGTCGCGGTCGGTGCAGTCGGCGTAAAGACCGCGCCATTCGAGTTCTGCGAGGATGTCGCTCATGAGGTGGCCGCCGTTATCGGCGGCAAGTTACGAAGTGACAAGTGACAAGTGACTGAGGGAGGAGATGGATTGTAGGGCTGCCGCTTGCCGGCCCGGCGACAAGCGCCGGCCCTACAGGTAAACTAATGATGTCCGCAGCCAATTTAGTAAGCGTCATCATACCTGCCTGAAATGGGTTGCCGCGCGAACCCCAGAGGCTCTACTTATCGGGTTCCATGCGACGGTCCGCCGTCCTTCTCCACCATCCCTTAATCCTTCCTTCCCATGCCTCTCGCTGTTGGCGCCAAAGCCCCCGATTTCACCCTCAAGACGAAGACCGCGGAGGGTCTCAAGGACATCAAGTTGAGCGACAATTTTGGCAAGAAGCAGACAGTGGTTCTGTTTTTCCCACTGGCTTATACCGGAGTCTGCACCCAGGAGATGTGCGACATCTCGAACGGCCTCAGCGGCTACTCCGGCCTCGGCGCCGAAGTCTATGCCATCAGCGTGGACAGCCCCTTCACCCATGAGGCCTGGGCCAAGGCCAACAAGATCACGATCACGCTGCTCTCCGATCTGAACAAGACCGTCACCAAGGCCTACGATGTGGTGTTCCTCAACCTCGCGGGGGTCGGCGACACCTCGGCCCGGGCGGCCTTCGTCATCGGCAAGGATGGTGTGATCAAATATGCCGAGCAAACCGCGACCCCGAAGGATCTGCCGAATTTCGAAAAAGTGAAGGCCGCACTGGCCAACTAATTCGTGGGCCAGCGAGCTTGCTCGCGCCGTGCCCGTTCCAACCCTGATGCGCGAGCAAGCTCGCCGCCCACCACCTCTCTACAGTCACCACCATGAGTCTCCCGAATCCATTCAACACCCTCCAGACTTTCGAGGGCGGCAAGAAATTCTACTCGCTGCCCGAACTGGCCAGACAGTTCCCGGGTGTCGCCCGCCTGCCGGTGAGCATCCGCCTCGTGCTTGAGGCCGTGCTGCGCAACTGCGACGGCAAGCGCGTCATGGAGTCCAACATCCGGGAGCTGGCGAACTGGAAGCCCACCGAGGCCCGCACGGCCGAGATTCCCTTCGTCGTTGCGCGCATTGTGCTGCAGGACTTCACGGGTGTGCCGCTGCTGGTCGATCTCGCCGCCATGCGTTCGGCGGTGGCCAAGCTCGGCAAGAATCCGAAGATCATCGAACCGTTGGTGCCGGTTGACCTCGTCGTGGATCATTCCGTCCAGGTGGATTTCGCCGGCTCGGCGACCGCGATGCAGAAGAATCTCGATCTGGAATTTTCGCGCAACCGCGAGCGTTACCAGTTCCTCAAATGGGGCATGCAGGCGTTTGACACCTTCAAGGTTGTCCCGCCGGGCATTGGCATCGTCCACCAGGTGAACCTCGAATACCTTGCCAAGGGCGTGCTCAACCAGGGTGAGGTCTATTATCCTGATACACTCGTGGGCACTGATTCGCACACGACGATGATCAACGGCATTGGCATCGTGGGCTGGGGTGTGGGCGGCATCGAGGCCGAGGCCGGCATGCTCGGTCAGCCCGTCTATTTCCTCACGCCCGACGTGGTCGGCGTGCATCTGACCGGCGCGCTTCGCGAGGGCGTCACGGCCACGGACCTCGCACTGACGGTCACCCAGCAGATGCGCAAGACGAAGGTCGTTGGCAAATTCGTCGAGTTCTTCGGCCCCGGCGCGGCGGCTCTGCCGGTGGTCGACCGTGCGACGATCGCCAACATGGCGCCGGAATACGGCGCGACCATGGGCTTTTTCCCGATCGACGCCGAGTCGACCAATTACCTGCGCGGCACCGGCCGCGACGAAAAACACGTCGCCACCTACGAGGCTTATTACCGGGCGCAGGGCCTGTGGGGCATCCCGCAGAAGGGCGCGATTGACTACTCGCAGGTCGTGGAGCTGGACATCTCGACCGTCGTCCCGAGTGTCGCGGGTCCCAAGCGCCCGCAGGATCGCATTGAGCTGTCCAACCTGAAGAAGGAATTTGTCACGGCGTTTTCGAAGCCCGTCACGGAAAACGGCTTTGGCAAGAATGCCGCGGATTTCTCAAAAATGGTCGAACTCGTGGCCGCCGCCTCGGTGGAGGTCATGTCCGGTGGTGGCGCGCAGACTCCGGTCACGGCGGCCGAGTCGAAGGCCCACAATACCAGCGCCACGACCGAGCGCGAGATGGCCAACAACCGGCCGACGCCTGACGTGATCGTGGCCCCGACGCCGCGTGTCGACGGCGCCGTGGGCCATGGCAGCGTGCTGATCGCGGCCATCACGAGTTGCACCAATACCTCGAATCCGAGCGTCATGCTCGCCGCCGGCCTGCTCGCCAAGAAGGCCGTCGAGAGGGGCCTGAAGGTCAACCCGATCGTCAAATCCTCGCTGGCTCCCGGTTCACGGGTTGTCACCGACTACCTCAACAAGACCGGCCTCACGCCCTATCTCGACCAGCTCGGTTTCCAGACGGTCGGCTACGGCTGCACGACCTGCATCGGCAACTCCGGCCCGCTGCACCCGGTGATCGAGGAGGCTGTCGTGAAAAACGATCTGGTCGCCGCCTCGGTGCTCTCGGGCAACCGCAACTTCGAGGCCCGCGTTCACCAGAACATCAAGGCCAACTTCCTCATGTCCCCGCCGCTGGTCGTGGCCTTCGCGCTCGCCGGCCGGGTGGACATCGACCAGCGGCGGGGACATGAGGAAGTTGGCCTTGATGTTCTGGTGAAC
>JBKJRX010000057.1:0-4424 GCA_046593155.1 Lacunisphaera sp.
GCGCCTCGAGGCCGACTTCAAGGCCCTCCGCGCTTAAGCGGTCATTTATTAATCCGAGTCGCCCCGAGCCTGTCGAGGGGCGGCGCCAAAATCAGGAATCCAGAAAATGCGTCTCCATAATCTCGTTAACGTCAAGGGTGCCGTGCACCGCAAGAAGCGCGTCGGCTGCGGCGAAGGCGGCGGCCACGGCAAAACCTCCGGGGTCGGCGGCAAGGGCCAGAAGGGCCGCTCCGGCGGCTCCATCCGCCCCGGCTTCGAAGGCGGCCAGATGCCCCTTTACCGCAAGCTCCCGCACCGCGGGTTCAACAACTACGAATTCCGCACCAGCTACGCGGTCGTCAACGTCGGCGATCTCGCCGCGCTCGATGCCAAGGTCACCGAGGTGAATGCTGAGGTGCTGGCCACGGCCGGCCTCATCCGCCCTGGCGTCAAGCTGCTCAAGGTCCTCGGCGACGGCGAAATCACCCGCGCGCTCAAAGTCACCGCCCAGAAATTCACGGGTTCGGCCAAGGCCAAGCTCGAGAAAGCCGGCGGCCAGGCCATCGTCGGCTGACGCCTCGGATTTTCGATTTTTGATTCCTGATTTTCGACTGGGCCGCTTCCGCGGCCTCACTTCGGGATCCGGAATCTGAAATCGAAAATCAAGAATCCCAAATCGAAAATCCTATCCCTGTGTTTTCCGCTTTCGCCAATTCCATGAAGATCCCCGAGCTCCGCTCGCGGATTCTCTACACGCTCGGTCTGCTCTTCGTGGCCCGGGTGGGTGCGCACATCCCGCTGCCCGGCATCGACCCGAAGCCGTTGCTGTCGTTCTTCGAAGCCCAGACCGCCGCCGGCGGCGGCGGCCTGATGGGCCTCTACAACATGTTCACCGGCGGTGCGCTCCTCAAGGGTGCCGTCTGCGCGCTGGGCATCATGCCCTACATCAGCGCGTCCATCATCTTCCAGCTGATGACCGCGGTGGTGCCGGCGCTCAGCCGCCTGCAGCAGGAGGGCGACGTTGGCCGCCAGAAGCTCACGCAATACACCCGTTATCTGACGGTCATCATCTGTTTGATCCAAGCCGTGCTGCTCGTCCTTACCTTGGAGAATCCGGGCAAACTCTTCCAAGGCTACGACGTCAACACCTACGGCCAGATCGTGATCATGAGTCACTGGACGTTCCTGATTTTTTCCACGATCTACATGACCGCGGGCACCATGCTGCTGATGTGGCTGGGCGAGCAAATCACCCAGCGCGGCATCGGCAACGGCGTCTCCCTGCTCATCACCGTCGGCATCCTCGCCGACATCCCGGGCGCGGCCGTCGCTACCTACCAGCTCTTCTTCGCTCCCGTCGGCGTCGCCCAACTCGGCCTGCCCCAAGGCCTCATGATGGTCGCCCTCTTCCTTATCGTCACGATGGGCATCATCGCGGTCACGCAGGGCCAGCGGAAGATTCCGGTGCAATACGCCAAGCGTGTCGTGGGCCAGAAGGTCTATGGCGGCCAGAGCTCATTCCTGCCGCTCAAGGTCAATTACTCCGGCGTCATGCCCGTCATTTTCGCCAGCGCGATCCTGATGTTCCCGCAGCAGATCTTCTCGCAGGTCGGTGCGGCGTTCAACATGCCGTTCCTGGTCGAGTTCGCGAACAATCTGCTGCAGGGCCACTGGATGTATTACCTGCTGATGACGCTGCTCATCCTGTTTTTCAGCTACTTCTGGGTGTCCGTGATGTTCAAGCCGATCCAGATCGCCGACGATCTGAAGAAATACGGCGGCTACATTCCTGGTGTCCGCCCAGGGGAGCCGACGGCCAGCTTCCTCGATTTCATCATGACGCGCCTGACGCTCGCCGGCGCCGTGTTCCTGACCGTCATCGCTATTCTGCCGGACTTGCTGTTGTTCCAGCTCAAGGTCCCGCCACGCATCGCCTATTTCTTCGGCGGCACCGGCATGTTGATCACCGTCGGCGTCATTCTCGACACGATGCGCCAGATCGAAACTTTCCTCCTCCAGCGCCATTATGACGGCTTTCTGAAGAAAGGTCGTATCCGCGGCCGCAGCACCTCTTCGACGGTCGCTCTGGGCGAGGCCGCCAGTGACAAGGCGGTTATGCAACTCACTACCGTCATGGTTGTTATATTGCTCATCGGCCTCACTGCTTGGGCCGTCCGGCACTTCGCTCTTTAACACTTTACTTCGGTGAAAGGGACTGAACACTCCAGCCCCCTTTCCGCTTTCGCCTCGGCGAAGGTGAAGTTCCTTCTCCTTGGTCCATCCGGTTCGCATTTCGCGAATTTGGTTCTCCAAGGCCGTTCTTTGAATCTTGAGCACGTCTCTCCTGCGTCCCTTGTGCAACAGGAGATTTCGCGACGCACGCCGCTCGGCCAACAGGCCGCTTCGGCATTCACGCGCGGCTCCGCCGTGCCTGACCAGTTAACCGTGGCGCTTTTGCGCAAATGGTTCTGGGCGCGCAAACCCGATGCGGGATTCCTTCTCGAAGGCTTCCCGGCTACGCTGCTCCAAGCGTTGGTGTTCGACGAGTGGCTCGAAGCCCGCGGTGAAAATCTCACCGGCTGCTTCGCGCTGGATCCGCTTTCGGCGGAACCCGTCACCACCTACTACCGCACCTCCGGGCTCCTTCGTGGAGCCCTTCCCGCCGCCGCCTGATGATCCCGATTAAAAACCCGGAAGCGATCAAGCGGATGCGCGAGGCCTGTGCCGTCGCCGCGACTGTCCTGTCGCGGTTGAAGGAACAGGTTCGTCCCGGTATCACGACCCACGACTTGGATCAAATCGGCCGCGATCTCATCGCCTCGTTCGGCGCCCGCAGCGCCTGCCACGGCTACCAGTTGCACGCGCGCCGCTATCCCGCCTACACCTGCCTTTCGGTCAACGAAGAGGTCGTCCACGGCATCGGTTCCCTGAAGCGCATCCTGCGCGACGGTGACATCATCTCGCTCGACGTGGTCGTTGAATACAACGGCTACATCGGCGACAACGCCCAGACGGTCTCGGTGGGCGCCATCGCCCCGCGCACCGCCGAGCTGCTGAAAGTCACCGAGGAAGCCCTTCACTTGGGTATCAGGCAGGCGATCGTGGGCAACCGGATCGGCGACATCTCGCACACGGTGCAGACCTTCGTCGAATCCCACGGCTTCAGCGTCGTTCGCGAAATGGTCGGCCACGGGGTCGGCCGCGCGATGCACGAGGAACCGCAGATCCCGAACTTCGGCCGCCGCAACGTGGGCGAGAAGATCAAGGCCGGGATGACGCTCGCTATCGAGCCGATGGTGAACCTCGGCGGTTACGCGGTCCGCACCCTCAGCGACGGGTGGACGATCGTCACCACCGACGGCAAGCCCTCCGCCCACTTCGAACACACCGTGCTCACCACCGATTCCGGCCCCGAGATCCTCACGATCCCGCGTGCCACCTGAAAATTTTCACTCTCCCTTCTTACAATCTTAAACCTTACAACTTAATCCTACACTCCTATGCCTCGTCTCCTCGGCGTTGAACTCCCCGCCAAAAAGAAAATCGGATACTCCCTCCGGTATATCTACGGTATTGGCCCGGCCCGGGCCGATCTCATCATCGCCGCCGCCGGTCTTGATGCCAACATGCGCGCCTCGGACCTGTCCGAGGAGCAACTGAACAAGATCCTCCACGTGATCACCGACAACAAGTGGGTGGTCGAGGGCGATCTCCGCCGCGATATCGCCGGCAATCTCAAGCGCCTCCAGGCCATCAATTGCTATCGCGGCATCCGCCACCGCCGCAGCCTGCCCGTCCGCGGTCAGCGCACCAGCACCAACGCCCGCACCCGCAAGGGCCCGCGCAAGACCGTTGGCGTCACCAAGGCCAAGGAAGTTTAATCTCCAATCACCATCTCCATGTCCGAAGAGAAATCTGCTCCCAAGAAAGAAAAGCCCAAGAAGGCTGCTCCCGCCGCTGAAGGCGCTGCTGCTCCCGCCGCCGAGGCCAAACCCGCCAAGGCCCCGAAGGCCGCCAAACCCGCCGCGGAAGGCGAGGGCGCTGCTCCGGCTGCTGAAGCCAAACCCGTCGAACTCGTCGGTGGCGTGCCCAAGGCCGTCACCGCGGAAGACCTGCTCAAGGAAGAGCTTCTCGCTGTCAAGGTCCGCAAGGCCAAAGGCTCGAAGAACATCACCTCCGGCATCGCGAACATCGCGGCGACCTTCAACAACACCATCGTCTCCATTACGGACGCGAAGGGCAACGTCATCTCCTGGTCCTCGGCCGGCAAGTGCAACTTCCGCGGCTCGCGCAAGTCCACCGCCTACGCCGCCCAGGTCGTGGCGCAGGATGCCGCCCGCAACGCCATGGCGCACGGCCTCAAGGAAGTTCAGATCCGCGTCAGCGGTCCCGGCCTCGGCCGCGACTCCGCCATCCGCGGCCTCCAGGCCATCGGCCTCGAGATC
>JBKJRX010000083.1:0-5676 GCA_046593155.1 Lacunisphaera sp.
CGCCTGTCCAAGGCACTTAACTTTCTGCCAAAACAAATGGATGATGTCCGCATCGGCCTCAGTGGAGTCAGCGGCGTTCTGCCCCCGCAATCCCTGGACCTGGCGCAACTGGCCGCACAGGGCCTGCTGGTCTCGACCCCCGAGACGCTCGCCGAACTGGGCTTTTCCCGGGCTTATCTGGCGGATCCGGTCCACGGCGCAGGCTGGCTCGCCAAAAAGGCCGCCAGCGCCGCATTGCACGAGGCCGGCGTGGCGCCAAGTGACATCGATGTGCTGATCTGGGCGAGCGCGTTGCCGGAAAACCACATCCACGCGTCCGCACCCGCGACAACGCCGATCGATGGTTTGCTGGCGCGCTTCAACTACAACGCCAGCTGGCTGCAGAACGAACTCGGCCTGGAGCACGCCACGCTGCTCGGCAACGCCCAGCAGGGTTGCAGCGGCATGTTCAGCGCCCTGCGCACGGCCCGCGCGTTGCTGGTGGCGGAGCCGCGGCTCCGCCACGTGCTGTGCGTCGGCGTCGATGTGCTGCCGGCCGGCAGTCCGCGCGAAATCCTCTACAACGTCATCAGCGATGCCGCCGCCGCCGTCATTGTCTCGCGCGACGCCCCCCGCGATCGCTGGGTGGGCTACCATCAGGTGTCGAAGGGCTATTATTGGGACATCCCGGGCAAACAGAAGGAGATCATCGCCTCCTACTTCCCCACCTCCCGCTTTGTCATCAACCAGCTGCTGCAGCAAACCGGCCTGCGCCCGGCCGACATCAGCCGGATCGTGCCTACCGGGGTGGGCGCCAACAGCTGGCGCATCCTCGCCCAACTGACCGGCCTGGCGCCTGAGCGGGTCCACCAGAGTGCGAATAAATTCGGCCATACCATCGCCGCGGATAATTTCATCCACCTCGCCGAAATCCGCGCCGGTTCCGAGGTCAAATCCGGCGAACGGCTTTTGCTCTTCACCTACGGCTTCGGCTCCAGTTGGTGCGGGTTGATCCTCGAGCACTGATGGACTCCTTGCTCGTCACCGGAGCCACTGGCGCGCTCGGCCTGCCTCTGCTGGCCTCGCTGCTCGCCGCCCGGCGCCATTCCCGTATCCTCGCCTTGGTGCGGGGCGAGCCTGCCGCCCTGCGCACCACCCTCGCCCGCCACTGGCCGGCCGTTGATCAAACCGCCCTCGTCCCGGTCGTCGGATCCCTCAGCGAACCCGACGGCCTCGCCGGCCTGGCTGCGGGCGGCCCGGTGCAAGGGGTGCTGCACCTCGCCGCCTGCACCCGGTTTCGCGCGCCTGAGGCCGAACTCATTGGCGTCAACGTGGCGGGCACGTCGCGGCTGCTGGCCTGGGCGCAGGCTCTCCCCGTGCCGCCGCGCTTCATTCATTTCAGCACCACCTGTGTCGCCGGCCGGCGCACGGGGGTCATCGCCGAGACCCCGCTGACCGCGGAAGACGGCTTCGTGAACGCCTACGAGCGCACCAAGTGGGAGACCGAGCAGCTCGTGCTGGCCTCGCCCCTGCGGCCGGAAATCATCCGGCTCGCCACCGTGGTCGGCGACGAAGGCGACGGCCGGCTGCACCGGCCCGGCGCGTTTCACACCACGCTGCGCTGGCTGCAGGCCGGCCTGCTGCCCATGGTTCCGGGGGACGCGACCACCCGCCTGGACTTGCTGCACACCGGGCTTGTCACCGGATTTATCTCGCGCCTGCTGGCGCAGCCGGCGGGGCCGGCCGCCCTCTACCATCTCAGCCGCGGCCCCCGGGCCGTGCCTCTGGCCGAACTGCTCGAACTCGCCGCGGAGAAATTCTCCGCCCGCCACCCGGCCTGGCGCAGCGGGCAGATCCTGCCGCCCGTGCTGGCGTCGCGTGAGGCCTTTGATGATTTCCGCACTTCCATTTTCCAGAGCCGGGATTTTCTTTTCAACCAAGTGCTCGAGTCGGTGGACTCGTTCCTGCCCGAGCTGTTTTATCCGAAACAGTATGAGACCGCCCGGGCCGAGGCGGTCTGGGGCGGTCCGCTGCCGCACCCGGAATGGCGACCTTGGCTGGGCCGGGTGCTGGATTATGCACTGGACAGTGATTTTGGCCGCAAGGAGATTGCCGGGGCCTTGTGACCTATCCCGCACCGGAGCCCGCACCCGGCCGGCCATCAATCCATTCAATTGCCCGCATCAGGTTTATCGATTAACCGACCGACCCGGGAATCGGTTATGCTCGGCCCGATGATTCAGTCCGCCCCCGCCCCTCTCGTCGGAAATTGCTAAGCCAGCCTTTGCCCATCCATGACTGTGCCCCCTGCATCGCCCCCGCGACCGCGACCAGCCACCCGCGCCGCTTTCTCGTCGGCCCTGTGCGACTTCATCAACCACGAGTTGCCCGCCCTGCATTCCAAGGTGCACGCCAACCCCGGGGTGCAACCGGACACGCCGCTGTTTGCCCAGGGTCTGATCGACAGCATGGCCATCCTCCACGTCATCGCGTTTATCGAGCAGGCCACCGGCCAGGGCATTCCGACGGAGAAGGTGATCATGAAGCATTTCTCGACGGTCGCGGCCATGACGGAGACCTTCGGGCCGGCCGCATGAACCCATGAAGCCCGCGCCCACTGCCGCTCCGGTCCGCACCGGCCACGAACTGGCCCGGTTCGAGGCGATTGACCGCCAATTCGTCGAATGGGCGCGCGCCTGGGGCGCAGTCGAGGCGCAGTTCCCCGCCCTCATCGCCCGGGCGGTGCTCGCCCAGGCCGAATACCCGCAGGCTTTCCCGCACCTGTTGATGAGCGCCTGCACCTGCGTCGATCCGGTGCTGCCGGAAGCGACGTTGCTCGAGGCGCCCAACCTTGCGCCCAGCGGCTGGCTGCTCTCGCCGGCCGTATGCTACCATGCCTATACGCAGTGGGAGGGGCAGACGCTCACCGGACCGCAGGTGCTGACCGCGCGCGGCCGCTGCTTCCGCCGCGAGGCCGAGTTTGTGCCCGGTCGGCGCCAGCTGGAATTTGAAATGCGCGAAATCGTGCTGTGTGGCGCGCCGGAGTGGATCGAGACGCGCGTGGCGGAGGCCCGCGGCCGCATCGAGGCGCTCGCCGGGGCGGCCGGTTTCACCGGAGTCTGGGAGACCGCCGAGGACCCGTTTTTCCTGCCCACCGCGCAGGGCAAGGCGTTCATCCAGCGCCTGCAGGAAACCAAGAAGGAATATGTCGTGCGCCAGCCCGCGCCCCTGGCCGTCGCCAGCATCAACCGGCACGGGGCCTTCTTTGGCGATCGCTTCCACATCCGGCTGGCCGGCGGCGAACCGGCCCAGACCGCCTGCATCGCCTTCGGCCTCGACCGCTGGGAGACTTCGCAACATAAGCAGGAAGCGCATGAGTGAAATCAACCGCAGTCCTTCCGCCCAGGCCTGGACCGGCGAACCGCCCGCCCGGCAGGCCATCCAGGCGCGCCTGCGGCAGGTGATGCCCGGCCTGGCCAGCCAGTTCCGCCCGCAAGCCTCCCTCAGCGAAT
The DNA here is from genome assembly GCA_046593155.1 of Lacunisphaera sp. Lineage (GTDB taxonomy): Bacteria > Verrucomicrobiota > Verrucomicrobiia > Opitutales > Opitutaceae > Lacunisphaera. The sequence continues at coordinate 3,492 of JBKJRX010000083.1, forward strand.
GCGGCGGCGACAGCATCGACCTGGTGGAATTGCTCTGCACCGCCGAAAGCGATTATGGAGTGCGCCTGACCGTCGACGAGGTCGCCGCCCTGAAGACCGTGGGCGATTTCATCGGGTTGATTGACCAGCGGGCCACCAAACGACCGCCTTCGCCCCGCGCATGACCTACGCCGATTATCTCTCCACGTCGGAAATGCAGCGTTGGTTCATCGAAACCGACATCGCTTGGGACCAGATTGATGTCCCGCTGGCCCGCACGCAGACCGGCCTTCTGCAACGCCTGCGCGATTCCGCCCTCATCGAGTCGTTTTTTCCCATCCTCACCCCGCGCGTGCTTGATGTCCTCTGGGATGATCCCACGGCCACCGCCATTTTCAGCGTCCAGCTTTACGAGAGCTACAAGCATTTCCACGTCTTCAACCTCTACCTGGAGAAGATCGGCGGGCCGGTGGTGACGGACGAGGACATCGTGGCCGTGCGCCGCCGCAACCTCGGCCTCAAATACGACTCCGCCACGCGGGTGCTCACGCAGTATTTCATGAGCGAACACTTTGCCGCCCACTCTTTCTTCAAGGACTCCCGTGCCTCCCAGGAGCCGGTCCTCAAGCGCATCCTGCACCTGGTCGCCCAAGACGAGGTGCGGCACTCCCAATTCGGTTACGAGCTGCTGGCCCGGCGCGTCGCGTGCGATCCCGCGCAGAAGGCCGTGGTGCTCGACGCCGCCCGCCACTTCACGCACTTCGGCGCGCTCGTGGTGGACGAAGTGCCGGTCGCGGAGAAGAACGACTTCACGGCCATTGTCGGCATCAACCAGCGCCTCGTGAACCTCTGCGGCGAAGGCATCGCCCGCTGATTCCCGCGCATGGATCCCGCCACCCGCAACCTGGCCTGGAAACTCAACTGGTATCGCCAGAGCGAACTCGAGGGCGCCCTGCTGCTCGGCCGGATCATCCGCACCGTGGGCGATGGCACCCTGATCGCCCAGCTGACCAAACACTGCGCCGACGAGGCGCGCCACTCCGAGCTGTGGTCCGGGTGCCTGCGCCAGCTCAACCTGCCCTACATCCGGATCCACCGCAGTTACCAGTCGCTCTTCAACGACCACGGCGGCACCCCCACCAGCCTGACGGAAGTGCTGGCCTTCACCCAGATCTTTGAGCGCCGGGTGCACAAGCGCTTCACCGACGAGCGGAACGCCCCCGGCACCCCCGCCGCCGCCCGCGAGACCTTCGATGTGATGATCCGGGATGAGAAAGACCACCTCGAGTGGATCCACGACTGGCTGAAGACCCAGCCCGGCGCACCCGCCTTGCTCAACAAATACATCGCGATCGATAACGAGGTCTTCCACAGCGTGCTGCCCCACGAGGCCCAACTGTGGACCATGCCGGGCCTCGGCGAGGAGATCTGACGCGGCCCATGGCAATGCTCTCCAGCCACCTCTTGTTGCTCGCGGTTTTCGGCGACAATTTCTCGCCGGGCTTTGCCAGCCACAACCAGTGGGTGCGTTTGTTTTTCATCCAGTGGCCGATCAGCCTGGCCCCGGCGCTGTTCACCTGGTTCCTGCCGGGCCTGCTGCGTTACCGGCGGGGCGGCATGGCACGGGTTGGCGCCCTGGTCGCGATCGTGTTCACCGTGCTGTTGCCGCTGAAGTTCGCCACGCCCTATATCTTTGCCGGCTACGAGCGCATCCACCCGTGGCTCTACGGCATCTTCTACCTCTACGCCGCCGCCGGCCTCGCCCTGTGCGCCGTGGGCCTGCGCGACCGCAAGCCCAGTGCCCTCTGGGCCCTGCTCGCCGTGGCCAGCCTCACGCTGGGCGCCGTCATCGACACGCTGATCTGGCTGGGCTTCGCGCATGGCACGCCCGCCGTGCCGTGGGGCTTCATCGCCTTCTGGCTGTTTCTCCTCGTCGGTTTCCTGCGGCGGCGGGCGGACCCCGGAGAGTCCTTTGACGTGATCGCCTCGGCGCAGATCCTCGCCAACAACCGCACGCGGCGCGCACGCAGCCTCACCCGCAAACTGCTGCGCGAAGGCCGCCTGCATTGGCTGCCGGTTTATTACCTGGCCACCTTGAGCGATATGGCGCGCGAGGGCATCCTCAATTCTGGCAGCTACCGCTTCGCCGACCACATCTACCGCATGCAGCCCTCCGGCCGCACGGCCCTGGGCCGGTGGATCGACG
>JBKJRX010000010.1:0-60759 GCA_046593155.1 Lacunisphaera sp.
GCTTTGAGGAGCAGCGTGCTCAGGGCAAAGGGCTTGGGCAGGTGGACCAGCGCCCCGGGTGGAAAATCAGGGAGCAGGGCGGCGGGGGACGTCGCCGAAGTGCTGACCACTCGCAACTGCGAATTAACGGCGTGAAGCCGGCGCACGAGGGCCGCCCCGGCCTTGGTGTGGCTGTGCACGAGCACCAGCTGCGGTGGTGGCGCGGCGGAGATGGCGGCGGCCGCCGCTTCGGGATTGGCCGCCTCGGTCACGCGGTAGCCATCGGTGGCCAGGATGCCCGCGATCATTTTGCGCAGGATATCATCCGCCTCAATGATGAGCACCCGCTCGGTGCCCCGCATCGTGGGCAGGGTGCCGAGTTTGGTGATGGAGGTCTGCTCCGGTTCGGCGGTCTCCGGCAGGAAAACCTCAAACGTGGTGCCGGCCCCAAGCCGGCTCTGCACGGCGATGTGGCCGCCGTTCTCCCGCACGATGCCCAGCACCGTCGGCAGGCCGAGACCGGTGCCGCTTGTCTTGGTCGTGAAGAAGGGTTCGAAGATGTTTTTCAGTGCCACCGGTTCGATGCCAATCCCGGTGTCGGTGACCTGCATGACCGCGTAAAGTCCGTCGCCCATCTCCGGGGTGCGGCGGTCGGTCGCGGTCAGCACGCGGTGGTTGCAGGTGCGGATGGTGAGCTTGCCGCCGCGGGCCATGGCCTCGCGGGCGTTGAAACAAAGGTTGAGCAGCACGCGCTGAAAATGGGCGGGATCGATGCGGGCGTTGCCCAGGTCGGAGGCGAGCCGCAGTTCCACGACAATCTCCTCACCGGCCACCCGCCGGATGATCTCGGCGACCTCCCGGATGAGCGTGTTGAAATTGACGACCTTGACCTCCGTCTCCTGCCGGCGGCTGAACTCCAGGATCTGCCGGGCCAGCGCCGAGGCCTTGAGGCCCGCGCGGTGGATTTCCTGCAGGTCCTTTTGCGCCGCGGGCACCCCCGCGAGCTTGGCCCCGAGGATCTCACAGTAACCGTTGATGACGGAGAGCAGGTTGTTGAAATCGTGCGCGACGCCGCCGGCCAGCAGGCCGACGGTGTCGAGTTTTTGCGACTGCAGCAGGGCCTCGCGCAGGCGCCGGCTCTCGGAGATGTCGCGGTAGATGCCGACCAGGCAGCCGGTCGGTTGATCCTTGGACAGGATGGGGGAGAAGTTCCACGCCGCGAAAAATCTGGCGCCCCCCTGCCGGTAGAGCCAGCCCTCGCCCGCCGCGAGCCGGCCACCCGGCGGCGCGCCCGGGGCCAGCAGGGCGGTGCGCGGCCCGTGGAGCAGCCGGGTGTTCCGGCCGGGCAGGGTGCCGGCGGCATAGCCGGTGAGTTCGGCAAATTTCTCGTTGGCCAGGATGATATCCACGCCGCCGCCCTGCCACTGATCGCGCGTGACCACCGCCGCGTCGCCCAAGGCGGCAAGGGTGCCGGACAGGGCGCCGATGATGGGTGGCAGCGCCGGGACGGAGGCCGCCGCCTGGACCCGGCGCGGCTTCGCTTTCTTGGCGGGCATCGGGTCAGGGCGCGAGCCGTTCGATCACCCAGTCACCGCTGCTCTCGCGGCGGTAACGCAGCCGGTCGTGCAGCCGGCTGCGCCGGCCCTGCCAGAACTCGACCGTCTCCGGCGCGAGCCGGAATCCGCCCCAGTTGGGCGGCAGCGGCACTTCGCGCCCCTCGTATTTCTTCTCCACCACGCGGTAACTTTCCTCGATGACCGCGCGGCCCGCCACCACGATGCTTTGCGGCGAGGCCCACGCGGCCAACTGGCTTGGGCGCGGTCGGCTGTGGAAATAAGCCCCCGACTCCTCGCGAGTCACGCGCACCACCGCGCCCTCGGCGATGATCTGGCGCTCCATCGCCACCCACGGGAAGAGCAGGGTGGCGTGGGGGTTTGCATCGAGCTCGCGGGCCTTGCGGCTCTCATAGTTGGTGTAGAACACAAAACCGCGGCCGTCGCAGGCCTTGAGCAGCACGGTGCGGGCCGCGGGCCGGCCATCACGGCCGGTGGTGGCCAGGGTCATGGCGTTGGGCTCGGGGATCTTCGCGGCCTCGGCCTCCTGGAACCACTGCTCGAACTGGCGGAACGGGTTTTTCGCGAGATCCTTTTCGAGCAACCCCGCCAGACTGTAATCCTTTCGCATGTCAGCCAGTGCCATAGTGCCCGCATGCTGACCCTGCACTCCGCGCTGTCAAAATCATCCGCGGCCTGCACGCTGAATCCCCGCCATGCCACCCGTTCCCGACCTGCCGCCCTGGGCCTTGCTCGTGCTGTTTGCCGTCGGGTTGGTCGCGGGCACGGTGGACGCCATCGCGGGCGGCGGTGGCCTGATCGCCCTGCCGGCGCTGCTCGGCTTCGGGCTGCCCGCCCCGCTGGCCCTCGGCACGGCCAAGCTGCAGGGCACCTTCGGCTCCGGCTCGGCGGTGTGGAGTTTCTCCCGGCGCGGCGCCGTGGACCTGCGCGAATGCGGCCTGGGTTTCGGCCTGACCGCGCTCGGCGCGCTGGGCGGCGCCTTCACGGTGCGGCGGATCGACCCGCAGTTCCTCGGGGCGCTCATCCCGTGGCTGCTCGGGGCCATCGTGGTCTACATGATCTTCCGGCCCAAGCTCGGCGAAACCAGCCGGCACCACCGGCTGGAGCAGCTCCCGTTCTACCTGTTGTTTGGGTTGGCCCTCGGGTTCTATGACGGCTTCTTCGGCCCGGGCGTCGGCTCGTTCTGGACCATCGCGTTTGTCACCGTGCTAGGCCACGACTTCGTCCGGGCGGCCGGTCACGCCCGGGTGATGAATTTCGCCAGCAACCTGGCCGCCCTGGGATTTTTCGCCGTGGCGGGCACCGTGGCCTGGCTGCCCGGGCTCGTCATGGGCGCGGGGCAGTTGCTCGGCGGCCGTCTCGGCGCCCACCTGGCCATGACCCGGGGCGCCCGCTTTGTGCGGCCGGTTTTTCTCGTGATGGCCTCGCTGGTGGCGGTGAAACTCATTTACGCGGGCTTCGGCCAGTAATCGGCCTCGTTCTCTTACTCATTCTCCTTCTCACTGATCGAGTAAGAGTATGAGAACGAAGAAAGAGCACGCTTTCATAATGTCGCCCGCCCGCTACCTCGACCGCCACCAGGCCGATCTCGCCGGCTTCCTGCAAAGGCTCATCCGGCTGCGCACGGTCAATCCCCCCGGCGAAAACTACGGCGAAATCACCACCCTGCTCGCCGCGACCTTGCGCGAACTGGGCCTGCAGGTGCGCCGTTTGCCCGTGCCCCGCGCGCTCCAGAAAAAGACCCTGCCGGAGCTGCTGGATTATCCTCGCTACAATGTCATCGGCTTCTGGGACGCCGGCGCGAAAAAGACCCTGCATTTCAACGCGCATTACGATGTCGTGCCGGTCTCCGGCGCGTGGCGGCACGGCAGCCCGTTCAATCCCGTGGTGGAGAAAGGCTGGATTTACGGCCGCGGCACCGCCGACATGAAGGGCGCCATCGCCAGCATCGTCTTTGCCCTGAAGGCCCTGCGCGCCACCGGCGCGAAGCCCGCCTTCAATGTCGAGGTCTCCTTCACCGCCGACGAGGAAACGGACAGCGCGCTCGGCACCGGTTGGGTGGCCAGCCACGGCCAGCTGCGTGCCGACTATGCCGTGGTGGGCGAGGGCGGCGAAGGCGACGGCGTGTGCTGCGGGCACAACGGCGTCGTGTGGCTCAATGTTCGCGTCCACGGTCGCGCCGCGCACGGGTCCACGCCCGAAGCCGGCGTCAATGCGCTCGAAAAGATGTCCGCCCTCGTCCTCGCACTCAACGGCTACAAGCAGTTGCTCGCCCGGCGCACCTTCGTCACGCCCGACGGCCAGCGCCGACATCCCACCATCAACCTCGGCGGCGTGTTCGCCTCCGGCGAAGGCGGCAAGGTCAACACCGTGCCCGCCGCCGCCAGCTTCACCATCGACCGCCGCGTGCTGCCGATCGAGAGCGTGCGGGCCGTCGAGCGCGAACTCCGCGGGATCCTCCGCGCCGCGGCCCGGAGGATCCCGCAGTGCCGGATCAGCATCGAGAAGATCTCCGACAACCACTCCTGCTACACCGTGCCGACACACCCGCTGTTTGCCGCCATGCAGGCGAGCGTGGCGCGCGTCCGCGGGCGACCGGCGAAATTCATGGTCTCGACCGGTTTCAATGACATGCATTTCTTCGCCCAGGTCCTGAAGATCCCGACGATCGGTTACGGGCCGAGCGGGGTGGACTACCACGCGGTTGACGAACGCGCCCGGCTCAAGGACCTGACCGATTCGGCGAAAATCTACGCTGATCTGCTGACGACGTTCCAGGGGTAGGGGTGGAACCCGGCCTCCGGACGGGTTTGTTGGCTGTGAATTCTGAAAATAAGGGGCGCATCCTGAAAACGCGCCCGGAGGTCGCGTTCCACCTCAAGGCAATCCCGCCAGAATCCGCCGCGCCACCGCCGGGATGATCGCCCGGTTGTTGGCGTGCTCCCGGCCGTCGGTAAAGGTCACAATGATGATCCGCCCTCCGTCCGGCAGTTCGATGAGCGCCGCATCGTGCCGCGCCCAACTGACCCAGCCGGCCTTCGACCACAATTTCATCCCGGGGGTCAGGGCCGGACCGGTGAATCCGACGCTTTGGTTGTCCGGATCGGTTGAAGTCGTGAAGGGATCGCGCGCCATCAACGCAAGCATCTCCGCCGAGCGTGCGGGTGTGACACAACGGCCGGCGGTGATCTCGATGAACAGGCGGGCGGTGTCGTTGGTCGAAAGATAATTCCGCGCCGGCGGATGCGCCGTCATGTCCTGCTTCTCCCGGCCGAAGGGACCGTCGCCCCAGGTTTTCCGCTTGGCGTTCACATTTTGGTAGCCGAGTGCTTCGAAATATCGGGTGACGGCGCCGCGTTGCTCGCTCCAGCGGTTCAGCTCGTCGGCCGGGAGCTCGGGGCCGCCGGTCGTGCCGGTCAGGGCATCGACAAGGTAGTTCGTGGCGTCGTTCGACGAATCGACGATCATGTCGCTCATGCCGCGCCTCAACTCCGGCGTGTCGGCGAGCCGGCCGTCCTCCAGCCAGCGGTGGGTGGCGGCCAGGAAGAAGAGCTTGATGACGCTTGCCGGGTAGAAACGTTCGTCGCCGCGGGAATGCGCGTGCACCGGAGCGGCTCCGCGCAGGTCGATGACCGTGACCGCGAGCTGTTCGGGTTTGAGCGCGGGGCCCGTGAACTCCGCGAGTGTGCCCGCGACCGCCTGATCGACGGCGCTTTGCAGCGGATTGCCCGCCGCGGTGGCGAGGCCCCCCAGCAGTAAAAGCGTAGCGAGCACGTGTTTGATCCCGGAAGGCATCATTCGCCGGCTGTCATCCTGAGCGCAGCGAAGGATCCACGGGCCTGTTCGCATCCTGATGGATTCCTCGCTGTGCTCAGAATGACAATCCGGGTTATGCGCGTGTTTTGAAGGCATCATCAATTCCTCCAGCCCTGCCGGATCATGCTGACCGCGATGGCCGCCAGGAGCATTGCAATGATCTTCGAGATGGCGCGCATGCCGGTCGCGCCCACCTTGCGGCCTAACCATTCGCTGTAGTGCAGCACCAGCACCACGAGCCCGAGGTTGACCGCCAGCGCGACCAGGATGACCGGCAGGCCGATGGCCTGGTTCTGTGCCAGCACGAGCAACGTGGTGATGGAGGCTGGCCCGGCGATGAGCGGCATGCCGAGCGGCACCACGCCAAAATCCTCCGGCAGTTTTTCCGGCTCGGCGGCGGACTGCACGAGGTCCTTGGCCGCGAGGATGAAAAGAATCAGGCCGCCGGCGATCTGAAAGTCGCTTACGGAGATGCCCAGCGCCTTGAACACACTCTGGCCGAGAAACAGGAAGCCCAGCGCCACCAGACCGCCCGTCCACGTCGCCTGAGCGGCAATCTTCTGCCGGCGCTCCGCCGCAATATTCTGGCCGAGCCCAAGGAAAATGGCCGCCAACCCGATCGGGTCGATGGCCACGAACAGCGGAATGAAGGCCAGCAGAAACTTGGTCAGCCACTCGAGCATGGCCGCAGGGTGACCGGACCTGCGCCAAAAGGCAACGCGTCAGGATCGATCCGAATTGGCCACAAAAAAACGCAAGGGTTTTGTCCCGCTGGCAGCATGTTCCGCGCGCCCATAGGCGCGACGCACACGCGACCTGCCGTCATCAGCCTTTGCGTTCTTTCGTGGCTAATTCCCGCTCATTTTCCCAACAGGTCGCGGATCGCGCCACCCACGGCCGGATGCTTGAATTTGAAGCCCGTCGCGAGGAGCTTCTGTGGCGCGCACCGCTGGCCGTGCAGCGCCAGGTTACCGTCGGTGAAGAAGTGGTGTTCGGCGATGAACCGCACGACGAACTCCGGGGCGGGCGGGACCCACGGCCGGCCGACCGCCGCGCGCAGCTCGCGCATGAACTCGGCATTGGTCACCGCGCCGGGAGCGCAGACATTGTAGACGCCGGACATCCCCGGCTGGGTGAGCGCCGCTGCGAACGCCGCGACCGCATCGTCGCGGTGCACCCAGCTCAAAAACTGGCGGCCGCTGCCGGCGGCACCGCCGGCGAATCTCCTGGTCAGGCCGAGCATCGCGGGAAACGGACCGGTCTTCGCGTCGAGCACGGGGCCCAGGCGCAACACGACGCGGCGTGGCACCTCCGGCAGATCAAGTGCGGCGAACGCCTCCTCCCAGCGGCGGCAAACCTCCGCGAGAAATCCCGGACCAGGCGGTAGCGATTCCTCGCAGAACCGGTCGCCGGCGTTGCCATAAAAACCCGTGGCGCTGCACTGCACCCAGACCGGCGGCGGATTTTTGGCGCGGGCATAGCCCTTGCCGAGGGCCTTCACCGCGTTGAGCCGTGACTCGAGGATCTCGCGGCTGTTTTCCAGCGAGTGGACGCAGTTGATGCTCCGCCCGGCGAGATTCACCAGCGCCGCGGCGCCCTCCAGCTCCGCCGCCCAGGCGCCACCGGTCTCGCCATTCCACATCACCGCGCGCAGCGCCGGCATGTCGTCCCACGGCGGCACCCGGTCCGTGTCGCGCGTCAGCACCACCACCTCCCAGCCGGCCGCGGACAGGGCGCGGCCGAGCGCCCGCCCCAGGAAACCGCTGCCGCCCGCCAGGATGACTTTTGCCATGCGGGAAATTCGTAACACGAAATTCTCTGCTGGCAATCTGTAGGTCGGGGTTTACCCCCGACATAGCTTGTGTCGGGGGTAAACCCCGACCTACAAAAACATATGTCCCCCTGCGCTAACTTCCACGACCTGACCCGCGAGGCCCTGCGCCTGCAGGTCGTGCGCTGGGGCTTCAGCCCGGTGCACGCCGCCCGGTTGTGGGCCTATGTCTATTTGGAAGGCGTGGAGAACTGGGCCGACATGCCGGAGTTGCCGGCGCGTTTCCGCCGCCAGGCCGGGCAGGGGATGGTCTTCACCCGGCTGCCGGTGGCAACCGAGACCCACAGCGCCGACGGCTTCACGCGCAAATACCTCCTCGCGCTGCCGGATGAACGGAGCATCGAGACCGTCCTCATGCGCTATACCAGACGCGTGACCGCCTGCATCAGCACGCAGGCCGGTTGTGCCATGGGCTGTGTGTTCTGCGCCACCGGCCAGATGGGCTTTGCCCGCCACCTCAGTGCGGGCGAGATTGTCGCGCAGGCCCTGCACGTGAACCGCGTGCTGCGGGTAGGGCGAGTCGCCCCCGACGAGCCGAACGCACGCGCGACTCATCCGGAGAATTCGCCCTACCGGCCAGAACGCCTGCGCAACATTGTCCTGATGGGCATGGGCGAGCCGCTGCACAATTACGATGCCGTGATGACGGCCACGGAAATCCTGTGCGACACGGCCGGCCTCTCCCTCGGCACAAAACAGATTACGCTGAGCACCGTCGGCGTGGTGCCGGGCATCATTCGGCTCGCCGACGAAGGCCGGCCGATCCACCTCGCGGTGTCGTTGCACGGTGCCACCCAGGAGGAACGCGCGGCCCTCGTGCCGGTAGCCAAAAAGTGGCCGCTTGATGAATTGATGGACGCCTGCCGCTACTATATCGCGAAGCAACAACGCCGCATCTTCTACGAGTGGACGCTGATTGAGGGGAAAAACGATTCCGCCGACCAGGCGCATGCCGTCGGCAGGCTCCTGCAGGGCCAGAACGCCCAGGTTAATCTCATCCCGCTGAACCCGACGGCCGGCTACGGCGGCATCCCCACCGGCCAGGAAGCGGCCCGCCGTTTCCAGCATATCCTCAGGGAATACAGCCTCCCCAGCACCATCCGGCAGCGGCGGGGGATAGACATCGCGGCAGGATGCGGCCAGCTGGCGACCGCCAGGTCCTAGGCTTGGGTGGAAGCCGGCCTCCGGACGGGTTGGTTTCCATTCGCATATCCTGAAAACCCTCAGAAAACCGACATGATTTAACCTTTGCCAAACTCCCCCGGACCTCTACGTGTCACCATCTCATGAAATTCTTTCGCCTATCGGTTCTCACCCTCCTGGCCACCGCCCTGACCGCCTCGCTGTCGGCGCAGCCCGCCAAAACCCCGGTCATCAAGGCCGTCGAGCCCGCTCGCGTGGCTTACGTCAACAGCGGCGCCTTCCTCGAGCCCAGCACCGGCATCAAGCAGCTGGTGAAGGTCTACCAGTCCCTCGAACTCGAGTTCAGCTCCCAGCAGAGCGAGCTTTCCCTGCTGCAGGAAAAGCTCCGCACCATCGTCGGCGAGCTCAACAAGCTCCGCGCCGATGCGGCTCCCGATGCCAAGGCCATCGATGAAAAACAGACCGCCGGCCTCGCCCTCCAGCAGGAGTTGCAGACCAAGCAACAGGCCGCCCAGCAGGCCTTCAGCAAGCGCCAGCAGGAGACCCAGGGCCCCGTCGCCACCGAGGTAGGCAAGGAGCTGCGCCTGTTTGCCCAGGAGCGCGACATCAGCCTGATGTTCGACATCGCCAAGCTCGGTGAAGCCCTGCTCGATGCCAAGCCGGAGCTCGACCTGACCGCCGACTTCATCGCCTACTACAACGCCAAGCACCCGTAAGCGCCTTCGTTCCGCCACGGCGGAATTTCGGCGCGGCCAGGCGTAATTGTCATTCATCCTTCGGCCCGGCCCCAAGCCGGGCCTTTTTGTTAGGCCACCACTTCGTTCTCTTTCTCTTAATCTTTCTCGTTCTCTTTTCCGAAAGGGAATCCGGGAGAACGATTACGAGAAAGAGAACGAGAAGGATTTTTGAGACACCGCCCTCACGCCAGCTTCATGATCAGCGCCGCCACGTCCGCGGCTTGCGCCGCGGGCGAGGCGAGCCAGACGCTGGCGTGCTGGAAGGCGGCCGGATCGGGCGTGATGCCCTGCGCCTTGAGCCGCAGCAACGCGGCCACCAATGTGAGCTGAGCCCGCGGATCGTCCGCATTGGCCCGCGCGGACTGGAGCAACGCCTCCGTGCCAGGCGGCATCTGCTCCGGGGCCAGCACGCCTTTTTCCCCCAGGAAAAACGTGAGGGCTGCCCCGAGGGCATGCACATAAACCAAGGGTGCGGCCGGCGCCGTGTAGGCGAGGCCGCTGCCCGCGGGCAGCGCCGTCCACTCCATGTAGCCGCGCACCAGCTCCTGGAATTTCTGCAGCTCGCCATCGGCGTCCGAGGGCGTCCAGCGGGTGGTGAACACCTTCAACTCGCGGTATTTCTTCACTTCCCAGATGCGGACGCTGAGTTCGAAGTCGTCGTTGCGATTCCGCAACGCACTGGTGACCACGTAGTCCACTCCACCCTCGGTCGTGTCGTGCAACTGACGGACGTTCTCCGCCACCCATTCGGTGGGAAAAAGCGCGTAATGCCGGCGATCCGAGGCGCCGATCACCGCGACCGGTTCATAGCCCGCGCTGTAGGCAAATGTCTCGGCGAACCAGAGCGGCAATCCGCGGCTTAGGCGGCCCAACGCCTCCTCGGGCTGCGCCGCGCGGGCGCCGGCATCGTCGAGGCCCAACAGGGCACACTGCGCAAAGGCCACGCGGCGCAGCCGGCCTTCCTTGCGCGGCAAGAGGTGCGGCGCGATTGCCTCCAGCCCGTAGAACCAGATCGGCTTGCCGATGCTGACCAGGCTGATTTTGGCCTGGGTCTCCGTCATCGGTTGTTGATCCGCCGCCTCGGTCTCGCTGACAAAAAGCTCGGCCACCGCGTTGGAAAAACCCACCAGCCGCGCCTCCAGTTCGGGCCGCTCCAGGGAGAAGAGCAGGTCCAGCAGGTGTTGGGCGGCCTCCGCGTTGCGGGTGACGAGATAGGCCTGAAGGAGGTTGATGCCCGCGGCCGCGCCATGCCTCTGGACATCATAGCGCGGTGCCAGCAGTTCGATGAGCTCCTTGACGTGGCCCGCGGTGCCGAGGTCACCCGAGATGGTGACGAGCACATCGGCCCGGTCGCCCGCCCCGGCCAACACGCCTTCATAGATCGCCATCGCGGCAGGGACATCCTTCGCCTTCAGCTTTTCGCGCGCCGCCGCCAGTTGCGGCAGGACGCCACCGGCCGTGCTGGTTTTTTCCGTCACGGGCGGGGTGGGCGGAACCTCCGGCTTGTCGGCGGGCTTGCGGTCGAAGAATCCCATGGGCTGCCAGCAAACGAATCTCCGCCCCCGAAGCGAGGCGGTTTTGTTGAAAGAACCGCCGCGGGAAAGGTCGAGGCGGACTCAGGCCCGCGGAGCCGGAAGGTTTTCCGGCGTGATGCCCGCGCGAACTTCGATGGTCGCCAGCACCTTGGGCACATACATCCGTGTCTCGGCAGGCAGATTGTCCGCGATTTCCGCAAAGGTTTTGGCGTTTTGTTTCGTCAGGATCCGCCGGACCCGGCCCTCGCCAGCGTTGTAGGCCGCGAGCGCCAGCGGCCAGTCACCGAAACGCGCGTGCAGGTGGCGCAGATACTGGGCGGCCGCGCGGGAGGATTTTTCCGGGTTGGTCCGTTCGTCAGGCAGGAACGTCTGCAGGCCAAGGCTTTTTGCCGTCTCCGGCATCAATTGAAAAAGCCCCTTGGCGCCCACCGGGCTGAGCGCGGACGGGTTGAAGGTCGATTCGGACTCGGCCAGCCAGACCAGGGCGGGGGGCAGGCCTTCCTCGCGGAACACCGCCTGTATCCTGGGCAGCAGCGCCGCGGCGCGACCGGGGGCCGGACGCTGACGCATCCGCTCGAGCCAAGGCTCGTAGTGGGGAATATCAAGGGGCGGGGTGGGCGCGACCGTCCCCGGACCGGAAATTACCGGCGGCGGGGGAATCGGCCGCTTGGGCGGGCGCGGGCTGACCGTTTTTTTCGCGACCTCGATGTAATCCAGCCGCTCGGCCAGCCAATCCGCGTAATCGTGGTATTCCGGCAACAGCTGCAAGGCCGCGAGGGCCGCCCGGGCCTCCGGCTCGTAAGAGGCCAGCCGGCGGAGATCGTTGCTTTCGAGCGCCTGTTGAAGCCGGCCGGCAAACTCGTCCCATTCCTTTTCCGAGGGAAATTCGAAACGCTCCTTGATCTCATCCGGCGCATATTCCTCGAAAAGCTGCTGCGCGGCCGTGAGCAGGCTTTCGGGCTGGGTTTCCGCGGCGGGTTTGGCCGGCGGGGCGGGTTCCGCAGCGGCGCAGGCCACCCCACAGAGGAGCAGCAGGCCCCAAACTCGTTTTTGCATCCCTTCAACGACCCGGGGGCGCGACATCGGTGCCGGTTAGTTTGCCGAGCACGGCCGCCTTTAGCTTCAATCCAGGCTGTTCCCGCCAGGTGATCGCCGGCTCGCCAAAGTAACGGGCCGTATTCTTCGCGCCCCAGTCCGTGGTGGCGATTCGATAGGTTTGGGCCGGATCGATGGCCGCCGGACCATCCGCAAAGGAAAATTCCCCGCGGCGCTGCGCAAACGGGGTCTCCGGCCCGAGATTGGCCGCGGCCAGCAGGTTTTGCAGCCGCCCACCGCCCACCTCGGCGGTGAAGATGGGGCCGTCGAACCGCACGCAGGCATCGAATGCCTCGCGGGACACGTTGCCGGCCGGCAGTCCGGCCCCGAAGGTCGTGTTGCCGATAAAAGCCGCATCCACTCCTGCCGCCGTGCGCAAAGCTCCCACGACAAGCCGCGCCGCCTCAGCCGGGCCGAGGGCGGCGGCGGTCCGGCCCACCACCGCGGTATCTTCGGGCGTAAGATGTTTGGTTCGCGTCTCCCGGATGAGCGCGGCCAGTTCCGCGTCCGCGGCTCCGTCCGCGTGCAGACGGATCTGCTCCACCACCCAACGAGGCCGGCCGGCTTCATCGCGATGCAGCCAGGCCAGTGACAGGTATTCATTCCATGAACCGGAGTGCACATAGGCACCGCGGCCGAGCGGATGGATGAACCGTTGGTGGTCATGGGCGCCGGCAAAGAGCGTGCCGTCCGGCACGAGCGGCAGCAGGCCGCGATCGGCCTTGATGCCGGCGTGGCTGAGCACGATGGCGAGCGGAGGCGGTGCCTTGCGGTGGAGTGCGTTGACCTCAACGCGCTTTTCCAGGCCGCGCACATCGTCCAGCGCCTTGGGGTCAAGGCGCTCCACCTCCAATAGCTTGGGGAAATTCTTCCGCGCCCACCCGACCGGATCGGCCAGATCCAGCGACGGGCGGATGGCCACGCGGTAGGTGGAGAGATTGTCCGTGCTCACGCCGATCACAACGGCTTCGTCGCGGCCGAGCTTGATTTTCGCCGAAGCCGGCGCAAAGAGCCGCCCGGTGGCGCGATTCGTGATGTTGCAGACCACGGTGACGCCGCCCGCCCGCAGGCGGGCCACGGTCTCGGCGAGATCATAAAACTCCGGTTCATGGTTACCGATGTTGACGATGGTCGGCGCGCGGCGGGCGAGGGCGGCGAACATCGCGAAGTCCACCGCGCCCGCGCTGCGGCGGGCGACAATGTTGCCGTATTCGAGGGTGTCGCCGTTGAGCAGGATGGCCAGCGGCAGTCCGGGGTGCACCGCCTTCAGCCGGTCCACGGTCGCGACCACCTGCGCCGTGCGCTCGTAGGCCGAGTGCTGGTCGCCGGCGATGATTACCAGCGCCTCGGGGGCCGCGACGATCTGGCCGGCGGCGAAAAGGAAGGCCAAGGGGGCGAATCTCATGCGGGATGCAGCTTGTCGGGGCAAAAAAACCGCGCAAGCCTGCCTCGCTGTTTCCATGGAAAACCCTCCGCTGCTGCACAACGCCCACCACCTGATCGGCCGGATCAGTGTGCATCAGGATTTTTTCTGGTTCTTCTCCCTGCTGGTCTGGAGCATCGGGCTGATTGTGTGGTGGCGTCACCCCGCGCGACGGGGCGCCTGGGTGTGGTTTCCGGGCGCGGCGGGCGCGGCCATTGCCCTCGCCGTGATCCAGTTCGGCATGTTCAACCCCACCTTCGACATTTTTCTCGAGCGGCTGGTGCCCGGGACCGTTTCAACCTACAAACCGGCGTTGATCGATCCGTATTGGCTGGGCGACGTCCTCATGGGCGGCGCCCTGGCCGCCCTGACCGCGGGATGGGGGTGGGTGGCCGCGCGCCGGACGGGCCGGCCGAGGCTTCGCTGGCTGCCGATCGGCGGAATGGTGGTGGTGACCGGGGTCCATGTCGTGGATCCAATCAACGGCGGCCTGCTGCTCGCCGTGCTGCCCGTCCTGGGGGTGATCGGCCTGTGGAAACAGACAGAGGGCCTCAGCCTGTCACGACTTGGTTTGATCCTGGCTGCGCTGTTGCCGGCCTTGTCCCCGGTGGGTCCGTTCGCCCTGCTGCTGAATTCCATCCAGCGCAACGGGCCGCCGGCGCCCATCGGCCTGGGGGCGGCCGTTTTTCAGATGCTCCTCGGGGCGCTCATGCTGGGTGGACTGATCCGCGGCTTGTGGCCCCGCGTCACGGCCAGCACCCAAGCCGCCTTTCGGCGGGATGCCCGTTGGTTTGGCGTCGGGGCCGTTCTGTTCCTCGCCGCCGGTCTCGCCTTCGGCATCCAAACCGGCCGCGACAACCGTCGCGAAATCCAACAAAACCGGCTGCGCACCACGGCCGCCCATGCCCTGGTTTTTGATCCCGTGCTGCTCACGCCCTTGCATGACCCGGGATTTTCCATCGCGTGGAAATCCGCCGCCGGTGAGCCCGCGCCGGCGGAATCCGCCTGGCTCGCCAGCGGGGTGGTGGACCCGGCTCACCAGCGACTGCGGGAGGTTTTGGTTTCCACGCCCTTTCTCGCCGAGGCGCGCATCCTGCTCATCCGGGACGGCTGGCTGGTCAATGCGCTGTCGTCCAACAAAGCCCCCGGGCCGGTCGAATTGCTGCGCCGCGCGACGCCCGCTGACCTCGCCCAATGGGCCAAAAAGGAACCTTATGTGGAGGAGTCGCCGGTGCCGGAAATCGGTTATGACTATTATTGCCGCGCCCCGATCGTCGCTCCCGACGGCCGGATGCTCGGCTGGCTCGACTGCGTGCGCCGGGAATATTTCCTGAGCGTCGAGCGCCGGTGGCGGGCGGCCCCGTTTCTGATCACCGCCTTGGGGCTGGTGCTGCTTTCTCTGGTGGTCGTGCAGCGGCAGGGCACCCGCGAACGCGAAACCGCTTTGCGGGCGGCGGCGGTTTCCGCCGAGGCCAGCCGGGTCAAGACGACCTTCCTGGCCAATGTCAGCCACGAGTTGCGCACCCCGTTGCAGAGCATCCTGGGCTATACCGAATTGCTGTTGCCCGACTTATCCGACGAAAAAAGCCGCATCCGCCTCACCGCCCTTCGGCAGCAAGGCGAGCTGATGACCCGGCTGATCAACGATCTCATCGACCTGAGTGCGGTGGAGGCGGGCTCTTTTCAGCTCATCCTTCAACCGGTGGCGGCGGCGGAACTGGTTGGTCAGACGATCGAGAGTCTGCGTCCGCGGGCCGAGGCCAAGGGCCTCAGCCTCCGCCTTGAAATGGGCAACGATGTTCCTCCGTGGGTCGAGACCGATGACGGTCGGCTGCGCCAGGTGCTCATCAATCTCGCTGGCAACGCCATCAAGTTCACTGATCGCGGAACAGTTACGGTTTCCCTGCACGCCGGCCCGGCGACGGCTGGAAAGCTCCTGTTAATGTTGGCGGTGCATGATACCGGCCCGGGCATTTCGCCGGAGCAACAAAGCCGGCTGTTCAGTCCATTCACGCGGCTGGCCCACACGGCGGAGAAGGAGGGTTCGGGGCTTGGCCTGGCCCTGTCCGCCGCGCTGTGCCGCGCCATGGGCGGCAATATCACCGTCGAAAGCGATGGCCGGAGCGGGAGCGGCTTCACCGCCACTATCCTCGTGGCCCCGACCGGCGCTCCGGCGCTGGTTCACGCCCAGCCCGGGCCCACGCCAGGGTTCGCCCCTCGCGTGCTCGTCGTGGATGACAACCGGCTGGTGCGGGACCTTTTCATTTCCGCCCTCACCCAGCGGGGTGCGATCTGTCATGCCGCCGGAAACGGCGCCGCCGCGCTCGCCCGGGTCGCCACGGATGCACCCGAAATCATCGTGCTCGATCTCGCGCTCCCCGACGGTGATGGCACTGACTTTGTGCGGCGTTTCCGCGAGGTGGTCCCTACCGTCAGGATTGTCGGCGTCAGCGCCCACGCCGGGGTGGCCGACCGCACCAGAGCGCTGGCCATGGGCATGAATGAGTTCCTGGTGAAACCCGTGGCGCTCGACGCACTCTGGGCGGCGGTCGCCGGGCGTCCGCCCAGCGCGCTCCATTCCAAGTCCTCTTTTGATCCGCCGGCGGAGTTACAGCGAGAACTGCAGATGGAGTTTTTGCGGGAACTGCCCGGCAAACGGGCTGAATTAGCCGCGGCGATGGCCTCAGCCGACTGGCCGCGGGTGCGGGCCGGCGCGCACTACCTGCGCAACAGCGCCTTGGTGGTGCGGGCCGATGCCTTGTTTGCGGCCTGCACCGGACTGGAGGAGGCCGCGACCACCGGCCGGCCGGAGGAAGCCGCGCCTTGGTGGCGCCGTTGCCAAGACGCGCTGGACACCCTATCTGGCGGTATAAAATAGTTACATAATTTGCTGTCTTACAGTGACTTGTTTGTTTTCTACTTAGCCGGACAAGGAGGGCGATTTTCCTGCAAGATACCGCTTGTCGGGGCGGGTATTCTGCACTCATTCCGCCTCTTATTAACCACGACAAAGCCATTTCAAGATTGCGCGTGCTGGTGGTCGACGATCACCCGCTTTTTCGCACCGGGGTCGTCGCCGCCCTGAAGAATGAACCCGACCTGGAGGTCTGCGCGGAGGCCGACAATGCCGCCGAGGCCCGCTCCTTGGCGGGCCGGTTGCGACCCGACGCCGCCGTGGTGGACCTGATGCTGCAGGATGACGACGGCTTGAAACTGGTGCGGGAGCTGCGCGCGGACCTGCCGGCCTTGCGTATTGTCGTTCTCTCCATGCTTGAGGTCGCGGTTTACCGTCCGAAGGCGCTGCAAGCCGGGGCTAATTTCTTTGTTTCCAAGCTGGAAGGACCGACCGCCATTGTGGCCGCGTTGCGCGAGTCGGTTGCCCTCGGGCGCTCCGCCCGGCCGGCCTCTCGGGATGAACACGAGCTGGCGGCGCTCAGCGAACGGGAGCTGCAGGTTTTCATCCAGCTGGGCCAAGGGCGCTCCACGCAGGAAATCGCCGCCTCACTGAGCGTGAGCGTGAAGACGATCGAGTCGCACCGCGAGAACATCAAGGCCAAGCTCGACCTGCCGCACGCCAACGCGCTCGTGGCCCGCGCGGCACTGTGGGTGCGGTCGCAGGGCTTGGCGCGCTGAGGCGGACTTATCGCGCGTGGGGCCGGCACCTAGGCGCTGAATTCCTACTACAGCTTCGATGGGACCAACTACACCTTCCTGGCCACCTATAAACCGATTTCGCAATGGACGGCCGGCGCCGCCACCGGCGGTTTTAACTTCGAGCTCTTCGGCAACAGCAACATGGCGGCCGCCGTCACCGTCGGGTCGGCCTACGCCGACAACTTCAGCGTCTCCGCCATCCCTGAGCCCTCGACCTATGCCGCGTTCGCCGGCTTGGGTGCACTGGGCCTGGCGTTCTGGCGCCGCCGGCAAGTGCGCACCGCCGTAAAGGCCTGAGTTCTTCTCAAATCAGGAATTTCCCTAGGACCGCTGGCTTGTGCCGCCGGTCTTTTTTTCGGACTTACTGCCCGGATATGGACCTGTTTTATTCCGCTCGGCCTGCCTGGGCACGCCAACCATGAAATTCGGCTGGCTCGAAGCCCTACTGCTCGTGATTGCCGCCGCGGTCCTAACCTTGGTCACCGTCTGGGCCTGGGAGGAGTTCAAGACCTGGCGCCTCAACCGTGAATACGGTCCGGACCACCGCCGGGGCGCCGGGGCCGGCCGCCGCCGGAACGACTGAGTTCGGGCGGTTTTTTCCCGCGTTGACCGGACGGGATGGACGGGTAGTTAGACCCATCCGCCTTCGCCCTTTGGGCTTCGGCGCGACGAGTCCCACCATGAACCGGGTCCACATCCAGACGTATGTCTGCCCTCCTTCGCTGAAGCTTCGGAGGGCTCGTTGAGGCACGTCCGCCTGAGATTATGAATCGCGTTCACATCAAGACCTACGGTTGCCAGATGAACGAGCGCGACAGCGAGGCGGTCGCGGCGCTCCTGCGCGGCCGGGGCTATCGCATCGTCGCGGACGAGGACCAGTGTGACATCCTGCTGCTCAACACCTGCAGTGTGCGCGACGCCGCCGAGCAGAAGGCCATTGGCAAGGCCGGCCATCTCTCCGGCCGCAAGAAAAAGCAGCCCGATTTCATTCTCGGGATCCTTGGCTGCATGGCCCAGAATCGCGGCGCCGAACTGCTCGACCGCCTGCCCGACGTGGACCTCATCGTGGGCACTCAGAAATTTCATCAGGTGCCGGGCTACCTCGACAATCTCCGGGCCGCGCAAGCGGCGGGGGTGCCCGTCGGCTCGACCATCGTGGATATTGCCGAGGAGGCGGGTTCGCAGAACATGATCAAGGATCATATCCTGCCGCAGGATGAACCGGGTAGGGCGGCCACTCCGCTCCCCGCCGAGGCGGCCAGCGGAGTGGCCGCCCTACCTCAAATCACGGCCTTCGTCTCCATCCAGCAGGGCTGCAACATGGACTGCGCGTTCTGCATCGTCCCCAAGACCCGCGGCGATGAGCGCTCGCGACCGATGGACGATATCGTGCGCGAATGCACGCAACTGGCCGAACGCGGCGTTCGCGAAATCACCCTGCTGGGCCAGATCGTCACCAGCTATGGCCGGCGTGATTACGTGCATACCGGCGGCGTGACGCCCTTCGTGCAGCTGCTCGAACGCGTGAACGCCATCCCGGGCATCAAGCGTATCCGCTTCACCTCGCCGCATCCCCGCGGTTTCAAGGACGATCTCATCCAGGCTTATGGCCGGCTGGAAAAACTCTGCGAATACGTGCATCTGCCGCTCCAATCGGGGTCCAACCGCATCCTGCAGGAGATGAACCGGCCCTATTCACGAGAGCGTTACCTCGAGATCGTGTCCGCCCTCCGCGCCGTGCGGCCGGACATGTATTTCTCCACGGACGTGATCGTGGGTTTCCCGGGCGAAACCGCAGAGGACTTCGCGCAAACCCGCGAGCTGTTCGAAACGTGCAATTACGACATGGCTTATATCTTCAAATATTCCATCCGCAGCGGCACGCCGGCCGCCACGCTGGCGGACCAGGTGCCGGACGCGGTGAAGGAGGCGCGTAACCAGATCCTGCTCGGCCAGCTCGAAGCCAATTCCAACCGCCGCAATGCCACGCTCCTCGGCACCACCCAGGCGGTGCTGGTTGAGGGCCCGGACAAGAAAGGCCTCAAATTCATGGGCCGCACCCGTGGCAACCGCATCGTGCATTTCGACGCCGACGAGCGGTTGATCGGCGAACTGGTGCCGGTGAAGATCGAACGGGCTTCCACGGCGGTGCTTTATGGCTCGCTGGCGCTCGCCGGGGTGGAAGCCTGATCACCACGAAACACACGAAAATGAATCTTCCCCTTTGGTGTATTTCGTGTGTTTCGTGGTGACCTAAACCATGTCACTTTTCCTCGCCACGCTCCTACCCGGCCTCTTCATCGCGCTGCTCGGCGCGACGCTGCTCTGGAACAATTCCCTCGTGGGTTCAACCGCCCGCGCCTTGCCGCGCTCGAACCGCGGCGCCTGGCTGTTCTTCGGCGCCGGCGCCGTCTGGTTCATCTGGCGCTGCTCGCAGCTGAATGAGTCCGACCTGATTTTCTTCAAGTCGCCCGGCCCGGTGATGATCGCCTTCGGGGTGCTGGCCGTGCTGGCCTTCATTTACACGCCGGACTTCCTGGCCGTGCGCGGGCTCAGCGTGCTGATGCTGCTCGCCGCCGAACCGTTGCTCTACGCCGCCTATATGGAATACCAGCACCCGCAACGATTGCTGATGGTCACCGCCGTTTATCTCGGTCTGGGCCTGGCCCTGTATCTGGCGGCGGCGCCCTACCGGTTGCACGACTTCTTCGAGTGGCTGTTCCAACAGCCGTCGCGCGCGCGATTGGTCGGCACGATCCTGCTGTCCTACGGTCTGGCCACGGCCGCGGCGGCATTCACCTACTGAGCATGCCCGCGACCCCCAAGACCGTGCTGCTGATTCTGGCCGGCCCCGCCGGCGTCGGCAAAAGCACGCTGTGCGACCGCCTGGTTTCCGAGATGCCGGGTTTCGAGCGCGTCATCACGGCCACCACGCGCCCGCCACGCCCCAACGAGATCCAGGGCCGCGATTATCATTTTTTCCCCGAGGCGGAATTCGACGCGCGCCTGGCCGCGCAGGACTTTCTCGAGTGGGCCTGGGTGCACCGGAAATTCCGCTATGGCACGCTCAAGTCCGCCGTGCTGGATCGCCTCCCGCACACCAGCCTCGTTGCCAACGTGGATGTGCAGGGCGTGCGCAGCATCCGCGCCGCCGCCCAAAGCCTCCCGCTGCTCAAATCGCGTCTCGTCACCATTTTTGTCGCGCCCGATTCACTTGCCGTGCTCCGTGACCGGCTGCAGGGCCGCGGGGCCGTGAGCGCGGAGGAGCTGGAGCGGCGGTTGCAGAGCGCCGAGCTCGAGCTCGCCGAGCGCAATTCCTACGACTACGTCATCCACAGCAAGACGAAGGAGCAGGATTTCCTCGCGCTGCTCGATTATTGGACGCAGGCGAAACGGAAACTGGGGTAGGGGCCGTTGCCCCAACGGCCTTCGCGGACGCTTGAGCGCAAGCGCCCCTACCCGCAAACCATGAGCACCCTTTTTCCCGTCAGCGACCACTGCGACGGCACGCATTTTTTCAATCCGCCCGGCTGCCTCCAAGCCCGCGGGTTTTCCGAGCTGCCCCGCTGGTGGTATCAACGCCTGGTCTTGCGCCAGGGCTCGCGCTGGCCGCGGGCCGTGCCGGCGCCGCTGACGCCGGTTTTGCCGGAGGGCATTCCCACCGGCCGGATGGCGGTCACGTTCATCGGCCATTCCACCTTTCTGTTGCAGTTGCCCGGACTGAACATCCTGACCGACCCGGTGTTCGCCTCGCGCGCCGGACCGTTCGGGCTGCTGGGCCCCAAACGCGCGCGCCGGGCCGCCCTGGGCCTGTCCCACCTGCCGCGCATCGACGTCGTCGTGCTCAGCCACAATCACTACGACCATCTCGATCTCCCCGCGCTACAGTGGCTGGCGCGGCAGCATCGCCCGACGGTTGTCACGACCCTGGGCAACCGGGCGTGGCTCGAGGCCCGCGGCGTCGGCCGGGTGACCGAGCTCGACTGGTGGCAGTCCCATCACCCGGCGCCGAACCTCGAGGCCATCTGCACCCCGGCCCAGCATTTCGCGGCCCGCACGCCCTGGGATCGGAGCCGCACCCTGTGGGGTGGTTTCATGCTGCGCACGGCCGTGGGCCTCGTTTATTTCGCCGGCGATTCGGGCTGGGCCCCATTCTTCGACCAAGTCAGGACGCGCCTCGGCCCGCCAATGCTGGCGCTGCTGCCCATCGGTGCCTATGAGCCGCGCTGGTTCATGGAGGCGGTGCACATGAATCCGGACGAGTCCGTCCGGGCACATCTGGCGCTCGGGGCCCGGCGGTCGCTCGGCATGCACTTCGGCACCTTTCAACTGACGGATGAGGACATTGATGAGCCGTTGCGCGCCCTGGCCGCCGCCCGCACCGCGCATGGGGTGGCGGAAGAGGATTTTAGCACCTTGGAATTCGGAGAGACGCGCCTGCTGGGTGCGACGTGAACCGGGCACGTTTGCATCCGCTGAAGGAATATCAGGAAAAACTCAACGCCTTGCTCGGACCGGAAATTGCGACCGCCTATGCCCAGCGTAACCGCGGCGGAATCATCACGACCACCACGCTGCCCCGCCCGGGCGGCAACTGATCCGATCCCGGACCGGGGTCCGCGCATTTCCCGTTTGAGTTTACGGCATTTGGGGCCATTGGTTCAACCAACCCTAACCCGGCCAGCCGTCACCCACCGGTCTGGCCAGACCCCCATGGCAGCTCCCGGCGTTCCGCACGCCATCTTCACCGCCCGCTCCATGAGCGCGCACAACCGCGCCGTGATGCGGGCGGCCTTTGACCACGCGCTAAAACTGACCGAGCGCAACCGCCTCACCCTGCGCGTGCCGCATGAAATCAAGCCCGTGCAGAACAAGCGCGGCATGCATTACCATTACCGGCCGGAGTTTTTTCTCGGCCTGCACGGCACCACCGACTTCAGCTTTCCCCGGGAGAGCTTCCGGCTCGGGCCGGACGAAATCTGCATCATCCCCGCCGGCGTGCCGCACGGGGAGGTCGTGCAACCCGGCCCGGACAAACCCTTCCGCAACCTTGTTGCCGGTTTCTATAACAACACGCTCAGCCTGCACTTCGCGCATGAGGTGCGGCCGGGCAAGCCCGACATCGAAGTGATCGAATTCTTCGATGCCCCGAACCTCGAGGTCTTTCTCACCCTGGCCAACACCACGGCCCACACCCACAGTTCGCAGGGACCCGCGCGCGAGGCCGTGCTCAAGGGCCTGCTGCTCGCCCTGCTCGGTCTCTTCCGCAACATCGTCGAGACCGGCACCGGCCAGCTCAACAGTGACATCGGCAAGGTTTTCCAGGCGAAATGCCTCGTGCGCGAGCAATTCGCCAATGCCGAGCTCGGGGTGCAGCACATCGCGGAGCTGCTCGGCTGCTCGCCCGACTACCTCTCCCATCTCTTCCACACGGAGACAAAGGAACGGCTCACGCACTACATCCAGCGGATCCGCATCGAGGGCGCCATTCTCGCGCTCGAGACCTCGTCGCGCACGATTTCGGAAATCGCCTACGCCAGCGGTTTTTCCGATCCGGCTTATTTTGCCCGCGTGTTCAAGCAGCACAAAGGAACCACCCCCCAGGAATATCGCGCGCGGCTCGAGGCGCAGCGCCAGCTGCAGGACGAGCAACCGAAGACCGTCTATCACGACCGGCTGGACTTCACGCACGGCGTGCCGGCGGGGAAGTCAACGCCCGCCACGGGGAAATGAGGGCGGTAGGGCGCGGACTCCGTTCCGCGCCGCGCGGCGGTGAAGGGACTCACCGCCCTACCGTAAATAAACCTGATACCCCCACGCCGGAAGCGTCAGCTCCGCGCCCTCGACGATGTCCGCCTTCTCGCCGGAGAAAAACTCCGTGTAGCGGCCGGCATAGGGACCGTCGGTGAGCTTCACCTTGCGGGTTTGCGCGGAAAAATTCATCACAGCGAAGACCTTGTCCTTGGCGTTCTCGCGCACGAAACTGAACACCTTGGTGCCGTCGGTGTTCACGACCTGCACCATCTTGGCGCCCCACTTGGCGTTCCACAGCGCGGTGTTGGCCTTCTTCAACGCGAAGAGCTTCCGATAGAACCCGGCCATCGGGTGGTCGCGCCACTGGATCGGATCCTTTTCGAAAAACAGCAGCCGCTTGTTGAAGCCGGCCTCCTGCCCGTTGTAGATAAGCGGCAGGCCTTCGCCGATGACCGAGAGGACGATCGCCGCCTCAAGGCCGTCGCCAAACTGCTCGTATTCCGTGCCGTCCCACGAGTTCTTGTCGTGGTTGGACACGAAGGTCATGCGCATGATGTTGTCGGGATAAAAGCCCTCGTTCCATGCGTAGTAATTGAAGAGCGCGCTGACGTCAGCCTGGCCCTTGCACACCTTGTGGACGGCCTCATACCAGCTCCATGCATAGGTCATGTCGAAGGCCTCGGCGTGGAGGTCGCGTGATTCCCATTCGGCGAGCATGAAAACCGGCTTGATGGCATCGAGTTCGCGGCGGAGGTTGTTCCAGAAATCCAGCGGGATGTAGCCAGCCACGTCGCAGCGGTAGCCGTCGATGCCGATGTCGCGCACCCAGTATTTCATGACTTCGGTCATGTATTTGCGCAAACCGGGCGAGTTGTAATCGAGATTGATGATGTCCGACCAGTCCCACCAGGGTGTCGGGCGGAAAGCGCCCTTCCAGTCGCGCTGATACCACTCGGGATGCTCAACGGTCAGGGGGTTGTCCCACGCGGTGTGGTTGGGCACCCAGTCGAGGATGACCTTGAGGCCGAGTGCATGCGCGGTGTCGACGAACTGCTTGAGGGCGGCGAGCGTGCCAAACTCGGGGTTGACGCCGTAGTAGTCCTTCACCGCGTAGGGACTGCCCAGGGTGCCCTTGCGTTTTTTCTCGCCGATCGGATGGACCGGCATGAGCCAGATGATGTCGACGTTGAGCGCCTTGATGCGCAGGAGCTCCTTTTCCACGGCGGCAAAGGTGCCCTCCGCGGAAAACTGCCGGACATTGACCTGGTAGATGGTGGCGTTCTTCGACCAGTCCGGGTGGACCACCTTCACGTAGGGTTGCGGCTGATAAGGGTCCGCGGTTGGGGTTGCCGCAAAGACGGGGGCGACGGCCAGCAGGGCGGCGAGGAGCGTGGCGCGGAAGGGGCGAAGGGCTGAAGGGCTGAAAGGCTGAAACATGGCGGAGAACGTGGTTCGTGGATTGCGTTTTCTGAAAAATTCAGCTCTTCAGTTTTTCAGTCCTTCGCTCCTTTCCTCCGGCACCCAGGACAAGGCGACGGCGGCGAGCATCATGCAGCCCCCGCCGATAACCACCGCCGTCATGGCGTGGCCGCCCAGCAGGTATTTCACCGCCGGCCCGAGGAGGGTGGCGGCGAGGATCTGCGGCAGCACGATGAAGAAATTAAATACCCCCATGTAGAATCCCATCTGCTTCGCCGGAATGGTATTCGCCAGCAGCGCGTAAGGCATCGAGAGGATCGTGGCCCAGCCGATGCCGACGCCGGTCATCGAGAGCAGCAACAGCTCGGGAGTTTTGACCACCCCGACCGAGCACAGCCCGACGCCGGCGCAGAGCAGGCCGCAACGGTGCAGGAGCTTGGCCGGCACGCCGCGTCCGGCGAGCGCCACGAGCAGGAACGCGACCACGAAGGCCGTGCCGTTGTAGACCGCGAAGCAGACGCCGCCCCACTCGAGACCGCGCTGGTATTCGACCGAGCCGGGCTCGCCCCCAAAGACCCCGCGCGCGATGGCCGGGGTGAAGTAGATCCACATGCAGAACAGTCCAAGCCAGGTGAAGAACTGCACGACCGCCAGCCGCCGCATGACGTGCGGCATGCGGGCGATGCCGTGGAAGATCTCGACGAAGAACGAGGTGGGTTTCGGCGCATCGGCCGCCGGCTCGATCTCGGGGGGAAACTCCGGGGTCGTGACGATCGTGTAGACCACGGCCGCGATGTAGACGACGGCACCGACGTAGAATGAGGTCTTCACGGACGGCGGGATGCCGGTCGTGGCGGCCTCCACGAGTCCGAAGCGCGTCAGCAGCCAAGGCAGCGCGGACGACAGCACGGCGCCGAGCCCGATGAGCAGGCTCTGCATGGCGAAACCCACCTGGCGCTGCGCCGGCGGCATCAGGTCGGCCACGAAGGCGCGGAAGGGCTCCATGCTGATGTTGACCGAGGCGTCGAGCACCCAGAGCAGGCCCGCGGCCATCCACAGGGTTGACGAGTTCGGCATGGCGACCAGCGCGAGGCTGGCGAGGATCGCGCCGGCCAGGAAGTAGGGGCGGCGGCGGCCGAGACCGCGGACCCAGGTGCGGTCGCTGTAGTAACCGATAATCGGCTGCACAATCAGGCCGGTGAGCGGTGCGGCGAGCCAGAGAATGGGAATTTCACTCTCCGATGCACCGAGGAACTCGTAGATCGCACTCATGTTGGCCATCTGCAGGCCCCAGCCGAACTGGATGCCGAAGAAGCCGAAGCTCATGTTCCAAATGGCCGGCAGGGTCATGGGGCGCAGGGTCGTCATGGGGCGGTCAGTGTTCGGGGGGTTCGCTGTAGTCGCGGAGAGGGCGGTCGCCGGTGCGGTCGTAGAGCTTGATCCAGTGGCTGAGCTTGACGGACTTTTCGCCGGAGAGGGACGAGAGCTCGGCGGCGGTGAAGCGCCACTGCCAGTTGCCCTCGTTGGTGCCCGGCCGGTTCAGGGTGGCCGAGGCGGGCAGGTCGAGCAAGTC
This sequence comes from Lacunisphaera sp., assembly GCA_046593155.1. Classification (GTDB taxonomy): domain Bacteria; phylum Verrucomicrobiota; class Verrucomicrobiia; order Opitutales; family Opitutaceae; genus Lacunisphaera. Next base: position 25,534 of record JBKJRX010000010.1, read on the forward strand.
CTGCATGGGGATGACCGCCAGCCGCGAAGGCGTCGCCAGGGCGGCCCGGATCACCGGCCACGCGGAGCGGCCGCCGCCGAGCAGGTAATAGTCGTCCACCATCGTGGCGATCGAGGGCGGCAGCGACTCGAGCCAGCCGCGGGTGGTGATGTTGTCGTGAGTGCCGGTGTAGGCGACGCTGTCCGGCGGGTAGAAGTGCGGCAGGTTGACGTTGTTGGCGTCGTGCCCATAGGCGAACTGGAGCACCTTCATGCCCGGCAGCCCCGCGCCGCGGCGCAGCTCCACCACGTCGGGACCAATGTAGCCGAGATCCTCGGCGATGATGCGGGCCGCCGGCAACGCGGCGCGGACGGCGTGGAAGAAAGGCAGGCCCGGTCCCTTGAGCCAGCGGCCGGAACGTGCGTCGGGTGCGCCCGCGGGAATCTCCCAGTAGGTGTCGAAGCCGCGGAAGTGATCCAGCCGGATGATGTCGTAGAGTTCGAACGCGGCGCTGAGCCGGTCGATCCACCACTCGTAGCCGGTGTGCGCAAGGTGATCCCAGTCGTAGAGCGGGTTGCCCCAGAGCTGGCCCGTCGCCGCGAAATAATCCGGCGGCACGCCGGCGACGGCCAGTGGCTGGCCGTGCGCGTCGAGGCGGAAGACCGCGCGGTTCTGCCAGGTGTCGGCACTGTCGAGCGCGACAAAAATCGGCACGTCCCCGATGATGCCGACGCCACGCTCGGCGGCATGGCGGCGGAGCCGGTCCCACTGGCCGAAGAAAACATACTGGTAGAACACATGCCGGTCGGCCTCGCGGCGGATGCTTTCCGGCGCGGTGGCGCGGAGCGCGGCGTTCCATTCGCGGTATTCCTCGGGCCAGGTCGTCCAGGCGCGGCCGCCGAAGTGGGCCTTGAGCGCCATGAAGTCGGCGAAGGGCTCCAGCCAGCCGGCGTGTTCGCGCCGGAAATCGCGCAGTGAATCGAAGCCACCGAGCCGGTCCGCGCCGGACGCGGCGAAGCGGTCGTGGGCGCGGGCGAGCACGGGCCAGAAGGACTCGTAGAGCCGGCCATAATCCACGCTGCCGGCGGGCAGCGCGCGCAGCGGGGCGAGTTCGGCGGCCTCCAGCAGCCCGGCGGCTTGGAGCTCGCCGAGGTCGATGAAATACGGGTTGCCCGCGCGGCCCGAAAACAGCTGGTAGGGCGAGTCACCGTAACCGGTCGGACCGATGGGGCAGATCTGCCAGTAGCGCACGCGGACCTCGGCCAGGAAGTCCACGAAGGCGCGCGCGCCCGGCCCGAGATTGCCGATGCCGTAGGTCCCGGGCAGCGACGAGACGTGCGCGAGCACGCCGGCGGTGCGGGTGGTGAGCCACGACTGGGGCGGGTGTTCCATGATCAGAACTTCGGGTGCGGTCGGCACGGTGGGCAGGAGTTCGCGCGCTGGCGGCCGACGGCTCGTCTTAACCCCGGGAGGGAGTCCGCCGCCAGCGGGCGAAGGTGGGATGAAAGCGGCCACCAGGGTCGGACTGGTGGCCGCGGGGAGGACGGGAGCTCGGGGGCTCCGCTCAGAACTTGTAGGAGGCGCCGAAGGAGTAGGAGGCGCCGTAGGTCTGGTAGTTGATGACGCGGCGCGGATCGTTGTTGTCGTAGGTGACCAGCGGTTCGTTGTTCAGGTTATAGGCCTGCAGGAGCAACGAGAGGCCCTTGAACCGACCTTGCTCGAAGGCGTAGCCGATCTGGGCGTCGATGACGTTTTCGGGCTGGGCGACGGAGAAGCCGCCGTTGGGGCTCACATCGCCGCTCTGGTTGGGCACGCCGAAGGTGGTGATGTATTGGCGGTTTTCCGAACGGTAACGGTCGCTGACGCGCACCGAGAAGCCGTGGCGCTCGTAGTAGGCGGTGACGTTGGCCACGTGGCGCGAGAGCCCCGAGATCGGGGCGCTGCCGCTGGTCGGGCCCCAGGGCATGATGCTGCTGTCCGTGTAGGCGCCGCCCATCACCAGACCGAAGCCCTTGATGTCGCGGTTGAACAGCTCGGAGGAGAGCGAGAGCGAGATCTCGAAGCCGGTGATGCTGCCGCCCGTGCCGTTGACCGGCTGGGAGACGAGGCCCTGGCGGAGGACGGGCTGCGGGCCGGCGGTGACCGGATAACCGGTGAAGTCGGCGAGGGAGCGCTGCTCATAGATGTAGTTCGTGAGCTTCTTGGCGAAGCCGGCGAGGGCGATGTAGCCGCGCTTCTGGGCGAAGTAGCGCTCGATCGAGAGGTCGACGGAGTTCGAGGCCCACGGGCGGAGCCGCGAGTTGCCGCCGCCGCCGCTCCAGGGGCTCTGGGCGAGGTTGGTGGAGGCCGCGTTGGCCGGGTTGTAGCCCCAGGTGCGGGAGGCGCGCATGTCATGCATGCGCGGGCGCGCGAGCTGGCGGGCGAGGCTGAAGCGGATGATCGTGTCCGGGCCCGGCTTGAGGTTCAGGTTCAGGTTCGGCGCCAATTCCCAGTATTTGTCGCCGTCGCTGACGGCGGTGAGTGTGTTGCCGTTGGCCGAGAACCCCTTCGAGGACTGGTCGGTGTGGATGGCGCGGACGCCAAGGTTGCCGGAGATGGGCAGGGAGCCGATCTTGGAGTCGAGGTTGAACAGCGCGTAGAGCTGGCCCACTTTTTCGCGGATTTCGTAGCGGTTGGCGACGATGCCGGTGTCGTTGTTCTGCGTGTAGGCCCAGAGGCCGGAGTTGTAGGCGGCGAGCGGGTCGTAGGCGTAGATGCGGCCGAGGCCGAGGAAGCCCATGTCGGTCGTGCCGACGCTGGCGGGCAGGGCCAGGGTGTTGGCGCCGTTGGCGGGCGAGATGAACCCGGAGGGGCCTTCGCCGTCGCGCTTGTAGCGGTCGGTGTAGCTCGTGCCGAGTTCGACGCTCGAGAACCACTTGCCGAGGTCGTGCTTCGTGAAGGCCTTGAACTGGCCCATCTCATCCTTGGCGCGGAAATATTTCAGGTAGCCGTGCATGCCGCCGCCGGGGATATTGGTCGGGCCCCAGCCCTGCGGATCGCTGAGGCGGACGCCGGAGCCGTCGGCGTAGTTCTTGGTCGGGGTGATGGTCGGGACGGCGCCCGGCGTGAGCATGACGCGCATCGTGTCCGCCGTGGTGAACGGGGTGCCGCGGAAACTGAGGCCGGACCAGGTCTCCAGGTTCTGGTCGGTGCGCTCGATCGTCGAGAAGCCGAAGTCAAAGTTGACCGGCCAGGCGGACTGCCCGCCAATGACGAGGTTCAGGCCGAGGGCCAGCGGGCTGTCGGTGCGCAGGAAGACGTCGTTGCGGATGACCGGCTGGACGTTGGTGAACGTGGAGTTCGTCACCAGGCCCCCGGAGGAGGTGTAACCGGGCTGGAGCGAGGCGCTGCTCCACAGCAGCGGGATTTCCATGCCGCGGAGGAGCTGCTTCTCCTCAAAGTCGGCGCTGTAGATGTCGAACTTCGCGTGGAGGTTGTCGTTCGGCTTGAACTCCAGCACGAGCATGTAGGCCTCGCGATCAAGGGTGCTGTTGCGCACATAGGACTTGGTGCCACCGAGGACGTAGGCGCCGCCGGCTTCCGTCGGGTAGCCCCAGGCCTGGAACTGTTCGCCGGCCCACGGGGTGCTGGCCACCGAGACGCCGAGCGCGATGCCGACCTTGCCGTCGGCGAACTGGTCGATGTAGGCGAGGCCGACCCGGTGGCCGCTCTCGCTCACCCCGGGGGTGAGCTGCCCCAGGTCGCTCCATTGGTAGTAACCGTTGATGGCGACCTGCCGGCGGCCCTTGCTGAGCGGGCTGACCGTCTGCATGTCGATCGTGCCGGCAATGCCCTGGCTGGGCAGGTTGGCGGAGGCGGTCTTGTAGACGGTGACGGTCTCGAGGAGATCGGCCGGGTATTGGTCAAATTCCACCGCGCGGTTGAGGTTCGTGGAGACTTGTTCGCGGCCGTTGAGGGTCGCGGTGCTGAAGTCGCCGCTCAGGCCGCGCACGCTGATCTGCTGGGCGCGACCGTTGGTGCGCTGGGCCGCGAGCCCGGGCAGCCGGGTGAGGGCGTCGGCGATGCTGATGTCCGGCAGCTTGCCGAGGTCCTCGGAGGCGATGACCTCCGTGATGCTCACGGCGTTCTGCTTCTTCTCGGCGGCGGCCGCGAGGCTGCCACTGAAACCGGCCCGGACCGTGAAGGTGTCGAGAATGACCACCTTCTCCTTGTCCGCTTTCTCCTTTTCGGTGATGGTGCCCGCCTGTTGGGCGTGGGCCAAGGCGCTGGTAAATACAATAGCCGCGACCAGGGTCGCGCTACGTGTGAATCCTAGGGTGGGGTTCAATGCTTGCATGGTGTGTCTCTCAGGGTTCGGGGCTAAACAGGGGCGGGGTGCACCGGGGGGTGCTCCGTGTGTGGCCAGAAAATCACCGTCGGGCGGCCGCGGCGCGACGCGCAAACCTCCCATAAAACCGCGATGACTCGGACAACTCTTAGGTTCAGCCGCGCGCCGTGCGCGCCATCACGAAAGGCCGCCTTGGTCACTCGGAGTGCGTTTTCCCTCGGAGAACGCGGATTAACCCCGGTTAAAATCATCCGGTGGCGATAAACCGCTCCGCAGTATTTTACAGACCCGACCTAGGTTTTTTCCGGGCCATGGAAGACTTCTCCCCGGGACCCCGTTTGACCACCGTCCCCCTTGCCGCATCTTCCCTTAACCCCATGACACCCCGGTTCCGCCTGTTTTTTACCGTTCTGGCCGGCCTGGCCTCCCTCCTCGCCCGTGCCGCCGATCCTGTCGCCGTCCCCCGCTTTACCCATCCTGGTGCCGGCCAGACTTTTTATTTCGTGCTCACTGACCGTTTCGCCAACGGCAGCACGGCCAATGACACCGGCGGTTTTCCCGGCGGGATCGAGGACCACGGGTTCGACCCGACACGCATTGGTTATTTTCATGGCGGTGATTTTGCCGGGCTCACTGCAAAACTCGACTACCTCAAGGCGCTTGGCACCACCGCCGTGTGGGTCACGCCGCCTTTCCAGAACAAGCCGGTGCAAACCGGCTCCGCCGCCTACCACGGCTACTGGGTGACCGACTTCCTCAAGATCGACCCGCATCTCGGCACCAACGACGACTTCCGCCGGTTTGTCGAACAGGCCCACCACCGTGGCCTGAAGGTCTACATGGACATCATCGCCAACCACTCGGCCGACGTCATCCATTTTCCCGACAACCGCGTCGACTACCTTGAGTCAAAGGCCCACCCGCTGCGCAATGCCGCCACCGGCGCGCCGCTCACCGAGCGCAGCTTCGCCTACAACGGCCTCGGCGACACCACGCGGCCCGCGCTCTCGGCCGAACGCAGCTTTCCCTACCGGCCGCTCGTCCCGGCAGCCGAGAAGAACGTGAAGAACCCGGCGTGGCTCAACGATGTCACCTTCTACCACAACCGCGGCAACTCCGCCTTTCGCGACGAAAGTTCCATCCACGGCGACTTCGTGGGCCTCGACGACATCTTCACCGAGCACCCGCGCGTGGTGCAGGGCATGATCGATATCTTTAGCTCGTGGGTGCGCGACTACGGGGTGGACGGCTTCCGCATCGACACGGCGCGCCACGTCAACGCCGAGTTCTGGCAGGCTTTTGGCCCGGCCATCCGCGAGGCGGCGCGCGGCGCCGGCCGGCCGGCCTTCATCCAGTTTGGCGAGGTGGCCAACGAGAGCCTCGATATCGAATTGCTCAGCGAATTCTCCACGCACATGCCGCTGGATACGACGCTCGACTTCGGCTTCTTCACCGCGGCCCGGCGCTTTGTGTCCAAGGCCGGCACCGCGGCCGCCCTCAGTGACGTCTTCCAGCGCGACGACCTCTATACCGACCACGACAGCAACATCCACTCGACCACCACCTTCATCGGCAACCACGATGCCGGCCGCTTCGGCTACTTCCTCCAACAGGATAATCCTGGCGCCACGCCCGCCTTGCTCACGGACCTCGTCAAGCTCGGCCACGGTCTCCTCTACCTCTCGCGCGGCCAGCCGGTGATCTATTACGGCGACGAACAGGGCATGGTCGGCCGCGGCGGCAACGACATGCAGGCCCGCGAGGACATGTTCCCGGCGCAGGCCCCGGACTTCCGCCAAGCCCCGCTCTTGGCCACGACGCGCACCGGGGCCGATGACAAGTTCGATCCGGCGCACCCGTTCTACCAGTTCTTCGCGAAGCTCGCCGCCCTGCGCGCGGCCCACCCGGCCCTGCGCGCCGGCGCCATGTTGCTCCGGGACAGCGGCCAGCCCGGCCTCTTCGCCTTCTCCCGGGTGGAACGCGGCGAAAAGGTGGAATATCTCGTCGCGCTCAACAATTCCCGCCGCGAGAAACTCACCGCGGCGCTGCCGACCAGCCAGCCGGCCGGCGCCGGTTTCCGTCTGCTCTTTGCTTCGCACACCGGCGCGGGCTCGGACGCTCCGCTCGCAACCGACTCCGCCGGCCGTCTGGCCGTTGAACTTTATCCGCTACAATTCGCGGTCTGGCGCGCCACCACTCCGCTCGCGACGCCGACCAGCCCGCTCCGCCTCGCCTTGGTCAATCCAGCCGACCAGGCCACGCTGACCTTCAGCCAGCGTGAACATGACGGCCATTTCTTCCCCACCCGACAGGAGTTGCGGGCCGAGGTTGGCGGGGGCGATGGCTTCGCCGAGGTAACCTTCGTGCTGCAGCGCGCCTCACGCCCCGGCCAATACGAACTGCTCGGCACGGACGACACGTCACCCTACCGCCTTTTCTGGCGCCCGCCACCCGACCTTGCTTCCGGCGAGCAGCTCACCTTCACCGCGACCGTCACCGACCTGCGCGGCCGGACCGCGACGTCCAGTGTCACGGGCGTCAAGGTCGCGCCCGCCAAATTCCCGTTCGGCATCGCCGGCGCCACCGTGCCGGTCATCAAGTCAGCTCCCCCCGCCACGGCCGCCCTTGCCGCCGGCACGCTGCTGACGCTCAGCGTCGCCGCCGAAGGCACCGGCCCGCTTGAATACCAATGGATCCGCGACGAGGCGGAGATTCCCGGCGCCACCGATGCCAGTCTCAATGTGACGGCGCCCGGCCGCTACGTTGCCCTCGTGCGCAACCGCGCCGGCACCGTCTTCGCCCCGGCCACGATCGTAACGGCCGACCCGGTGGCCGCCTTGCCCGGAGCACGGGTCGAGACGCATGCAGCCTTGCCGTCAAAGTTTGTCCCGACCCGTCGCGTCGATGTCTGGCTGCCGCCGGGCTATGACGCCAACGCGTCGGAGCGTTATCCCGTAGTCTACATGCACGACGGCCAGAATCTTTTTGATCCCGCGACGAGCTACGGCGGCGTGCCCTGGTCGGCCGACGTGGCCATGACCCGGCTCATGGCTTCGCGCCGGACGCGTGGTGCCATCATTGTCGGTGTCTGGAACACGTCCGCCCGTTTCGCCGAATACCTGCCGCAAAAGGCGGTGCCGGCCGCCGCCTACGATGCCCTGGTCAGGCAGTTCAACCTGACCCGCGTCCTGCCGCGGGGCGACGACTACCTGAAATACCTGGTCACGGAGCTTAAACCTTTCATCGACCGCACCTATCGCACACGTCCGGAGCGCGAGCACACGTCCACAATGGGCTCGAGCATGGGCGGCCTCATCTCCGCCTACGCGGTCTGCGAATACCCGGAAGTCTTCGGGGGCGCGGGCTGTGTGTCGATCCACTGGCCGCTCGGCGACGGCGTGATCATCGACTGGTTCGCCCGCCACCTGCCCAAGCCCGGCGTGCACCGCCTCTACTTTGACTTCGGCACCGAGACGCTCGACGCCACCTACGAACCCTACCAGCGGCGCGTGGATGCCGTGATGCGGGTCGCCGGATACCGCGAAGGCCGCGACTGGCTAACGGGCAAATTCCACGGCGCCCTGCACTCCGAGAAATCCTGGCGCGAGCGCGTGGATGTGCCCTTGGCGTTTCTGCTGCGGCAATAATCGCGCCGGCCTAGAAGATCGTGTAGATGAACGGGGCGACCCCGCTGCCGCCGAGCAGGATGAGCGCGCTGGCGAGCAACAGCAGCACGATGATCGGGATCAGCCACCATTTTTTGTTGTGCCGGGCAAAATGCAGAAATTGGGCGATGGTCCCGGGCTGTTTGCCCGCCGCCTGCTGTTGAAATTGACTGGCTGGTTTTTGATCCATGTTCAGTGCTGTCGAAAATAGCTGACCGGGTCACGCCGGGCCGGGCGCGGCTGCCAATACGTGCCGGCCTGGCGGTCGAATTTTCGCTCCAGGGGATCGTAGCGACAGAGGCGTAAAACCAGGCCGATGGGGGTCACGACGAGGTAATACAGCAGCACCAGCATGAGCGTCGAGACCACAAACCCGATTGGAAAGGTGGCGTAAGCCAGGCCGACATAAAGCCGGCGCAAGCCTTCCCGCCACACCAGACCGGCCAACGGCACCATGACCGCCAGGCTCCAGCAGACCAGGGCCACCGGGGGGCGATCGTGCCGCCACTGCACCAGTCCCAACACGCCAACGAAAATCAGCCACGCAACGGCGAAGACCAGCAGCTGGCGTGGCGGCGGATGGCGGTTGAGGCGGATGAGCGACATGGCGGGCTTAATCGATTTCGAAGCGATCGAGATGGGCCTGGCGATCCGGCGGCGCTTTAACCGGCTGCCTTTTCTTGTGCAGAATATAATTTCCCACGACCAGCACGTCCATGTCCGTTGCCATGAAACAACGGTAGGCATCGGCCGGCGTGCAGACGATGGGCTCACTCCGGACGTTGAAACTGGTGTTGATCATCACCGGGCAGCCGGTCTGGCGCGCGAAGGCCTGCAGCAGGCGGTGCAGACGGGGATTCCGCACTTCATCCACGGTCTGGATGCGGGCGCTGTGATCGACATGGGTGACCGCGGGAATGACGGAGCGGATCTCATTCACGCGCCCAACCCCGGTCGCGGGGGCGGCCTCCGGAGCGCGGCGGAGTTCCCCCCGCACCGGGGCCACGAGCAGCATGTAGGGGCTTTCCACGCCGGGTTTCAGTTCAAAATACTCCGCCGCGCGCTCGGCGAGCACGATCGGCGCAAAAGGCCGGAACGACTCCCGGAACTTGATCTTCTGGTTCATGGTGGACTGCATGCCCGGATTACGCGCGTCTCCGAGAATGCTGCGGTTGCCGAGGGCGCGCGGGCCGAATTCCATCCGGCCCTGCACCCAGCCCACCACCTTGCCGGCGGCGATCAGGGTGGCTGTTTCCGCGCACAATTTTTCCTCGTTCTCCACCCATTCATAAACCCCGCCACCTTCCGTCAGCGCCGCGGCGATCTCCTCGTTGGAAAATTCCGGGCCCAGCAGTGTGCCGTGCTGGCCATCAGGACGGCCGGGGGCGCGCGGATTTTCGAGCAGTTGATGCCAGGTGAACAGCGCGGCGCCCAGCGCTCCCCCCGCGTCCCCGGCCGCGGGTTGAACCCAGATGTTCTCAAAGGGGCCCTCGCGCAGCAGCCGGCCGTTGGCCACACAGTTCAGGGCCACGCCGCCGGCCAGACAGAGGTTCTTCAAGCCAGTCTGCGCATGAAGGTGCCGTGCCATCCGGAGCATGATTGTTTCGGTGACAACCTGAACCGAGGCTGCGAGGTCCAGCTCCCGCGCGGTGAGTGCGGCCTCCGGGCGACGCGGCGGTCCGCCAAACAACGCATCGAATCGCGGCGATGTCATCGTCAGCCCCGCGCAAAAATCGAAGTAGTCGAGCGCGAGCCGGAATGAGCCGTCGGCCTTGAGATCCATAATTTTTTCCAGAATCAGGTCCGCGTATCGCGGGGTGCCGTAGGGCGCCAAGCCCATCAGTTTGTATTCCCCGCTGTTCACCCGGAAACCACAGAAATAAGTGAACGCCGAGTAGAGCAGGCCGAGGGAGTGCGGAAAACGCATCTCGTGGGTGAGCTCAATGTGGTGTCCGCGCCCGACGCCCAGCGTTGCCGTGCTCCATTCGCCGACTCCGTCGACGGTCAGGAGGGCGGCCTCCTCGAAGGGCGAGGGAAAGAACGCGCTGGCCGCGTGGGATTCATGGTGCTCGGTGAACACATAGGGCCGGCGATATTTGCCTCCGAGTCCTTCATTCATCACCCGCGTCAGTTGCAGTTTTTCGTGCAGCCACTGCGGGGTCGCCTTGAAAAAGGAACGGATCCCGGCCGGGGCGAAACTCAGGTAGGTCTCGAGCAGGCGCTCAAATTTTAAGAAGGGTTTTTCGTAGAACACCACATGGTCCAGCTGGGCGGGGGTCAGTCCTGCGGTGCGCAGGCAGTAATCGACCGCGTGCCGCGGAAAGCTTTCGTCGTGTTTACGGCGGGTGAACCGCTCCTCCTGGGCGGCGGCCACGATCCGTCCATCCACGAGCAGCACCGCGGCGGAGTCGTGAAAGAAGGCGGAGATCCCGAGGATCGCCGTCATGTCGCCGGGGCCCGCAGCTGCGCGATCAATTGCGTGATTGACTCCGTCATCGCCGGATCGCCCTCGTGCAGAGAGATGCGGCGCGCCTCGGCGAGGTGCAACAGCGCCTCCCGCGGGCGCCCGTGCATGGCAAGCTTGCGCGCCAGGCGCAGTTCCAGCGCGGAATTAACGGGCCCGCTGCGCTCCGCGGCCAGGAGATACCGGATCTCAGCCGCCTCGTCGCCCCGCTGCTCGCTGAGGAGCGCAGCCCGGAGGTTGTTGGCCTGGTTGCCGGGCTGGTGCTCCGCGGCGGCAAGCGTGGTTTCCGCGACCTCGGCGTCCCGGCCGCTCCCGGTGAGCAGGCCCACGAGGGCTTCGCAGGCGCGGTCGTCGCCCGGCCGGTCGGCGAGAAGGGCGCGGTAGGTTTGCTCGGCGGCGGCGGTATCTCCGGCCAGGCGTTCAAGCCGGCCGCGCTGCAGGCGCAGCGTCGCCTCGTGTGGCCGCCGGTCCAGGAGGGCGGCGACGTGGCTCCGCCCCTCGTCGAGCCGCTTGGTGCGGATGAACAGGTCTACAAAGGCGGGCGCCATGGTCACCTGATCGCGCAGCGTCGCACGCGCCGCCGTGACGCGAAGCAGTTGCTCGGCTTCGGCAAAGCGGCCGAGGCGCGCGAGCTTGATGGCCTGATCGGTCGGCAGGGAAAAGCTGTAGGGCTGCAAACGTTCGGCGCGCTGCGCAGCTGCGAGCGCGCCCGCCACATCGCCGAGATCGTCGGCGAGGTCCGCCTCGAGCTTGGCGAGGTCCGCGTTGTCCGGATCCTGCGCGACAGCAGCGGCCACCGTCGCGCGGGCGCCCCGCAGAAACTGCGGATCGACGCTCGCCGCCCGGGCTTCGGCGAGCTCGCGGGCGAAGCTCACCATGTCCTCGGGATAGGTGAGCTGGTTCGTGAAGGGCGGGTGCGCGGTGATGGTGCCCATGCGCTGCAGCATGTAGTGACGCACCTGCCGGGTGTAGCCAACGGCGGCGGCGCAAGCGTCGGCCCCGAGCCAGGCGGGTGCGCCCGCAGCCGGGCCGGGCAGCATCTGCTCCGTGCCCTCCGCCATGGCCCGGGCCAGCGCGTAATTGCCGGCCCAGTCGAGATGCACGTGTTCGAAGAGCCATTCGCGCCCGGCGGGCGGCCTGGGGGAGGGCGCGTCGGTGCCGAGGAGCCGCGCGGTGTCTATGAGTTGCCCGGTAGCGCCCGCCCGCGCGGCCGTGTCGCGGATGATTTCATTGATGCGCGTGTCAGGCCGGAAGCGCAGTGCGTCCCAGTGGAGCGCCTCGGCCAGCAGCGCGCGGGCCTGCGTGGTGTCACCCGCCGCCAGTTCGAGCCTGCCCAGCATGAAAAGCACCTCGGCGTATTGCGGGTCGATCCGCCGGGCCTCGGTCAGGGCGGCGCGGGCCTCGGCGGTGTCGTCAAGGCGCCAGGCCAGCCGGCCGCGATCATAGGCGCGCTGCCAGGCGGCCAGTTCATCCGGCGACAAGCCGGGGCGGTGCCGCGAGAGCAGGGGCGGACAATCCGTCAGGTTCGCCACCACCGTGCAGAGCAGGGTCTTCGCCCCGGCGCCGCGCGCGACGCGGACGATGTCGCGCAGGTTGGTCTCGAAATTCCGGTAGACCGCCTGCAGGCGCGGATCATCGCCGGTGACCGCCTGGTCCACGAACATGCCCATGCCGCCCCACTCGGCGGGCACCCGGTCCGGCCGGTTCCATCTGCCCAGCAGCGCACCCAGCAGCTGGCCGGTGCGGGTGGAGCGGACGAAGACACTGAGGCGGATGACCCAGAGCGGCGGCATGGCCGACAGGTAGGCGCACCCCGGTCCATACGGCCCGACCACCTCGTTGTTACCAACGTAGACGACATAAAGATCCGGGGAAAAACGGGCGAGATCGCGGGCGATCCGGTAGACGACGTGTGAATTGATCGCCACGATGCCCGTGTTCAGCACCTCGATGTGCTTATCGGAATAGCGGGCGCGCAATTGGGCGCGCAACTGCGGCGCAAAGCCGAAAGCCGGCGCCGGTATGCCCTGTGCGGCCGATTCGCCCAGCACGACGATGCGCACCGTCCCGGCTGGCTTGAGGAGCGCCACGCGGAAGTTCAGCGGCCGCAGGTCAAACGTGGCGGGCATGAACAGGCTGACAAAATCCGGATTGGTGCGGTAATAACCCGGTTTTTCATCCGGGATCAGGAAACCGACATCCCGCCCCGATCCGGCCAACCGCAGGCCACCCTCCAAGCCAAGGAGCAGCAGGCAGGGAAGAATCACCGCAGCGATGGCGCGATAAATCCACAGCCTCACCACGGGGCGGCGCGCTGATTCGAAACGAGGGGGGGATGGGGGGGCGCCGACACTCACGGTGACGGACCGCAGGATGCGGTCCGCGCCCGCGCCGTGTCAACCGAAGCCCCGGCAGTGGAGCAGCGGTCTAGGTTTTATCCTCAATAACCCGGTTGCACACGCCGGTCTACGGGACCGGCGTGGGTTCCGTCTTCCCCTCAACATGGGCGCGGGCGAGCGCGGACAGCTCGGCCACCACGGTGGCGTGGCGCGGATCGTTGACGAGGTTGGTCAGCTCATGCGGGTCGTTGACCGGATCGGTCAGGAAGGCACCGGCTCCCGGCCCGAAGTATTCCGCATAGCGCCAGCGCTCGGTGCGCACCGCGACCCCCGTGATGCCGCGCCCGCGTTCGTTCCAAACGGTGTAAGCCGGATGATCCCACCTGGCCACAGGCTGTTCCAGCAGCGGCGCCAGGTTGCGCCCTTCGAGCCCGGCCGGCACCGGGAGCCCGGCAAGATTCACCAGCGTGGGATAGAGGTCGAGCAGTTCGACTACGCGCACCGAGGCCTGGCCGTTGCCCTTGGCGCGGGGGTCATGGATCACCAACGGCACCCGCGTGCCCTGTTCCCACAGCGAACCGGCTTTTGACCATTTGCCCTTCTCGCCGAGTTGGTAGCCATGGTCGCTCCAGAAGACGACGATGGTGTTGTCCTGCAGGCCCGCCTGCTCCAAGGTCGCGAGCACGCGGCCGACATTCCAATCCATGTAGGAGACACAGGCCAGGTAGGCGCGAATCATCTCTCTGGCCTGATCCGGCGTGGCGTCGCGCTTGATGAACAGATCGGCGTTGATCGGCCGGATGGAAGCCTTCGGGAAACCCGCGGGCACGGTCGGCCGCACCGCGAAGTCCACCGGCAGCTCAATCTTTGCCAGATCGTAGCGGTCGAAAAATTCCTTGGGCGCGATCAGCGGGCTGTGTGGCTTGGCGAGGCCGAAGCCCAGAAAGAACGGGGCGTCACCCTTCTTCCACTGCTTGAGGAATTCGATCGCCTTGTCAGTGTTGACGGTGTCGCCGAGCCGGCCGAGTTCGGCCGGATCCTCCACGGCCTTCCACCGGTCGGAGCCGGCGGCCTGCCGCACATCACCGGCGATGGCCCGCTCAATGCGCTGCGCTTCCTGTTCGTTCGTGATGGGGGTGGCCGCCACCAGGTTCGCCGGCTTGGGACCGGTGAAGCTGTGAGGCACACCACCGACAACCCAGGCGGCGGCATCATCGATCGTGTCGCCGTGGAAAATCTTGCCGGTGCGAACCGTCCGGTAGCCTTGTTGTTTGAAATATTTCGGCAGGCTGACCAGGTCGGGATACCAACCGTTGAACCAGTCGCGGTTGCCGTAGAGCTCAAGGGTCTTGGGATAACGGCCGGTGAGCAGGGAGGCGCGCGAGGGATTGCACAGCGGATACTGGCAGTAGGCGCGGTCAAATTTCACGCTGCGCGCCGCGAATTTGTCGAGGTGCGGTGTGAGCGCCCGCGCACTGCCGTAGGCGCCAACCTCGGTGCGGAGATCGTCCACGGAAATGAACAGGATGTTCATGGGTGCCTCGGCAGCCCGGGCCGCGAGGGCCCCGGTCAAAAGCACGAGGGAAAGCCAACGGGGTAAAGAAGCCATGGGGGAAGGATTCTGTAAAGTAGTCCGCCCCGCATTTCCTTCAATCTTGTCTGGTTCGGCCAGTAAGAAGCGGCCAGGTTACCGCCGGCCGCCGGATTTGCGATATTCCTCGCTGTTCCGCAAGGCGTCCCGCACATCGACTTCCGTCCAGTTTTTCTCGAGCAGGTTGGTGCGAAAATGTCTCAGTCCCTCGGGGTCGACTTCGCGGCCCAACACGTCGAGGTAGGCGCGGCAGACGATCCGCTCCGCGCCCTCACGGCGGAATTCGTCACCGCGCCGGATGTTGTCGCGCACCATGGCCTCGGTCCACCCTTGGTCAAGGATCAGGCCGCGGTAGTCGCGCCGGCCTTGCGAATCCGGCTCCCGCCCCAGCAGATCGAGATAAGCCCGCTTGATGATGACATCGGGATCCGATCGGGGCCCTCGCGCCGCCGCTCCTCGACTCGCAATGAGTAAATGCGGTCATTCCAGCTGGCGGCCACGCTGCCGGGCAGCAACCGACCGGTGAGATCCCGGGCGCTCTCCGTCAGCCTCATCGCCGCGCCGCGAAACCGGGCGTCAGCATGAACGTATACCTCCGCTCCGCCCTCGACCCGGACGGAGGAGATGCTGTCGTTGAGTTTGGCGCCGTTGGGGAAAGTCTGGCCGGAGAGGTTTTCCACGGCTTCCCCGGGATAAAGCACCAGGCTATCGCCGCGATATTCCGCGTCCTGGTAGAGAATGATCCGCGGGCCACGTTCCCGGTCCTGATCGCGGCCCCGGTCATCCCGCCGGTCACGGGTCTGGGCCGGGGCGGAAACAACCACCATTAACGCGCAAAGGACCGGAAGGAGGCGATCAAGGGGCATGCAGGTGAGACGACCGGTGCGCCCCCGTATATTCAATCTTTCTTCGCGGCAGGCGACGGCTCAGCGCGCTGGGTTAGGGCCGGTTGAAGGCCCTCGAACACCGCCCGGAGGCACTGCCCGAAAAACACGTGCGCACTCACGCCCCCTGCGGGCGTTGCGATAACCGGGGCCTTCGAGCCGGTATAGGCAAGAATCACGACCCGGCCGGCAATCTCCAGTTGTCCTATTTTACCGGACAGCAAATCGGAAAGTGCCCAAACCGGCAATGGCGTCAGGGCGCGCCTGACTTTTTGCGCGTGCTGTCGGTCCGCGCCAAATTCCCGGGTGCCGAGCATCAGCTGTTGCCTGCCGCCCAGGTGCGCGCGTGCACCGGACTGGAGTTCCAACGCGCAAACGATAACCGATTTGTAGGTTTTCCCCCGGTAATTTTCCAGCAGCGGGATATCCTCATCGGCAAAATCGACAAATCCGATGTCCGCGGCGGCGGCCGCGAGCCGCGGGATCGGAATCCAGCCGCGATCTCCACTGATCGCCGTGGACAAGGGCGGGGAATGAAATGCCACTCGGCCTGGAAGGTCGTCCGGCGTGCCAGTTTCGGGTTCAATCCTGGCCTGCAGAACGACGGGTATCCGCTGCATGGCTTGCGCCAGCGCTTCGTCTCCGCCCGCGGTGAATTCTCGGTCGAGGAAGAGCTTGATAACCACGCCCTTGGCGCCGAGTTCGCGGCACTTATCAACCGTTCGAGCATACAAGGAACGGTCAAACGGCGGCCCGTTCATCTCTTTCTCCATCTGTTTGTCGATGAAGACAAAGACGAAGGCGTCCTCGAATTTTTCCGGCGCTGCGGCATCCAGCGAGACGACCGCTATCGCGATGCAGAGCCCGGCCTTCAGAAATCCGGTCGCCAAATATGATCCCGCGGCCACTCAGACATCCAACTGGGGCCGGTTTTTCTCGGGCCAGTCCACGTGGAAGAATTTGCCGCGGGGCTGGTCAACGCGCTCGTAGGTGTGGGCGCCGAAGTAGTCGCGCTGCGCTTGAAGCAGGTTGGCCGGCAGACGGGCCGCGCGGTAACTGTCATAGTAGCTGAGCGCCGAAAAAAACGTCGGGGCCGGCACGCCGCATTCGGCGGCGAGCGACACGACCTTGCGCCAGTTGGCCTGCGCCTTCTTCACTGTCTTGTTGAAATACGGGTCGAGGAGCAGGTTTGCCAGGTTCGGGTTCCGGGCGTAGGCCTCGGTGATCTTCTGAAGAAACGCTGCGCGGATGATGCAGCCGCCACGGAAGATCTGGGCGATCTCCCCGAAGTTCAGTTTCCAGCCGTATTCCTGCTGGGCAGTGCGCATGAGCTGGAAGCCCTGGGCGTAGGAGCAGATCTTCGAGCAATAGAGCGCGTCGTGGATGGCCTGCACGAGGGCCTTCTTCGAACCGCGGTATTTCTTGCCCGGGCCCTTCAGGATTTTCGAGGCGGCGACGCGCTCTTCCTTGATGGCGGAAATGCACCGGGCGAACACGGCCTCGGCGATGGTCGGCGCGGGGACGCCCATGTCGAGCGCGTTGGTCGAGGTCCATTTGCCAGTGCCCTTCTGACCGGCGGTATCGAGGACGATATCAACGAAGGCCTTCTTTTTCGAAACCGGGTCTTTCTGCTTGAGGATGTCCGCCGTGATCTCGATCAGGAAGCTGTCGAGCGCGCCGCGGTTCCACCCGGCGAAGATCTCCGCCTGCTCGGCGGGCTTGAGGCCGAGGAGGCCGGACATGAGGGCATAGGCCTCACAGATCATCTGCATGTCGCCATACTCGATGCCGTTGTGCACCATCTTCACGTAGTGGCCCGCCCCATTCTCACCGATATAGGTCGTGCAGGGCACACCACCGGAAATGGGTTTGCCGGGGGTGGCGCCCATGAGGGGCTTGCCGGTCTTGGCGTCCACCTTGGCAGCGACGGCCTCCCAGATGGGCTTCAGTTCCTGCCACGCGGCGAACTCGCCACCGGGCATGAGCGACGGGCCGAAGCGCGCGCCCTCCTCGCCGCCGGACACGCCGGAGCCGATGAAGCGGAGGTTTTTTTCGCGCAGCGTCTTTTCGCGGCGGATGGTATCGGTCCAGAGCGCGTTGCCGCCATCGATGATGATGTCACCCGCTTCGAGCAGCGGCACGAGGCCGTCGATCACGGCGTCGGTGGCCTTGCCGGCCTGGACGAGGATGACCGTCTTGCGCGGCTTGGCCAGTGACTGGACGAATTCCTGGAGAGTCTTGGTCCCAATGAGCCCGCCGGGGGTCGCCGGGTTCTCGGCAACGAACTTGTCGGTCTTCTCGGTGGTGCGGTTGTAGACCGAGATGCGGAAGCCGTGGTCGGCGATGTTGAGCGCAAGATTCTGACCCATCACGGCGAGTCCGATGAGTCCGATGTCAGAGTGTGATTTGGCCATAAGAAGAGCAGTGTGCTACGCGGCTTTGTCGGCGAAAACCACCCTGTTTTTCGACCGCTGTCATAAAAACCCGGCCGCCCGCGGGATACCCCGGCCGGCGAATCGCGGTCAGGGCTTTGGCTGCGTGCCCTGCTTCGAAGCGTAGGAGCCCGCGCTGGGGAAAAACGGGGCGATCTTCTCGACGATCGGGGTCATGAACTTCGGTTCGTTCCGGTTGTAGACCCACGAGAAAAACACGACGGTGAAGACGACAAAGACGATCACGGCCGCGATGATCTTGTTCATCTTCATCACCCGGCGGAAAAGAAAAATGGTCAGGATGAACGCACTGATGGCGATGGCGATCTTCAGCCAGATAGCCGGCGGCAGCGTCTTGACCTTCTCCAGGGCGGTAACGGCGAGCAATAACATGCTATTACGAGTTAGCCGGAAAGCGCGGCGACACGAGTCATTTTTGCTCGGGTTCGGGGGTTTACCTGGCTTTCACGGCTGCCCTTGGGCGGGCCAGCAAGCTTGCTTGCGCTTGTTCGACAGCGGGAAAGGCGCGAGCAAGCTCGCTGGCCCACGGGCGCTACTGGTAGCGCCCGGCGATGCCCAGATAATCGAGCAGCCAGGCCTCCTTCCAGATGCGGAACCGCCCCTCCGGAGTGATCTTGCCGTATTCCTCGCGCTCGGCATGGGGCAGCAGGTAGCCGAGCTCGGTGTTGATCATTTCCATCTGCTGCTGCTGCTGGTTGATATCGTCGATTGGATTGATCTCCCACACCAGCGCCGGGTCCCCGGCCTGCCGCACGCGTTCCTGGTGGCGCGCCACCAGTTTCTCCAGGCTGCGCCGGCAAGGGGTGCGCTCCACGTGCCAGCTCTCGGGATAAAACCCGCCAAAGGGAATGTAGAGGTTGTCGGTCACGTAGCGCCGCCCGCCGGCGGTGCGGGTCGCGAGGCTGAAGCAGACGGTGATGGCGCCGTTTTCCTGGGGCACAAAGAGCACGTGCAGACGCAGCGTGGCGTCCTGGTTGTGGTAAACCGAGGTGCGCAGCCAGATGCCCCCGCCCAGCTCGGCCTTGAGCGCCTGCGCCGGGGTGAAGCGATTGTCGCGGAGCCAGTCGCGGACCTTGAGCAGGCGTTGCTGGGTGGGCCATTCGTCGCCGCTGCTGTTCACAATGTAGCGCGGAAAAAGCGGCATGGGACTCAGGCTGATCGCGCTCACTTTCAGCCAGTTGAAGCCGGACTCGAGCAGGAACCAGAGAAGGAACACCGCCCCGGTCACCGCCCAGAACGGCCGGTCGATCCAGCCGAGCTGCTCGTTGCTTTGGGCGGCGAAGAGGGCGAAAAGAATCCAGCGCAGCCAGCGGATCGGAATCGCCAGCACCGGCGAAGCGACGCGGAGGTTGATGTAGAACAGCAACAGCAGCACCGCGACGGACGGGGCGAGAAACAGGGAGAGGGTTTCCGGCATGGTCAGGGGGTGGCGCGCGTTGCGGTCAACGCACCAAGCCACCGTTGCCTTCCCTGCCGCGTCTTGGGGCCAAGCCGCTCCACCTGCGCATTCATGTTCGGGGCGGTCAGCTCAGCCGCACGGGCATGATGACGCACACGAAGCTCTCCAGCGTCTTGAACACGCCGGGGCTGACCTCGTCCTTCAATTCGAAGAACACCTCGTCCTTGGTCAGGGCCCGGAGCGGGTCCATCACAAACTGGGGATTGAACGCCACCTGGAGATCGGGACCACTGTAGGAAATCGCCATCGATTCATGCGACTCACCGAAGTCCGGTGACGAGGCGGTGATCTCGAGCAGGTTGGCGGAAAGCTTTATTTTGACGGAGTTGGATTTCTCCGAAGTGACCAGGGCGGCGCGGTGCACACATTGCAGGAACAGCTCGCGCTCCAGCTTGATGCGTTGGTGCGTCTCCTTCGGGATGACCTGCTGGTAGTTCGGGTAGTTGCCCTCGACCACCTTGGAGAAGAGATAGATGCTGTCCGTAAGGCCGCTGGAGTCCTTGCCGGTGTCGATCTGGAAGGCGGCCCGGCGTTCGTTGAAGGCGATCTTCAGTTTCTCGCCCTTGCCCAGCAGGCGGAGCAACTCGGCCACGGTCTTGGCCGGCAGGATGATCGCGCCGGTGCTGGCCGAGGGCACGGTCATTTCCTTGCTAACGAGCGCGAGGCGGCGGCCATCAGTGGCCACCAGCGCCAGCTTGCCATCCTTGAAGTTGAAATAGACGCCGTTGAGGATGTAACGGGTCTCGTCCGTGGATTGCGCGTAGGAAACGTTGCTGAGCATCGTGGCGAGTTCGCCCTGCTCGAGCGTGTAGGCCTTGTCGTCACCGGAATCCGGCAGCTTGGGAAATTCCTCGGCGCCGATGCCCATGATGCGGAAATTCGACCCGCCTGAGGCGATCTTGACCTGGTGGGCGGCGCTGGCGTCGAAGGCTACATCCACGTTGGGCAGCTCCCGGACGATGGTGGCCAGACGCTTCACCGGCAGGGTGACGGAGCCGCCCTCCTTCACCTCGGCCTTGATCTTGCAGCGGATGCCAAGATCGAGATTGGTCGTAGTCAGCGAGATGTGGTCCTTTTCCGCCTCGATCAGCACGTTGCTCAGGATGGGCATCGCCGCCTTGGAGCCCACGACGTTGAGGACCTGGGCCAGGCCGTTGCTAAAGTGGTCGCGGTTGATCTTGAATTTCATCAGGCGTTTGGCGGGGTAGGTGCGCTAACTAACAAAGGGTGATTAGAGAGAGATACAATAATGAAAAGTATCCGTATTATTATAGGGCCCGATAATGCCGATAACCCGGGGTTTCCCGAGTGAAACCAAACCCGGTGGCCGGTGTGAGGCCTGCCTGAATAACCGCGAATAACCCGGGGCTTGTTCACAGGCGAAAGTTATTCGGAACTTTCCTGCTTCATCTTCACAACCTTCCGGCGCAAGGCCCGCATCTGGGCATGCCGGACGCCGCGCTGATAATGGGCGAAGAGGCCGTAGGCGATGTAGCCGAGAAAAAGGAAGAAGAGGGCGACCTCCTGCAGCCGGACGATCAGGACAATGCCCACGAACACGAAGACAAACGTCCGGATGCGGGTGCGCGTCTCCCAGTTCACCTGTTTGAAGCTGGGGTAACGGACCGTGCTGACCATGAGGAAGGAAACCAGAATGAGGATCAACGGCAGGGCAAGGGTCAGCTGGCGCAGCTCCCGGGCGTTGGCGGCCATGTGGAGCAACAGCAAAACCAAGGAGGCCACCGTGCCGGCCGCGGCGGGGATCGGCAGGCCGACGAAATCCTTGCTCGATTCCGCCTCGGCGCGGTGCAGGAGGGGGTTGGTGATGACGTTGAAGCGCGCCAGGCGCACTGCCCCGCACAGCAGGTAGACAAAGGCGATGAACCAGCCGAGCTCGCGGAACCACTGGTAATCCTCCCGCGGCGCCAGAATCAGGAAAAACACCATCAAGGCAGGTGTCATGCCGAAGGAGACCACATCCGCGAGCGAATCAAACTCTGCGCCGAACAGGGAGGTGCGCCCGCCCATCCGGGCGAGCCGGCCGTCGAGCGAGTCAAACACCACCGCCAGGAGGATGAGCCACACGGCCTGGGTATAGAGCGCGATCCACGACAGGTCCGGATGCAGCAGGGCGTATTCCCCGCCGTCCGTGAGCAGGCGCGCCTGGATGCACCGGATGACCGCCGCGAAACCGCAAAGGAGGTTTCCTGCGGTCATCAGGTTCGGCAGGAAATAAATCCGGCTGGCCTGGCTGACGTTGTAGGGGTTGTTGCGCTGCTCGAGGTCCGACATGGCGGCGTTACTTCGTCAGGCTTTCGAGGTATTTCCAGAATTTCGAGTCCTGCTCAAACAGCTGCTTTTCGCTCACCGGCAGTTTCATGCGAAAAAGGGCGTCCTCCAGCGAATCCTTGTGCAGGATATAATGGGTGTGGAGGGTCTCCCCCTGCACTTCAAAATAGAACCGGAAGTCGCCGGCCCGCAGCCGGTAGAAGTCCTTGCCGCCCCGGTGAAACTTGCCCAGCGGTTCGCGCGGATGGGCCAGGTCGGTCGGCCGGACCTTGCTGATGGGCTCGATGACGTCCAGCTGCGCCATCTTATCGAGCTTGTTCAGCTCGCGCATGCTTTGCTCGGAAAAGGTGACCTGATACATGGTGGAAGGGGACAGCGCCGTAACCGTGGAGGGGAGGACGCGTCTTTTGTAGCAACGTCACCCCTATATCTCCCCAGTCATGAAAACCAGCTCTGTTTCACTTGCTCTATTGACCACGGCGCTGCTTGTGGTTCCCGCCCAGGCCCAGCATGAAATGCCGGACGCTGACGCCAAGCGGGAGTCCGGCGGCCGGATGAAGGCGAACCACGAGGAACTCATCAAGCGTTACGACAAAGATGGTGACGGTCGCCTCAACGACGACGAGAAAGCCGCGGCCCACGCCGCCATGCGCAAGGAGGGCGGCGGTGGGGGTGGCGACCGGCGCAAACAGATGCTCAAGCGTTTCGACAAGGACGGTGACGGCCGCCTCAACGACGCCGAGCGGGCGGAAGCCGAGAAGGCGCGGGAGATGATCGAAAAGAACGGCGGTGGCGGGAAATTCCGCGAACAAACCCTCCATCGTTTCGACAAGGATGGCGACGGCCAGCTGAACGAGAACGAACGGGCCGCGGTGGAAAAATTTCGCGCTGCGCAGATGAAGAAATTTGACCAGGACGGCGATGGCCAGCTCAGCGATGCGGAAAAAGAGACCGCGCTCAAGGCCTTCATGGAAGGGGAGTCCGCTGGGAAGCAGAAGAAGGACAAGTAATCAGCCCGGGAAGGGGGTGGGAGCGAGCTTGCTCGCGACCCGTGGGGCGTTAGAACGGCGCCATTAAAACCCCTCCATCCGTCACCCTTGCAGACATTCGCGCCGCGCGCCGGCGCATCGCGGGCGGCGTGATCGTTTCACCCTGTCCTGAATCGATCCCGCTGTCTGAAATCAGCGGCGCCCGCGTCTTCTGCAAACTCGACAACTTCCAACGCACCGGCTCGTTCAAGGAACGGGGCGCCCGCAACGCGCTGCTCCAGCTTGAACCGTCGCAGAAAAAGCGCGGGGTCATCGCCGCTTCGGCCGGGAATCACGCGCTCGGCCTGGCCTATCACGGGCGGTTGCTGCGGATCCCGGTCACGGTGGTGATGCCCGACTACGCGCCGCTCATCAAGGTCAGCACCTGCAAAAAGCTCGGCGCCCGCGTGATCGTGGCCGGTCATGATTTCGCCGAGGCCCGCGCCCACGCCGACACCCTGGTGGACCGCGAGGGCCTCGCCTACATCCACGGTTTTGACAACCCGGCGATCATCGCCGGCCAGGGCACGATGGCGCTCGAAATCCTGGAGCAGGTGAGCGACATCGATGCCATCGTGTGCCCGATCGGCGGTGCCGGTCTCATCGCGGGTATGGCCGTCGCGGTGAAGGCACTGAAGCCGCGCATCAAGATCATCGGGGTCGAGTCGGTCGCCACGGCCAGTTTCACGGCCGCGCTCAAGGCGAGGCGGCCCGTTAGCATACCGCGCCGCGCCACGCTGGCCGACGGCCTTGCCGTGCTCAAGGTGGGTGGCAACGCCTTTGAACTCGCCCGTCCCCGCGTGGATCAGGTGGTGCGCGTCTCGGAGGATTGGATCGCGCTCGCCATCCTGCGCATGGTCGAACTCGAGAAGACGGTGGTCGAGGGCGCTGCCGCGGCGCCGCTGGCCGCGATGATGGCCGGTTTGCTGCCGGGCCTCCGCGGCAAGCGGGTCGTGCTGACGGTGTGCGGCGGCAACATTGATCCCGCCATCCTCAGCCGCGTCATCGAGAAAGGCCTCGTGCACGACGGCCGGCTTACGCGGTTCACCGCGGTCATCAGTGACAGGCCCGGCGGCCTGGCGGAGCTCACGCGCGTGGTGGCCGCGGGCGGCGCGAGCATCAAGGACATTGAGCACGACCGCGCCTTCAGCGGTCCGGATGTTTCCGCGGTCAACGCGGTCTGCACCGTGGAGACCCGCGACCATGCGCACATCCGCGAATTGCACCGGGCGCTCCGCAAGCACGGCTTTCCGATTCTGGTTTCGAAGTGAGCAGGCCGGCGGGCGCGCTCGCCGCGGCGCGTCAACGGCTTGCCAACGCAGGACGGGCGCAGGATTGATTGAAGCGGATTGAGGTGGAACTGGGCCTCCGGACCGGTTTTCAGGACGTGCATTTGCCAAACCCGTCCGGAGGCCGGGTTCCACCCTGGCAGAGCACGTATCCGGCACGGTCGCCAAAAGATGGCCGGTTAATCTCCGCCACCGGCGTCAGATCCAGTCGGGCTTCGTCACCGTCCTGTCGCCGCCGGCATTGCCGGTGTTCACGGTTGAGGCCGGCTCGAAGAGCATCACCTCGACCTCGTGGTCGGCGAACGGCCGGTGTTCCGTGCCGCGTGGCACGACGAGCATTTCGCCGGCGCGCATTTCGACGGTGCGGTCGCGGAATTCCATCCGGAACGCGCCGCGCACGACGTAAAACAGCTCGTCCTCGTGTTCATGCTGGTGCCACACGAACGGGCCCTGGAACTTGACGAGCTTCACGTGCTGCCCGTTCAGCTCCGCAATGATCTTCGGGCTCCAGTGCGCGGAGAAAAGAGCGAGCTTTTCGGCGAGGTTGATCTTGTTTATGGCGACTCGGGTGGCGTCCGGTTTTTCAGGATGAAAGGGAGCGTCGCCGGCACGCTGAACGCCAGGCTGCCGACAATCGACATCACGATGAAACCGAGGGCCGATGGTTTTCTCACGCCCGTGCGCCGGATCAACCACGCGAACAGGAACATCAGGAAAAACGCCTCGAATATGAAAACCAACGACAGGGGATTGCCGAGCGCGGCGCGCACCAGGCCGGGTTGGGTCATGGCGAAATAGACAAAGACCCCTTTGGGAACAAGGAATCCGAAAACCGCGAGGGTGACCAGAGCGGCGGCTTCATATGAAGTGAGGACGGGAGCTTTCATAGGGAAGGGCGGTGGTCGCGATTAGGGAGGGTTTGCAAACCTTTGTTTGTCATTCTGAACGCAGTGAAGAATCCATCAGCCCGCCCGCTGGCGCACATCCTGATGGATCCTTCGCACGGCTCAGGATGACGGTTTCGACGGTTTGTCAGTGAGTTCATGTCGTCAGCCACGGTCGTTCGACGGGGTGCCAGGTAGTTTGAAGGCAAAACCCTACTCCGGGAGCCGCTTGATCCGCTCCGCCAGCGGGGGGTGGGTGCTGAAGATTTTTTTCGCGCCGTCCTTCCGCGCCTGCAGGTCCTGTAACACGGATCGCAATCCGCCGGAGGCGTAGCCCGTCACGACCGCCAGGTTTTGGCCGTTCTGGTCCGCCACGTATTCCGTGGGATGGTCATAGCCTTTTTCGACCAGAAACTTCACGATCTTCTCGGTGTTCAGCCCCACTTGGTTGAGGTAGGCGTCGACCTGGCGGACATCCCCGCTCCGCTTGGAGGCGTGTTTCAGCACCACGGCGCCCTTTTCTCCAGTCTCGATGATGCGGAGGGCATCCCGTCTGGTGATGTGGGATATTTCATGGCCGAGAATGGCGGCTAGTTTGTCGTCGTCGTTGGCGGTCTGATAAAGTCCGCGGGTGATTAAAACATAACCATCGGGCGCCGAAAAGGCGTTGACGGTGTCGGAATTGAGAATGCCGAACCGCCAGGAGTGATCGGGCCGCGACGAATACCGCGCCAGCGCCAAGCCGACCAGGTTGAGCCGCTGCATCATTTCCTCGTCACGGACCAACCCGCCGAACCGGCTGATGATCTCCAGGGCAACGGTCTCGCCCAGCGCCTGTTCCTCCTCGGGACCGATGCCGGAGACCAGCTTGTTGGCATCATCGAGGGTGGTCTTGGCCTCCTTGCCCTTGTTCAGCAGGTCGAGGCCCTTGGAGAGCTTGCCGAAATCAAGGGCGGGTGAAAGGACCGTGGCGGCGAGGGCCAGCAGGCCAACCGGCAGCAGGCGGGAAAAGGCCTTCATTTGTATTCCCCCAGTTTATTTTCCTGCAGAAAAGCCTCAAGCTGGTCCGCCGTGACGGCGCTCTTTTGCTCCAGCAGCCAGGCCAGGTCGTCGCGGGCGTTGGTGAGATTGCGGCGTTGGGCATAGTCCACGGCATTCTCGGAAAGCCCCCGCGCGGCGGCCGTGACGGTGGTCGCGCTGGCGTTGAGCCCGAGTCCGGCCGACCCGGTGGCCTCCTTGATTTCGACCGTGGAAACATTGCCGGAAAAAACCCAGCCGGTGCTGGTGCCTTCGCTGACTTTCAGCCAGGCGCCGCGGGCCTCCTGCACCGTGAGTCGTTTGGCATAGCCAACCTTTGCGCTAACCGGGGCGAGGGGAGTGGGCTCGGCGAGGAGGTTGGTCTCCATCCGTTTGGTGAAGGCGATGCCGCCGGCCGCCAAGGCAGCCTGCAGGGTCACCGCCGCGGCCAGGCTCACAAGGAGCGGCCAAGCACGGGAAGAAACGCGGAGGTTCATTTGGATTTCAAGGTTAAGATCGGTTGCCAGCCGGCCGGCGGCGGCTTTTGGGCGAAGGCGGCAGACTGAACGAGAAGTTCCTGCGTGACATCATCGTCGGGGCGGGCCGCGAGCGCACGGCCAAAATCAGCCGCCGCCTCGGCAAACCGCCGCGCGGCATAGTGAGCGTAACCCGGCAGGTAGGCGGCCAGAAAAGCACGTTGGGCCGGCGCGAGCGAATCCGGCACGCCCAGCAACTCATGCACCTCCACGGCCTCCTGCTTGCCCTTCACCTGGAGGTGGGTGAGGGGACGCGTCGCCATCCGGCCGGCTACCGCGCGCGCCGTGGTTTCGCCGATCAGGATATGGGTGCCGAATTCCTTGTTAGCCCCCTCGAGCCGCGACGCGAGGTTCACCGCGTCGCCCATCACGGTGTAATTCTTCTTTCGCGCGGAGCCCAGGTTGCCGACGATCATCTCGCCGGTGTTGAGGCCGATGCGCACTTCGAGTTTGACGCCGATCGCGGCATAGCGGGTGTTGATGACCTCCAGCGCCCGGCGGGCTTCCAGCGCCGCGTGGCACGCCGCCAGGGCATGGTCGGGCAGGGCCGCGGGCACGCCGAAGACAGCCATCACGGCGTCGCCGATGTATTTGTCCACGTAGGCGCCGTGGCGATGCAGGCACTCGCTGGTTTCCTCGAGGTAGGCATTGACCACCTCCACCATCTGTTCGGGCCGGTCCCGGAGTTTTTCGGACAGTTCGGTGAAGCCGACCAGGTCGGAGAAAAAAACCGTGGCCTCGCGGCGTTCGCCACCCAGCCGGATGGCGGACGGGTTGCGCACCAGCGTCTCGACGACGGCCGGGTCCACATAGGCGCCGAACATGGACTGGATCTCGCGCTTCCGCGCCTGTTCGCGCCAGAAGCTTTCCGCGACGACCCCGAGCAACGTCAGCACGCACGCGGCCACTGGGGTGGCGGACGGCACAAACCAGCCGGCGGAAAGCAACGCATAGGCACCGCCCAGCAGCGCCACGACCAAGCCGCCGGTCATGACGACCGGACTTTGCAGCGCAACCTGCCTTCGCCCGGCCCAGACAATGGCGCCAGTGACCAACAATGCCGCCAGCAACATCGCGTGACGCGGCACCGCGGTAATAAACCCGTTCGCGGAAAGATTGGCCCAAGCGGTCCAGTGAATGAGCACGCCCGGTTCGGTTTTGCCGACCGGCAGGGGCTTCACGTCGAAAGTGCCGCTGGCATTCGTGCCCACAAAAACGGTCCGGCCCTTCACGGCCTCCGCCAGCGGGCCGGTGAGGGGCGGCTCGGCGGCCAGCGCCTGGACCACCGCGTCGAAGCCCAGGTCGGGCGCCGCCGCCACAATCCGTTCCAACATCGGCCGGCCGGCCGCGAGGTAGCGCGCGGCCGAAAGCACCGGCACACCGCGGTCATCGATCTGCGCCAGGTTGCCATGCCAGCGGAGCAGCCCGCGACGGGCCGGGATTGGTGCGTCCAGCGGGGCGGCCGCCAGCGAGCCGGCCGGTTCATAGGCCCGGGCCACGCCATCATCATCGGCCTGAAATTCCACCAGACCGGTGCGCGGTCGCGCAAAAAACCCGGCATGCTGCCGGATAAAATCATCGGGCCAAAAAGACGGGCCTTGGTCCATGGTGCGGGCGAGGACGACCGACGGCATGGCTGCCGCCAGTTCGCCCAGCAGCAGGTCCTGCTCCGCGGCGTTCGACTCCTCGGGAAAGGTGACATCCACCAATACGTGTGCGGCGCCCGCCTGATGCAGTGCCACGATGAGCTGGGCGAATACGAGGCGAGGAAAAGGCCAGCGCACGCCCAGTTCGCTCATTGAGGCCATCGTCTGCTCGTCCACCATCACCAGCGCGGAAGTGTCCGGCAATGATGGTCTTTTCAACGGATGCCGGCTCGCGGCGTCGAAGAACGCCCGGTCCAGCGCGAGTCCAAACGGCGAGAAGTGAAACGCCAGCAGCAGCAGGGCCGCGGGCAAAAGCCAGCTCCAGCGCGAGACGGAAAGGGTGCGGGCCACGGCGGACAAAACGCCGGCATGAAACCGGCGAATCCACCGCGTGGCAAGCGCCAGGGGGTTTGGATTTGGTGGAACCCGGCCTCCGGACGGGTTGGTTGCCATGTGCATGGAAATTGGCAGGCCACCTTACGTCCTGAAAACCCGTCCAGAGGCCGGGTTCCACCTCCTGCTGCAAGGTCGGCTAAGATCCGACCGCCTCGCGCACCAAGGCACCGATCGCCGGTGGCAGGGACAGTCCGAGTGCAGCTTGCTGGGCGGCCGGGCTCATCTTGCGCCAGGTCTTTTTCAGGATATCCACGAATTTTTCCCGCGGGTAGTCGGCGTGTTGCGCCGCGAAGGCCTCGATCTCGTTTTCCAGAAAAACGAGGCACGCCGCGTCCTCCAGGGCCTGGGTGCCGGCATTGGTTTTCATGGCGATCTTGGAAACCCACGTGGCCGCCTCATCGGATTCGCCCGCCGGCACGCCGGCGGCGAGCAACAGCGCCTTGGCGCGATCGGCCTGTTTCTTGTAAAGCGACTGGCGCCACTTGAGGTAGCCGGCCTTGCCATCGGGGAAAGTAGCGCGGGGCACGCTCCAGCGTTCGAGATGCTGGCAACGGGCAGCGAGCCGCAGAATGGGTGAGGCCCCCGGCACCAGGCGCGCCACCCACGCTTCCATGCGGTCAGCATAAACCAGTTCGGCGGCGCGACCGTCGGGCGCGTGCTTAGGGTCGGCGTCATGTGCGGCGTCGATCAGGGCGCGTGCTTTCGCATAGGTGGCCATCACGGACGGACTCTTGACGTGGTGCATCGGCCGGGCAAGCTCGCGGCAGACTTATGAACCGGCGCGGCTTCCTACGGGCCGTGGGCGCGACCGGGCTGTTGCTCTCGTGGCAAAGCCCGGCCGTTTGGGCCGCCGGCGTGTCCAAGAAGACGGTGGAAGAGCAAATCCGGCAGGCGCTGGCGGAGCGGCGCATGGTGCAGTTCAAGTATCACGGCCATTCGCGCCGGGTGGAGCCGCACACCCTCGGCCGTGTCACGGAAGGCCGGCTTGCGTTGCTCGGCTGGCAGGTGTCGGGCGGCAGCGCCAGCGAACCGCCGCCGGGCTGGCGGACTTTTGTTCTCGGGGAAATCAGTTCACTCAAACTGATCCGCACCCCTTTCGTCCCGCGGCCGGACTACCGGCCGGAGACGACGAAGCTGAAGGCGATTGAGGCGGAGGTTGCAGCGGCAGCGCGTTAAAGCCGAGCACCTTGAAGTCGCTCGAAAAGGTGGAGCGCGCAGACCCCAGCGCGCTACAGGATGTCCGTTCGCAAACCAGCGTGTTGGGGTCAACCCGCTCCACCCCAAACTGCACGCCGCCGGCTCAGGACAACACCCTTGCCGGCCGTTGTCGTCCTGCCGGGTGGTGGTTTACCTCTGACTCTCGAATAACCAAAGGGTGCGTGTAGGGGCGCCGTCAAGCGACGCCCCTGCATTTAACGGCATCGTTCCGGCTACAGTCAGCTGGCATCCCGCCCGGCGGCTCACCCCAGGATTTTCCTCAGGCTCTCCAGGTCGAGGACCTTGGCCAGGCTCTCCTCCTGCACGACGGCGGCGGCGAGGGCGGCCTTTTCCTTCTGCAGGGCGCGGATCTTTTCCTCCACGGTGTCGCGCGCGAGCAGGCGGTAGGCGATGACGTGCTCGGTCTGGCCGATGCGGTGCGTGCGGTCGATGGCCTGCGCCTCCACCGCGGGGTTCCACCACGGGTCGTAGAGCACGACGTAGCTGGCGGCCGTGAGATTGAGCCCGGAGCCGGCGGCTTTGAGGGAGAGCAAAAACACAGGCGGGCCGCCGGCGGCCTGGAACTGTCCGACGAGCGCCTGCCGGTTCTCGGTCTGGCCGGTGAGCATCAGGTGCTTGATATCTCGTGCGACGAGTTCCTCGCGGATGAGTTCCAGCATCGTGACAAACTGCGAGAACACCAGCACACGGTGACCTTCGGCGAGCAGCGGTTCCAGCGTGTCGAGCAGGGCCTCGAGCTTGGCGCTGGCCGGAGGGCGGGGCGAATCCACCGAATCCAAGGCCGGTTTTTTATTTTTATGGCGGGAATTTTTCCCTCCCGCCAGTGCGGCCCCGACCAGTCGGGGATCGCAGCAGATCTGGCGGAGCCGCAGAAGTGATTGCAGGATGTTGAACCGCTGGGTGTCGAACTCGCGGGCGGTTTTCACACCGAGGAGCATCTGGCGGGTGCGCTTCAGCTCGGCGTCGTAGAGGGTGCGTTGCGGGCCTTCGAGTTCGACCACGATGTCCTCCTCGGTGCGGGGCGGCAGGTCGCGGGCGACCTGGCCCTTGGTGCGGCGGAGCAGGAAGTGACGCACGCGGGTGGCGAGGCGGGCGTGGGCGGCGGCGGAATCCTCGCGGTCGTTGTAGAGGCGCTGGAAGGAGGTCTGTCCGCCGAGCAGACCGGGCTGGGCAAAGGCGAAGAGGCTCCAGAGGTCGAGCAGGCGGTTTTCCACCGGCGTGCCGGTGAGCACCAGCCGGTGCGTGGCGCGCAACTCACGTGCCGCTCGCGCCGTGGCGCTGGCGGGGTTCTTGATGTTCTGGCCCTCATCGAGGATGACGGCGTCCCAGGTCTCGCCGGCCAGGGTCTGGGCATGCAGGCGAAGCTGGGTATAGTTGATGATGATCAGGTGCGCACCGGCGGGCAGCGGGGGACTTTCGCGCGGCTGCAGGCGGCCGGTGATGAGCGCCGGGGTGAAACGCGCCGCCTCCTGCTGCCAGTTGAAAACCACCGACTTCGGGCAGACCACGAGGGCGCGAAACGGCCGGTTTTTCGGGCCGGCTTTTTTGGCCGCGGGCGCCGCAATTTCCGGGTTGGCGCTGAGCCAGAGCAGCCAGGCGAGGGCCTGCAAGGTTTTGCCCAGGCCCATGTCGTCGGCGAGCACCCCGCCAAAGCGGTTCCCGGCGAGGTGGGCGAGGAAGTGATAACCTTCCCGTTGATAGGGTCGCAGTTCGGCTTGCAGCCCTTCGGGTAGCGGCGGGGCGGGTAATTGGCGGATGGCGGCGGCGCGATCACGGATCTGCTGCCACAGTTTCCCCGACAGGGCATCGCCCAATGATTCGTCCGCGAGCTGCAGGGCATGGAAACGGCCCGGCTCATGCGCGGGTTGGGCCAAGGCGGTGGAGTCGAGCCCGAGGCGCTCAAACCGGGCTTGCTCTTCGGGCGAAATAGTAAGCTCCAGCCGGCGCCAGCCGCGCCCTTTCAGACGGATGAAACGGCCGCGGGCCTGACGGAGCAGCTTGATCTCGGCGGCGGTGAGGGTGGTGTCCTGCACTTGGAGGGACACCTTGACGTCGAACCAGTCGATGCCGCTGCTCTCGGCCACATCGAGGGTGAAGTGAGCGCGGGTGGGAGCTTCGGCGAAAGCCGCCAGCTCAGGGCCGAGTTCGACGACGATGTCTGGGGGCATCGCGGCGAGCCACGTCGCAAAGTGGTCGACAAAGCTCAAAGCGGCGACCTCGCGGGCGTAGCGTCCGCCGCCGGGAGCCCAGCTTTCCCAAACCAAGCCTGGCAACCGGGCGAGATGATCGGCGGCGGGTTGGAGCGGAGCATAGTCATGGAGCAGAAACGCGGAGTCGGCCGGCCGGTCGAGGCCGGTTGCCGTGGTGCTCCAGCCGTCCGGCTGCCACCGGGCACGGGCGGCGCCGTCGGGGGACACCGCGTGCAGCTCGATGACCAGGGCGTCGTCGCCGGAAATCGCCCGGCGCGTAATCGTCTGGGCGCGCAGCCGCGCGCGCAGCGGCTCCGGGCGAAAACGATCCGTCATGCCACCCGGCAGTTTCACACCCGTCCGGACGGCGAAACGACCGGCCTCGGGCAGTTCGAGCACGTGGCGCGGAATTTCCACGGCGAAATCCGGCGCATTTTTCAACGGAAGATCAGTGAGCGGGGGCAGGCCGCGGTAGAGCCGGGCACCATGCAGATAGTGCGTGGGGTTGCCGGGCAGGTGATGCAGCGGGACGGGGGGCGGCGTGCCGTCGGCGAAGGCGAGCCGCACGATCACGCGGTCAGGATCAACCGGGTGGTCCTCGATCCGCCAGGTGAGGGCTTGGGGCTCGTCACTGATCGGTTCACCCGCGGCGCCCACCACCCGGGTGCGGGCCTGCGGGTGCGTGAGGAGGTGGCGGAGCAGCACCCGGTCCTCGGCGTCGCCCAAGGCGAGGGTGGTGCGGCCCCGCCGGCTGAGATTGGCGCGCAAAAAAGTAAGGACAACATTACTGGCCTCGTCCATGACCTGCGCACAATGAACCGGGTCGTGGAGCAGGGCGCGCAGATCGTTGGCCGGCAGCGCGGAAAACGGGCCGGCCAGGCCGCCGGCCGAGATTTCCCAGGCGATCTTTTTCGCGCCCAGCCGCAGCCGAAGGGCTTGCGCGTTGGCGGGCGCGGGCGCTTCGGCGGCGAGTTGGTCGAGCTGGGCAAAGCGATCGCGCCAGATGCGCAGTTCGGCTTCGCGCTGCACGGCGGCGCGCGATTCGCGGGCGCGATCAAGGTGGTCGAAGGGGGCGGTGAAGTCCGGCAGGGCGATCCCGTGCTCCGTGAACAGCAGGGCGATGAACGGCCAGAGTTGGAGCGGTTGGGTGGGGGCTCGCAGCCACCAGCCATCAAAGGGGTTCGAATATTCCTGCTGGAGCAGGTGACGGTCCTTCGCCGGGGCCAGCGCCGCCAGCGCGGTGCGATCAAACCACCCGTAATGAATGTTATGCAGGGAGCGGTGCACCGACTGCAGGTTGCGGAGGAAGGCGATTTGTTTGCGATCTGGGGGCTGGCCGGTGGCGGCGGTGAAGGCGGTCACCAGTGGTTGCTCGCCCGCGTGCACGACCGGCGGCGGGAGCACTTGGGTGGCCAGACCCGCCCCGGTGGCGCGGTCCGATTGACGCATCCACGCCTGGCCGGTGGCATACACGTGTTTGCAGTCCGCTTCCATCGGGCAGGCGCATTCGGAGAACCAGCCGCCGTGTTCCCAGGTCAGGCGGACATCGTAGTCATACGTGCCCCGCACCACGGCGCGCACCTCCAGGCCCGCGCTGGCGAGGGAGCGCACGGCGCCAGCCTTGAAATATTTTCGGCCCCGGCTTTGGGCGCCGCCCTCAAACCTGTCGAGATAGTCCGCGAGCGCGGACAGTGCTTCGGCGGAAGCCGGGCCGGGCTCGGTGGGCATGGAAGTGGGGCGTCCGCCGTCTGGTGGAAGCGCTTCAGTAAACCTGCTCTTCCAGCAGCGCGAAGAGTTCCGTTTCGGTAATGCGCTTCTGCGCCATCGAGTCGCGCTCGCGGAGCGTGAAGGTGTCGCCGGGCTTCTCGATCGTGTCGAAATCGATGGTCACGCACCAGGGCGTGCCGGCCTCGTCCTGGCGACGGTAGCGTTTGCCGATGGCGCCGCCGTCGTCGTATTGAACAGCATAACGGCGCTGCAGCTTGGCGTGGAGCGCACGGGCGCGGTTCGTGAGCTGCTCCTTGTTCTTGAGCAGCGGCAGCACGGCGACCTTGACCGGCGCGATGCGCGGCGAGAACCGCAGCACGGTGCGCTTCTCGACGTTGCCCTTCTCGTCCTTGACGTCCTCCTCCGCGTAGCCGGCACAGAGCACGGCCAGCAGGATGCGGTCGACGCCGACGGCGGGCTCGATGACGTGCGGCACGAATTTCTTCTTCGACGCCTCGTCGAACAGATCCTGCGGTTTGCCGCTGGCGGTGGCATGCTGCGTAAGGTCGTAGTTGCCGCGGGCGGCGATGCCCCACAGCTCCTGCACGCCGAAGGGATACTTGAACATGATGTCCACCGTGCCCTTGGAGTAGAACGCGAGTTTTTCCTTCGGGTGGGCGTAGCGCGAGAGGTGCGAGGCCGGCAGGCCGATGCTCTTCAGCCAGTGCTCGCACCAGGTGATCCACTCCTCGTGACATTTGGCCCAGTCGGCGTCTTCGTGGATGAAATACTCCATCTCCATCTGCTCGAACTCGCGGGAGCGGAAGATGAAGTTGCGCGGTGTGATCTCGTTGCGGAACGACTTGCCGATTTGCGCGATACCGAACGGCAGCTTCACGCGCGTGGTGTCGACGACGTTCTTGAAATCCACGAACATGCCCTGCGCCGTCTCGGGCCGCAGGTAGGCGACAGACGAGGCGTCGGTCATCGCACCGACGTTCGTCTGGAACATCATGTTGAAGGAGCGCGGCGCCGTCAGGCTGCCGGCCTCGCCGGTGGCGGGTGAGGGGATGAGCGCAATTTCGTCCTCTCTGGCCTCGGTCATGTCCTTGGGCGTGACGGGCGCCAGTGCGCCTTGGATGGCTTTCTTGCGCTTGAAGGCCTCGGCGGCGGTCTGCAGCTCCTCGCCGGTCTTCTCGCTTTCGAGGGCGGAGACGTAACCGACAGTCTTGCCGTCGATGACGACCGGAGAGAAATACAGCTGGTCGGCGCGGTAGCGCTGCTTGCTCACTTTGCAGTCCACGAGCGGGTCGGTGAAGCCGGCGACGTGGCCGGACGCTTCCCAGACCTTGGGATGCATGATGATCGAGGACTCGAGGCCGACGATGTCGTCGCGGCGGCGAACCATGTCGTTCCACCAGCAGTCGCGGATGTTCTTTTTGAGCTCGGAACCGAGCGGACCGTAGTCGAAAAAGCCGTTGAGGCCGCCGTAGATCTCGGAGGACGGGTAGATGAAGCCGCGACGCTTCGCGAGCGACACGACGGCTTCCATGAGGTTGGCAGGTTCGGCGGGACTGGACATGGTGGGAAGGATCGCCCCCAACTGGATGTGGGGAGCAGTTGGCGAGTGAAGGGAGCAGCCCCGGGGCGGTCAAGGCCGCGTCTTGTCACCAAGAGGTGGCTTGCCTAGACCGGTCGCGCCGGAGCAACCTCACCACACGGGCCCCACACCAATGCATGCTTCCCGGAATTTTACTCGTGATGGGTCCAATGCCCCGAAGCTTGCTTCGGCTTGGATGGATGGGAGGGTGAGGGATGGAGAGTCGCTACATTCGCAGGAGCCATAACGTATCGGTGTTGATGTAT
>JBKJRX010000049.1:0-3913 GCA_046593155.1 Lacunisphaera sp.
TCACCAACCCGATCACCGGAGCAGCGAACGCCTGGAAGAGAAACGACAGCCCGAGGAATCCCAGCCCGACGCCCGCCAGCGTCGCCAGCATGGCTGCCGGCGGCGTGTGCCGGCGGATTTTTTCCGCGAAAAATGCGCAGCCGAATTCAATCAATCCGCCGAGAAAGCACGCCACCAGCCCGGCGTGCCACGCGAAGCGCTCCGGGTCGGCCATCCCATTCGCAATAGCGAGCTGCTTGGCGGGCAGCATCACGAGGAACACATGAGCAAACAGCCCCGGCGTGCTGATGCCATAGGGCAGCGCCGTGACGTCGGTGCGGCCCTCGCGTTTTGCCAGCTGCACCGCCTGCCACGCATAGAAAATGTTGCCGACAAGGAACGAGATCGCGACGCCCGGCAGGATCCGTCCATAGATCAGCTCGGGCGAAAACCCGAGCACGCCGCTGCACAGCGGCGCCAGGATAAGCAGCTGCACCAGATTGTTGATGAACGCGACGACGAAGCCCTCGCCGTCGCCGCGGGAAAAATATTTCATAGGTGCGGCTCCTTGCCCGAACCCGACACACCCCGGCGCTTCGCGCCACCCCTCTTGAGAGAGACTTGGGAGCCGTAGGCCCGGCGAAGGCTGCTGCCCGTCAGGGCGGGGGGTGTATGCCTGGAGGCGGGACCATCAGCCCCGCGGGGTTGCCCGCTCGTTCTCATCGTTTCACCACCGCCGTGAGGCAGCCGGTAAAATAAACCGTCCAGCGCGCCGCCGCCGCCGCGGCGGTCTGACCGAGCTTGCGGTAGTCGTTGCCGGGGTTGGACTGCGTCCGGTTGCTGCCGGCGCGAAAGACGATGTGCGGCACGCCGAGCTGCGTGCAGACCTGCGCGATGGCGGCGCTCTCCATTTCCATGATATCCGGGTTTAGCTTCGCCTTCAGGTCGGCGATCTTGGTGTCAGACACGCCGAACATATCGCTGGCCGCCACCACCCCGGTCAGCACGCGCGGCCGGTGGGTCTCGCCATTTACCGTGACCGGTTCGGCTTCATAGCCGGCGACGGCCGCGCGGGCGAGCTTCAGCAGCCGGGGGTCGGGCCGGTAATACCAGGAGGTCATCTGCCCGGCGAGCGGACCGCGCACCTTGCGGTAAACCATTCCTTGGTTCGTCAGGTTGCCGGCGGCGTGGTGGATGGTCTTGGTGGAGATGACGGTGTCGCCCGTGCGGATCCGCGGATTGAAGCGCGAGCCCGTGCCTGAGACAAGCACTTCGGCCGGATGAAATCTCTCAATGAAGAGCGCCGTGACCATCGCGCCGTTGGCCACCCCCACGCCCGTGACCGCGGTGACAACCCGCCGGCCACGCAGCACACCGGCCACATAGGGGAAGCAGGCCAGCTTGCCAGTTTTCGGTTGCTGGAGGTGCGCCTGGATCAATCGGATTTCGGAGGGCATGGCGCTCAGGATGAGGGTGAGCGCGCGATCAAGCTTGGGCATGGCTCAGGCCTACAACAAAAACTCTTACCAAGCCACGCCGATTTACGCATCCCGGCGGCCACCCTCGGGTTTCAGGTCCCTCCGTAGATTGCTTTCTTCTGGATTCTGGATTCTTACTCCTGTCTCCTTCCCCAAATGATCGAGGTCGAAAATCTCACGCGCGTCTTCCGCACCTACAAGAAAAAGCCCGGTTTCTGGGGCGGGGTGAAGGGCCTGTTCCACCGTGAATTCGAGGAGACCCGCGCGGCCGACAACATCAGCTTCACCATCGCGGAGGGCGAGCTGGTCGGCTTCCTCGGGCCCAACGGCGCCGGCAAGACCACCACGCTCAAGATGCTCTCGGGCCTCATCTACCCGACCAGTGGCACGGCACGCGTCGCCGGCTACGACCCCACCAAACGCGAGAACGCCTACCGCCGGCTCTTCGCCCTCGTGCTCGGCCAGAAGAACCAGCTCTGGTGGGACCTGCCGGCCATTGAATCTTTCTACCTGCTCCGGGCGATCTACGGCCTGCCCCAGGACCAGTTCAAGACCACCCTCGACGAACTCGTGGCCCTGCTCGACGTCGGGAAAAAGCTCAACGTCATGGTCCGCGAACTTTCGCTCGGTGAGCGCATGAAGATGGAGCTCATCGCCGCCCTGCTGCACCGCCCGCGCGTGCTCTTTCTCGACGAACCCACCATCGGCCTCGACGTCGTGTCGCAGAAGAAGGTCCGCGAATTCCTGCGCGAATACAACCGCCGCAACAAGACCACCATTCTGCTCACAAGCCACTATATGGCCGACATCTCGTCGCTCTGCGAGCGCGTCATCGTCATCGATCACGGCAAGAAGATCTACGACGGTGGCCTCGACCGCATCACCGGCGCCGGCGCCCGCCAGCGCATCATCAAGTTCAAACCGCGCGACGGAGCTTTTCCCGTCGGCTGGAAGCCCGCGCACGGCGAATGCAAGGTCTGCGACGACGGCGAGATCCTCCTGCACGTGCCCAGCGAGCAGGTCACGGAGGTCTTCCAGCAAATCCTCCGCCTCGGCGCCGTGGACGACATCACCATCCAGGACGTGCCCCTCGAGGACGTCATCACCGAGCTCTTCTCCCGGGGCGTGGCGGCAAAATAACAGTTATTTAGCAATCCGCCGGCAATCTTGGGGGGACTTGACCAAGCTTCGGATTGCCAAACTGAGGGGGGGCCTCCAGCCTCTCCCCGCAGTTTCCCCCATGCTCGACACCACGCCAGCCTCCCCTGCCACGATCCCCGGTCGCCCGAAAGTCCTGGTCATTGACGACGAACTCGGACCGCGCGAGAGCATGAGTTACCTGCTGCAGGATGAGTTCGCCGTGCAGACCGCGGACCGCGTGGACCGCGGCTTGGAGCTCATCCGCAAGGAATCGTTTGCCGTTGTCGTGATGGACATCCGCATGCCGCAGAAAAACGGCATCCAGGGCCTCGAGGAACTGCGCCGCATCGACGGCGATGTCGCCGTCATCATGATGACCGGCTACGGCGCGCTCGCCTCGGCCCAGGCGGCCATCAGCCTCGGCGCCAACGAATATCTCAAGAAACCCTTCGACGTCGACGTGTTGCAGGCCGCCGTGCGCCGCCATGCCATCCAGGCCCTCGAGCGCCGAAAGCGCGCCTCATTGTTAAAGCAGCTGGAGGGCATGTATGAGTCGGTGAAGACCGAGCAGAAGAAGCACCAGATGCAGGTCGGCTATGGCCAGGCCGCCGCCGAAATGGTGCACGACATCTGCAATCCGCTCGTCGTGACAATCGGCTACACCAACATGCTGTTGGATGAGGCCCAGAGCCTTCCGGGCAGCTCGGCCTCGATCGACCGCATCGTCCACTATGCCCAGCGCCTCGAGCATTGTTCATCCTTCTGTCTTCATCTGGCCGAATCGTGGCGGCAAAGCACCAAGCATAGCGCAAAGAGCGAGACCTTCATCCTGCATGGAGCCGCGGAGGAGACCCGCGCCGTGCTGTTCTTCGATTCGCCCCGCATCGAGATCGAGGGCGATGCCGGGGTCGAGGTTACGGGCGTCCGCTACGAAATCATGCGGGTGCTGCAAAACCTCATCAAGAACTCCCTCGAGGCCGGTGCCACCCGGGTCATGGTTTCGATCCGGCGGGCCTCCGGCAAAGCCGTGCTGACCGTCGCCGACAACGGCAGCGGGCTTCCGCCCGAGATGATGGACGCTATTTTGAAGAAACCGATCGAGTCCACCAAGGCCCATGGCACCGGGCTCGGCATGACCATCTGCCGCCACATCGCCGTCGCCCACCAGGCGGAGATGAAGGTCGCGCTCCGCCCCGGTGGCGGCACGGTCTTCACACTCGAATTTCCGCTCGCGACGAGCTGCGACGGTTCATCTCGCGATTTTGGCCAGCTCGGTCCTCAGCCAGCCAGCGATTAGCGAATAATCGGCCAACGCA
>JBKJRX010000198.1:0-2535 GCA_046593155.1 Lacunisphaera sp.
GCGGCGAGCACCCGGCGTATGCAGCAGGCGAAGGCGGCGCTCGCCGCGATCAGTCCGGCGCGCAGTTGATACATCGCCCCGCGCGGACCAAGGTAGCTTTGCAACATGGTCTCGGCCGCAGATATCTCATGACCGTCCAGCAACGCCGTCACCAGCGACAGGGTCACCCGCTGTTTCGTCTCCGGCGGCAGTGCCGGATCGCGCAGCAACTCCCGGTAGCCCGCCGCCGCCGTCACGGGAAAACCTGCGTGCAGCGCCGCGTTGGCCCGGCCTTCCGCCACAATCCAGCCGCCCGGCACCAGCTGCGCGGTGGCCTGATCGCTGACCAGAGGACTCGGACCGGCCACCTGGGCCGTGAGCTGTGCGGCGGTCAGCGACAGCGCAAGCAAAGGTAGGCACGCCAGCTTCATCATGAGGGCATTGAGCGTGCAGCCCCGGCGCTGCGTGGCAAGCCTCAGGCGGCGGCCCGTGACACCCGTTGAATAATAGCCGCTTGGTGTAACGGAAAACTTCTCGCCCCGCCCGGCGGCATCGGGCAACCTGTCCGCCGTCAGTCCAACCCAACTTCACCTTATGAGTGCTGCCCTGATCGTCCTCGGAGTCCTGCTCCTTGTCGCCATCGTCCTCGGCCTGTGGGTTGCGGGCGTCTACAACTCGCTCGTCACCCTGCGCAACCGCTTCAAAAACGCGTTCGCGCAAATCGACGTCCAGCTCAAGCGCCGCTACGATCTCATCCCCAACCTGGTCGAGATCGCCAAGGGCTACATGAAACACGAGAGCAGCACGCTCGAGGCCGTCATCAAGGCCCGCAACGTCGCCTATGCTGCCTCCCAGGCCGCCGCCGCCAATCCTGCCGACGCCGGCGCCATGAAGGGCCTCTTGGGCGCCGAAGCCGGCCTCGCCGGTGCCATGTCCCGCCTGATGGTCGTCTCCGAACAATACCCGGACCTCAAGGCCAACCAGAACATGATGCAGCTTACCGAGGAGATGACGTCGACGGAGAACAAGATATCCTTTGCCCGGCAGGCCTATAACGACTCGGTCATGACCTATAACACGAAGCGTGAATCCTTCCCGACAAACATTTTTGCCGGCATGTTCAACTTCACCGAAGCCCAGCTTTTCCAGATCGAGAACGCCGCGGAGCGCGCCGCCCCGCAGGTGAAGTTCACGTGATTATTCCCGGTAGGGGCGGTTGCCCTCAACCGCC
This sequence comes from Lacunisphaera sp., assembly GCA_046593155.1. Classification (GTDB taxonomy): domain Bacteria; phylum Verrucomicrobiota; class Verrucomicrobiia; order Opitutales; family Opitutaceae; genus Lacunisphaera. Next base: position 1,211 of record JBKJRX010000198.1, read on the forward strand.
CGGGCCGTTGAGGGCAACGGCCCCTACCGTCCAGCCCCATGGACTTCTTCGAGGCCCAGGAAAGAGCCCGTAAACGGACCAACCGGCTCGTCTTCCTCTTCGCGTTCGCGTTGCTGGGCACGGTGCTGGCCGGCTACGCGAGCGCGATGCTGATCATCCGCTACGGGGGTGACGTCGAGCAAAGCACCCGGCTGGTGGATTCGTATTACCGACCGGCGAGCCCCCGGACACTGGCCGATTGGTGGAACCCGCAAGTCTTCCTCTGGACCGCTGGCGGCACCCTCGCCGTGGTGGGGTTCGCCTCCCTCTACAAGTGGTCCCAGATGCGCGCCGGCGGCAGCGCCATTGCTGAAATGGTGGGCGGCCGGCCGGTTGACCCCAAGACCACCGACCTGCGTGAGCGCAAGCTGCTCAACGTCGTGGAGGAAATGTCCATCGCCTCCGGCATCCCGATGCCGGCCGTCTACGTGCTGGAGGACGAGCCCGGTCTCAACGCCTTTGCCGCCGGCCTGACCACGAGCGACGCGGCCGTGGCCGTCACCCGCGGCACGCTCGACAAGCTCACGCGCGACGAGTTGCAAGGCGTCATCGGCCATGAGTTCAGCCACATCCTCAATGGCGACATGCGGCTCAACGTCCGCATCACCGCCATCGTCTTCGGCATCCTTGTCATCGGGCTCATCGGCCGGAGCCTGCTACAGGCGATTTTCCGCGGGCGCGTTCGCTCCGGTGGCGGCAAGAACAAGGGTAACGCAGCCATCATCGCGTTCGGCGTCGGGCTGGCCCTGCTGGTCATCGGTTATGTCGGTTATTTCTTTGGCCGGCTCATCCAGGCGGCCGTGTCGCGCCAGCGCGAGTTCCTTGCCGACGCCTCCGCCGTGCAATTTACCCGCAACCCCGGCGGCATGACGGGTGCCCTCAAGAAAATCGGCGGCTATGCGCTCGGCGGCACCATGATCAACCGCCACGCCGGCGAGATCGGCCACTTCTTCTTCGCCCAAGCCTTCAAGTCCAACTTCGGGGGTCTGTGGGCCACGCACCCGCCGCTCGACGAACGCATCCGCGCAGTCGATCCATCTTGGGACGGCAAGCTGTTCGAGCCGGAGGCGGTCGTGGATATCAAGAACGAGTCTTTTGCAACGGCCGGCTTCGGCGGCGGCCAGCGCTTCTCCGCCAGCGAAACCCTCCAGCGCGTCCATGAGGCGCGGCCGGATCTGCCGCCACCAAAAATCATCGCCCCGGTCGCCTTCAAACCTGCCGCGATTGTCGCCGATATCGGGGCGGTGACTGAATCCCACTTCCGCCATGCCCAGTTGCTGCTGGAG
>JBKJRX010000204.1:0-9018 GCA_046593155.1 Lacunisphaera sp.
TTGATGAGCTCGTCGGGGTGGTAGATAAGCTCCTCCTTGCGGGTGCCGCTCTTGTCGATGTTGAGTGCGGGGAAGATGCGCTTGTTGACAAGAGCGGCACCCGCAAGGAGGAGCTTATCTACCACCCCGACGAGCTCATCAAGATCTACGCGCTGCGCCGCGCCATGCAGGGCGTGCCCGCCGCCGACTCGCTGGACATGCTCATCCAACGCCTCAAGAAGACCAAAACCAACACCGAGTTTCTGCTGAGCCTCAACCGCTGAGCCCGCGGATGTGGGACCGGCCCAGTTTCCTGTGACCACCGCTGACGACCCCCTCCTCCCAATCGCCTTGGAACGGGGCCTCCCCGTCGGCGACCGGGAGGAACTGGCCCGCGCGGTGGCCGGGGAATTTGGCATGCCGTATGTCAGTTTGGGAGCGCAGCAAATTGCCGGTGAGATTCGAGCCGCTCTGCCGCGCTCATTCGTGGCCGAGCACAACGTGATGCCGTTTGACCGCGAGGGTGGGGTGCTGCGCGTGGCGGTCGCCGACCCCGTCGCGGTCGATATCATCGACAGTCTGGCCTACGTGGCCGGGCAGCCTGTGCAAGCCGTGCTGGCCGGAGCGGAGGACATCCGGCAGGCGATTGTTCGGCACTACGGGCCCAAGGATGACCGTAGTGCCGACGCGGCCCACGGGGACGAGTCTTCATCAGGTTTCGGGCCGGAAAACGCGGGCCAGCCGGCAGAGCCGCTGCGGAGCACTGGCGAGGAAGGACCGGAGAGCGACCGCGATGCACCCATCATCAAGCTCGTCCATACCCTCATCAACGAGGCCATCCATCGACGGGCGTCGGACATTCACCTCGAACCCTTGGAGCGGCGTTTCCGCGTGCGCTACCGGATCGACGGCGTGTTGCTGGAGGTGGCCGCACCGCCCAAGCGCCTGCAGCTCGCCATCATCTCGCGCCTGAAAATCATGGCGAACATCAACATCGCTGAAAAACGCTTGCCGCAGGACGGTCGTATCCAGGTCAACCTCAACGGACGCACGTTGGACCTGCGTGTGTCGTCACTGCCCACCGCCCACGGTGAGAGCATCGTAATGCGCATCCTCGACCAGGAGGGCCTGAAGCTCGGCATGCCGGAGTTGGGCTTCCTCCCTGACGACCAGGTGGAATTCGAGCGCCTGATTGCCTCACCTGATGGCATCATGCTTGTCACCGGGCCGACCGGCTCGGGCAAGACGACTTCGCTCTATGCCTCGCTTCACCAGCTCAACCAGCCCGATCGCAAGATCATCACGGTGGAGGAACCTGTCGAATACCAGATTTCCGGCATCAACCAGGTTCCCGTCAATGCGTCGATCGGCATGACGTTTGCCGCGGCCCTGCGCGCCATGCTCCGGCAGGCGCCAAACATCGTCATGGTCGGTGAGATCCGCGACCGGGAGACGGCGGAGATCGCGATCAACGCCTCGCTGACCGGGCACATGGTGTTCAGCACCCTGCACACCAACGATGCCCCCTCCGCCGTCACGCGTCTGATCAACATCGGGGCCAAACCTTTCCTCGTGGCCGCCGCGCTGCGTTCGGTCATGGCGCAGCGCCTGGTGCGCCGCACCTGTCCGGCCTGCAAGCGCGCCTACACGCCCTCGGGGCGCGAGTTGCACGCCCTCGGGCTCAAGCCCGGCCAGTTGGAGGGGGCACTCTTCGCGCACGGCGCAGGCTGTGTGGCGTGCAACGGCACCGGTTATCAGGGCCGGATGGGGATCTTTGAAATCTTCCGCGTCCACGACGATATTCGCGCCATGATTTACGACAATGTTACCTCGACCGGCCTTCGCGCCCAGGCCCGGCGAGACGGCATGCGCACGATGCGGGAAGATGGCATCCGTAAAGTCCTTGCCGGCCTCACGACAATCGAAGAGGTTGTGACTGTCACAGTTGGCGATCCGCTTTAACCCTACCATCGCATGAGCTACGAAATGAATGACCTCCTGGAGCTGGTCGTGGACCAGAAGAGCTCCGATCTCCACCTGCAGGTGGGCGTGCCACCTTGCCTGCGCCTTCGTGGCAGCATGACGCCAATCGACGGCCCCGAACTGCGGCCCGAGGACACGGAACAGCTGATGCTGTCCATCACGCCGGACAACCACATCCAGAACGTGAAGCTCAACGGCGGCACCGACTTTGGCTTCGCGTTTGGCGACAAGGCCCGCTTCCGCGTCAGCGTGCTCAAGGCCAAGGGCAACTACGGCATGGTTCTGCGCCAGATTCCCAACCAGCTCTTCGATCTTCGCTCCATCGGCATGCCCGACAAGATCAAGGAATTGCTCTATCGCCAGCGCGGCCTGTTCCTCGTCACCGGCCCGACCGGCTCCGGCAAGTCCACCACGCTCGCCTCGATGATGAACTACATCAACGAGAACCGCGACGGCCACATCATCACCATCGAGGACCCGATCGAGTATTACCACCCGCACAAGAAGTGCGTCGTCACCCAGCGCGAGGTCGGCTCCGACGTCCCGAGCTTCGCCGAGGCCATCAAGCGCGCGCTCCGTCAGGACCCCGACGTCATCCTCGTCGGTGAGTTGCGCGACCTTGAGACCATTGAAGCCGCCATCTCGGCCGCCGAGACGGGCCATTTGGTGTTCGGCACCCTGCACACCAACAGCGCCGCCAAGACCGTCGATCGCATTGTGGACGCCTTTCCGGCCAACATGAAGGAGATGATCCGCATGCAGCTCTCGACCTCGATCATCTGCGTCATCTCCCAGTCGCTCTGCAAAAAGAAGTCGGGCGGCCGCATCGCCGCCTATGAGATCATGGTCAATACCTCGTCCATCGCCTCGCTTATCCGCGACAACAAGACCTTCCGTATCCCCTCGGACATCCAGACGGGCGCCAACCTCGGGATGATCACGCTCGACACCCACCTGATGAGTCTGGTGAACCGCGAGCTCATCGAGCCCGATGAGGCGCTCGAGAAATCACAGGAACCCGTGGCCATGCGCGAAAAACTCACCGGCATGGGCTTCAAATTGCGCGAGCTGTAACCACCAGATTTTCTCGGCCGTGGGCCCGGCCGGATTTCCCTTATGTTCGAGGGACACGACCAGGCCATTTTCGATCTCCTTGCCGAGCGCCGGCTGGTTGAGCCGGCGTCTTTGCAGACGGCCTGGGACGAGCATCGGACCACCGGCAAGCCGCTGGCCACTGTGCTGCTCAATCTCGGTTTGGTGGAGAAACCCGCGCTGCTCCATGCCGTGGCTGGGCACATCGGCTGCGACTACGCCGCGGCGCTGCCCGCGACCCTGCCTGGTGAGGTGCTCGCGTTAGTGGGGGGCACCGTGGCCCGCACCTACGGCGTCGCACCCATCGCCTCCAATGGTTTTTCGGTCTCGGTGGCCGCGGTCGATCCCTTCAAGGCCAATCTCATCAACGATCTGACGTTTGCCCTGGAGCGCGAGGTGCGCCTCACCGTCGCCGATCCCGGGCGGGTGCAACTGCTCATCCGGCAGCATTACGGCGAGGAAGTGATCTCGCTGGATGACGCCCTCGGTGCCCTGCAGTCACAGGTGGAAGACGCCAGTGATGAGGCACTGACCGAGGCAGATATCGAGCAGCTGGCGGGCCAGACGCCCATCATCCGTTTCGTCAACCTCGTGCTTGCGCAGGCTATCCGTGACCAGGCGTCCGACATCCACTTCGAGCCGTTCGAGCACGAATTCAAAATCCGCTACCGGATTGACGGGGCCCTTTATGAGATGTCACCACCGCCCAAGAATCTCGCCCGGCCCATCATCTCCCGTCTCAAGGTGCTGGCGAATCTCAACATTGCCGAACGCCGCCTGCCGCAGGACGGCCGCAGCAAGCTCAACCTCGGCGGTCGCGTCGTGGACCTGCGCATCTCCACCCTGCCGACCCAGTTCGGCGAGAGCGTCGTGCTCCGCGTGCTCGACCAGTCTTCGGTCCGGTTCGAGCTTGGTCAGATCGGTCTGGCGGCGGCGATCCAGTCCGGTGTGGAGGAGGTCATCCGCCGGCCCAACGGGATTTTCATTGTCACCGGGCCCACCGGCTCGGGCAAAACCACGACGCTCTACAGTTGCCTGCAGGCGCTCAACACGATCGAGGCCAAGCTGCTCACTGTGGAGGACCCGGTTGAATACGAGGTCGACGGTGTCATGCAGGTGCCAGTTAATCTGTCTGCGGGCCTGACCTTTGCCCGCGCTCTGCGCACCTTTCTCCGCCAGGACCCCGACATTGTCATGGTCGGCGAGATCCGTGACCTGGAAACGGCGCAGATCGCCATCCAGGCCTCGCTGACCGGCCACCTCGTGCTTAGCACCCTGCACACCAACGATGCACCCTCGGCCGTGACCCGCTTGGTGGACATGGGCATCGAGCCCTTTCTGCTCGGCTCGACCTTGGAGGCGGTGCTGGCCCAGCGACTGGTGCGGCGGGTGTGTCCGTCGTGCCGCGCTCCCTTTGAGCCTGGCGCCGCGCTGGTGCGGCAACTGGGAGTTGATGCAAGCACCTTGAATGGCCGGCCGTTCTATTCAGGCGCTGGCTGCCCGGCCTGCCATCACACCGGCTACCAGGGCCGGCTTGGTATTTTTGAGTTTTTGCCAATGACCGATGTGCTCCGCGAATTGGTGGTGAAGGGCGTTTTGTTGGTGGAATTTCGTAAGAAAGCGGCGGAGCAGGGGATGATCTCACTGCGTGAGGCCGGCTTGGCGGCCTTACTCGCGGGTGAAACAACCGCGGAGGAAGTGATCAAATATACCTGATTTTATGAACCACGAAGGCACAGAGGCACAAAGGGCGAGGCTGAACGAACTCAGTCATCGCGTGCTTGGCTTTTGCATTGAAGTCCATCGCGAGTTGGGACCTGGGCTCTTGGAGTCGGCCTATGAGGAGGCATTGGCCTACGAACTGGCCATGGCCGGAATTAAATTCGAGCGACAGAGGGATATGCCACTCATTTACAAGGGAGTGAAACTCGATTGCGGCTACCGGCTCGATATGGTTATTGAAGGTGAGCTGATTCTCGAACTGAAGGCCGTGCATGAGCTGTTGCCCGTGCATCACGCGCAGCTGCTGACCTACCTCAAATTGGAGAGACGCTCGGCTTGGTTTGCTCGTCAATTTCAATGTGCCTGTGCTCAAGAACGGTGTTCGCCGGGTGGCGGCAGGAGAGCTTTTCAAGGAAACAAAAAACGAGAGATCCGACTGGAGCCAGCTGGCTCTCTTCCTTTGTGCCTCTGTGCCTTTGTGGTTTAAAAACAAACCCTGAAACATGCCGCGCTTCGCCTATACCGCCCTCGACGCGCGCGGCGCGGAGAAATCCGGGATGCTCGACGCCCCAGACGTGAAACAGGGCGCGGCCATCCTGCGCGGACAGGGCCTGTTTCCGACCGACGTCATGCCGCAGAGTGGAGGGCCCGCGTCCCTGCGGGCCGGCCCTAAAGCGGCCACAGTCGAAACGAAAGAGCCGCCCAAGGCCGCTGCTCCCCGAGTGCGGATGCAACTGCGACTGCCTTTTGCGCGAGTGGTCGGAGCGAAGGAGCTGGCGGTGTTCACCCGCCAACTGGCCACGCTGTTGCGTGCGGGCATGCCGTTGTTGCGCGGGCTTGAGGTGCTGGCGCGGCAGGAGCGCAACGAGACATTCCAGCACGTCATCGCGGGCCTGGCCGAGGCCATCAGGTCGGGTGGCACGCTCTCGGAATCGATGACCCGGCACCCGCGCGTGTTCGACCGGCTCTACCTCAACATGATCAGGGCTGGCGAGGCGGGTGGCATGCTTGATGTCGTCCTCGATCGTTTGGCGCGCTTTCAGGAGAAGAGCCTGCAGCTGAAGGGCAAGATCACCGCCGCGATGGTCTATCCGCTTGTCGTGATGGCCGTGGCCGGGCTCATTCTCGCAGGTCTGCTTGTGTTCGTCGTGCCGAAATTTCAGCAGATCTTCGCCGACCTGCTCAAGGGTGCACCGCTGCCGCCACTCACCCAGGCCGTGCTTACGGTGAGCGATGCGGTGAAGAACCACTACCTCCTGGTGCTGGCGGCCGGCGTTGGGCTGTTGATCGGTTTCAAGTGGTTCAGGAAAACGCCGGGCGGCGCTCGCTTGCTCGACACGTGGACCGTGAATCTCCCGATGTTCGGGCCGCTTTTCCTGAAAGCCATTATCGCCCGCTTCGGCCGGACTCTCGGCACGCTGCTATCGAGTGGTGTGCCGATCCTGCCGGCGCTGCTCATCACTCGCGACACCTGCGGCAACAGCCGGGTGGCCGGCGCCATCACGGAGGTGCATGACCGGGTGAAGGAGGGCGCGCCGGTCGCCCGGCCGCTGGAGGCAACCGCGGTCTTCCCCCCGATGGTCACCAGCATGATCGATGTCGGCGAACACACCGGGCAACTGCCGGAAATGCTCGGCAAGGTAGCCGACATCTACGAGGACGAGGTGGACAATGCCGTGGCGGGCCTCAGCTCACTCATTGAGCCCATCCTGATCCTGTTCCTGGCGCTGGTCGTGGGCACCATCGTCATCGCGCTGTTCCTGCCGATTGTTCGGATCGTGCAGTTGCTCACTTGAGGGATGGTGGAGGCGGGACTGCTGGTCCCGCCTCCATCATTATTTCTGCGGCTTCTTGAGGAGCAGCTGGGCGTTAAGGCCGAGATGCCGATCAGAGAACTCATCGCTTTCGCCGGCCTGACGGAGGAGCTTCTGCACCATGCCCATCTTGGCGTCCAGGTCGTCGATCTTGGCGACGAAGACGGCTTCAGGCGTGGCGGCGATGACAGCGGCGCCCCATTCAAGTTCACCTTGGTGGCTGAGCACGATGTGTTCGAGGCGCTCGAGCAGGTCGGAGTTGAGTTTCGCCTTGAGCCCGGCTTTGCGGACAAGCTGGTAACCGAGCACGACATGGCCCTGCAGGATGCCCTTGCGACTCCGGCTGGTGACGAGGTCGCCCTGATATTCGATGACCTTGCCGGTGTCGTGCACGAGCACGCCGGCCAAGGCGAGGTCGGCGTCCACCTCGGGATAAAGCGGCAGCAGCGCCCGGGCGGCGCGGGCCATGTGGCAGGTGTGCTCGAGCAGGCCGTGGCGGTAGGCATGGTGCATGGCCACGGCGGCCGGAGCAGTGCGGAATTGCTCGCCGATCTCGTCAAACACCGTCTGGACGGTCGCACGCAACTCGTGATGCGACAGTGCGGCGATGTGCCCTTGGAATTCGGTCCAGAGCGCCTCGGCGTCCTCGGGTGCGGTCTCGACGAGGTTCGCCATCAACGGTGAGTTCGCCAGTTGGTCGGCGGAAATCTCCTCGGCGCGCTGCAAGCGCGGCGAGAGTCGGTTTTGGTAGTAATCCACCTTGGCCTCGATGCGGACGACGGCGCCTTCCTTGAGCGACTTGAAGAACTCAAAGGCCGGGTTGTCACTGAAGCAGTTGACGGTGAACGAGCCGGTCTTGTCGCCCAGTTCCACTGCAAGGAAAGGATTGCCGGTTTTCGTCGGACGCTCGGCGAGGCGTTTGACCAGCAGCACGCTCGTGAAGGTATCACCTCCGGTGCGATCGAGAGCCTTGATGTCGCGGACGGCGAGCGAGGTGGAGATATCGGACATGAAGCTAGCAGGGAGCCGGGAGCGCACCGCAAACTCAACCGTATTTCTTCACGAGTTTGGTGTAGTTGCGAAAGTAAGGATGACTGGCCTCGTGGAGGAGCGCATAGAAGACGGTTTCCGCCGGCAGCACCTGACAGCCGGCGTGCGCGAGCTGGGCCAACACGGTGGCCGCATCACCGGCTCGGCGCGCTCCGAGACAGTCGGCCAGCAAGGTGACCTTGTAGCCGGCTTTCAGAGCGTCGACGGCGGTCTGGTAGACGCAAATGGGGGTTTCCAGGCCGCAGATGAGCAGGTGCTTGTGTCCGCGGCCACGGATGTGGGCGGCGAGTTTTTTCTCGGCAAAAGGGGAAAAGGTGGTCTTGGCGAGGACCTCCGGTTCGCGGCAGAGCGCCAGCAGATCCTCCGCAGTGTGGCCGAGTTTGTCGGGCACCTGTTCGGTGAAGATCACGGGCAGACCCAGACCTTGGGCGGCCTCAAGGGCAAAGGAGCAGCGCCAGTGAACGCGCTGACTGTCGTGAATCGCCGCCAAGAACACCGGCTGCAGGTCGAGACATAGCAGCAGCGGCGCGGTGGGGTAGGCGGTCATGGGCGCAGAGGATTAATAACAGAGGACAGACAACGGACAACTGATAATTGCAGCCCAAGGCTGAACAGCCATGGAAAGTGGCAGTAGGTTCTCGGTCTTCGGCTATCCGTCCGAGGAAACCTAGGTCCGGAAGTAAGTTTCCCGCGCGCGCACCTGCACAATCCGTTTTTCGGGCAAAATATAGGCCGTCAGGCTGCCCCCGAGCACACAGGCCGTGTCTATGCCGAGGGTCCACTTGGTGCGTGCCACCTCGGGGCGGGGGGTGTGGCCATAGATCACAAAGGGCGGACCGGACCAGAGTTCAGACCAGTGCGGGGCGGTCGGTTCCTCGGACCGCTTGTGGGGCTCGCCGTCCTTGCCGACCACTTGTATGCGGGTGACGATGCGGGCCGGCTGCCGTTGCCAGGGCCGGCCGGGCAGAAAACCTCCATGGACGAGGACCACACCCAACTCCTCGTCTTCGTAGGTGAGTTTCATGTTCTCGAGATAATCCCAGTCTTTTCCGCGCAGCTGCTCAATCGTGGCGTAGTCGTATTTCTTGAGATGGCTGGGATCGTCCGTGCGCCGGTAGTTGAGGTGGCGCAGCTCGTGGTTGCCGAGGAGCGAGGCGGTGGCGTATTCGCGGGCGAGTTCGACCACCTTGCCGCTGTCCGGACCACGGTTGATCAGGTCGCCGAGGAGGATGAGCCGGTCGTCCTCCTCGAGATCGAGCTTGTCGAGCAGGTCCTCGAATTCCTTGTGGCAGCCGTGGATGTCACCGACGGCTATGAGACGTCCCTTCATGTGTGGCAAATTTGCTAGCGTTCGGGGCGGCGGGGGGTAAACAAGAAA
>JBKJRX010000300.1:0-5693 GCA_046593155.1 Lacunisphaera sp.
CTCGATCGCGAGGCGGTCAGCGGGCCAGGCGCCGTAGTCGAAGGCATCGAGGCAGAACTCCAGGCCCCGGCCCAGGAAGCGCGCAGACTCGGGCAGCACGTAGCCCCCGCGCTCAAATTCGAAACGCACGACGAGGTCGCTCGGTTCCTGCACCTCGACGAGCAGCAGCCCTTCGCCGAGCGCGTGCGGGACGCCGCCCGGCACGAGCCAAGTGTCGCCCGGTTTGACCGGGATTTTGTCGAAACAGGCTTCGAGCCGGCCGATGTCCTGGGTCTCGATCATGCGGCGGAGGGCATCGCGCGACGGCGGACGCTGGAAACCGAGGTAGATATACGGGGCCGCGACCTCGGGGCGGGTGGCGAGGATGTGATAGGCCTCGGTCTTACCGCTCGGTGAACCAAGGAAGCGGCGGGCGAAGTCCGCCGTGGGGTGGACCTGAAAGTGGAGGCGGATGGACGGGTCGAGCAGTTTGACGAGCAGTTGCGGCTGCGCGCCGAAGGTCGCGGCGTGCCTGGCGCCGAGAAAATATTCCGGGTCATGCGCGAGCAGTCCGGCGAAGTCGTGAGTCTGGCCGCCCCACACGGCCGGCGAGACGCCTTCGCGGATGGATTCGCGGCCGGCGTTGATGGCGCGGGTGGTGGAAGCGATCCAGTCCTCTGGAAAATGGGAATCGGCCGGGCTCGCGACTTTGGCGAGGGCGTCAAGGCTGCGCCCACCCTGATAGGTGCGCCAGACGCGGTGAGGGGGTAGGAGCACAAGCTTTCCACGGTGATCGGACATGGTCTGGTGCAGGAGGGGCGAAAAAGGCAGGGCGTCGTCGGTTAGATGGTTAACCAGCGGACTTCGCGGCCGGCCGCCGGCCCTGCCCGATCAGGACGCCACCGATGAGAATGACCACGCCGCCACAACCCAGGAACGCGAGCCGGCCGACCAGCGGATTAGGGATGAAGGCCAGCAGGCAGACGAACACGCCATAGGCGAGCGAGAGCCAGCCCACGGCGGAGGCTTGCTGGTGGTCGTTGGCGGCGCCGAGGCCTTCTTCGCGTTCGAAATCGATGGGCGTGTTCATCTGGATGAAGAACGCGTCGACGCGGGTGCGGTATTCCAGCGAGCAGCGGCTCCAGAAGAGCTTCGTGCCGATGAACCACGTCGAGGCAAGAATCACGTTGGCAAAGAACTGGAAGCCCTGGATCCAGTATTCGCGGGAGGCGGCATCGAGCGGGGCGGGGTGACCGAAGAAGGTCGCGCCCCACTCGGGCGTGAAGATCCGGCCGATGAAGATCGAGCCGAGGAAACCGACCAGGACCGTGCTCCACGCCGACCAAGGCGGCGTGTGGCGGATGACGAGGCCGAGCAACAGCGGCACCGTGACCGGCACGCCCACGAGGATGCTCACGCGCTGCATCATCAGGAACAGGCCGAGGTCCTTGAACTCCGCCATGCGCACGGCGAGGTAAATGACGATGGCGCCCAGCAAGAGGGTGGCGATGCGCCCGACGCGGAGCAGCTGGGTCTCGGAGGCGTTGGGTCGGAGCAGCGGCTGGTAGAAATTCTTGATGAAGAAACCGGCGTTCTTGTTCAGGCCCGAATCCATGCCCGACATGGTCGCCGCAAAGATGCCGCTCACGAGGAGGCCGAGCATGCCGACGGGCATGACCACCTGCGAGATGGCGATGAACGAGGCCTCGTCGGGCGCCTTGAGAGTAGGAAACACGGCATGCAGGTCGATTTGCAGGGCCCGCGCGGCCATCGGCGGCAGGAACCAGATGAAGATACCGATCAGGAACAGCCCGGCGCCGAGATAACCGGCCCAGCGGGCGTGGCGACTGTCCTTCACGCTGAGGTAGCGGCCGGCCTCGAAGAGATTGTTGGTGCTGGTGATCTGCTTGAGCAGCATGGCCGCGCACCAGAGTCCCAGGAACTCCTTGGTGAAGATCTCGCCGAAATTCAGGTGGGAGGCGGGCAGGCCCGCGAGGAAGCCGTCCCAACCGCCGAGCCGCAGGATGGCGAGCACGGTCACGGCGACGCACACCGGCATGAGGATCAGCACCTGGATAAAATCGGCCGCGAGCACCGCCCAGCTGCCGCCCACCAAGGTCATGAACAGGACCACGGAGCCCGTGCCGACCAGGGTCCACGTCAGATCAAGACCGAAGATGGCGGCGAAGAACACGCCGAGGGCGTTCAGGTGGATGGCCGCCTGCAGGGTGCTGAGCGGGATTTGCAGCCACATCATCACCTGTTCGCTCACGGCGCCGAAGCGCTGGCGGATGGCCTCGACGGAGGTGATGACGCGGGTCTGCCGGAAACGGGGCGCAAAATAAACGGCGTTGAGCAGGAAGCCGATGGCGTTGGCGACAAAGATGACCATGACGGGCCAGCCGTCGGTGTAGGCCTTGCTCGCGGCACCGGTGAAGGTCCACGCGCTGAAGGCCGCCATGAAGGCGGAGCCGCCGACCATCCACCACACCGCCTTGCCGCCACCCCGGAAGTAGTCGCTGATGTTCGTCACGAACTTCCGGAAGACCCAGCTGATGGCCAGCATGTAGCCAAAATAGAAGACGAGAACAGCGTAGTCGTAGCGGGTCATGGCAGGGGAGGTGGAAAGCTTATTAGGTTGATTTAATAATTATCAACAACCAAGTCGGAAACAATGAACCTCTCATGGAACCGGCCGAGCCGGGGAACAATGCGATGGCCCTAGTGGGCCGGGCCGGTCGAGTTGCCCACCACGAGGGGGGCGGGAAGGACGAGATCAGTATAACCCTCGGCCGCAACACCTTTGCCCATGACCAGCCGGGCGGCGGCCTCGCCCAATTTGTCCGGACTGGTGCCAGCGCCGGTGATGCGCAAGGGGCCTTCGATGCTGAGGCGCGAAACGTCGGCCGAGGCCAGGCTGATGTCGCCCGGCACCTTCCACCCCTCGCGCTGCAGGCCGAGGGAAGCGCCCATGGCCATCTGGGTGTTATAGGTGACGAAGGCGGTGGGAAAATCCTTCCGCCGCGAATGCTTCAGCATGGCGTGGATGGCCTCGGCACCCTCGGCGCGATCTGCCTGCTTGAGCACCGTGGTGTAGCGCGGGTCGAGCGACAGCCCGAGCGGCTCCAAGGCCGCCTTGAGGGCGGCGAGACGGGCGTCGTGGCGGCCAAGGCTGGCGTTGCCGCCGAGCCAGCCGATGCGCTGGTGGCCGAGGTTGAAGAGGTGGCGGACGATCTCGGTGAGCGCCTCGGGTTCGTTGCCCAACACGGAGTGGCACAAACCGTGGTAGCGCGCGGACACGGCGACGACGCGGCGCGTGAGTTTACACAACTCCAGCATGAAGGGCCGGGCAACCTCGCCCAACACCACGACCCCGCCGAGATGATAGCTCGGGTGGAGCAACTGGCGGAGCTTGTCGGGCGTCAGCTCATCCTCGGCCCCGAGAAAAATCAGCCGGTGCGCCTGGCTTTCGAGTTCCTGGTGCAGCCCGTGCTGCACGTGGCCGAAATAGGTGCTGGGGATGTAGAGCCGCAGCGGCGCGCGCAGGATGTAGCCGATCTGGCGCGCGCGCGACGAGTCGGGGGTCGACTCCACCCGCATGCCCTTCGGGAGGTAACCCAGGCTGATCGCGTGTTCCCAGATGCGCTTGTAGGTGTCGGGATTGATGCCGACGCTGCGGCCGTTGAGCGCCAGGGAAACCAGGGCCTGCGACACACCGAGCTCTTTCGCGAGCTGGGTCTGGGAAATTTTCTTCTTGGGCCGCACGCGTCGAAAGTCTGATAACTATGATGGGCTTTCAATGCATTTATTAAGTGTCGGTCTGGTTAAATTCGCCGGAGCGGGATGGAATTCTCTTTGCCGGGCTGCGGCGGAACGCCTTTTAATCCGGGTGGCTAATCTCCTTTGGGCCCCCGCGGGGGCTCTTCCGGTCCATCGCATGACAAATATTATCCTCGGGCGGTCCGTTTTTTTCGTTTTGACCCTGCTGACCAGCGCCAGCGCGCAGGACGCGCCGTTGCCGCGACTGGTGGTGATGATCAGTGTGGATCAACTGCGGGCGGATTACCTCGAGCGGTTCCGCCCCCATTTCGGGCCGGGCGGGTTCAACCTGCTGTTGAAAGACGGCGCCAACTTTGCCGACTGCCACTACCGGCATGCGGTGACCAAGACCGGCCCCGGGCACGCCGTGATGCTGAGCGGCGTTCACGCCAATCTCCATGGGGTCATCGGGAATGAATGGCTTCTGCGCACCTGGCCGGCGCTGGAGCAGGTGAACTGTGTCGAGGATCGCGCCGCGCCGCTCGTCGGCCTGGCCCCCCGGGCCTGGCGCTCACCGGGTGGCGTGCTCGAAGCCAAGTCGGGCCGCTCGCCGCGGCATCTGCTCGCCAGCACGATTGGCGACCAGCTCAAGCAACGGCACGGCGCATCCGCCAAGGTCTACGGGGTGGCCGACAAGGATCGCGCAGCGATCCTGATGTCGGGCAAACGGGCCGACGGCGCCTACTGGACCGAGGAGGGGCGTGTGGTCACCTCCACTTTCTACCGGAAGGCACTGCCTGATTACCTCACGGCTTTCAACGCCGGGCAGCGCGCCGAGAAACTCTTCGGCCGCGAATGGACGCGGCTGCTCGAACCTGGTGTTTACGAGGCCCTGCAGGGGCCCGACGACGTGCCGGACGAGACGACGGCAGTGGGACTGACGCGGATCTTCCCCAAGCGGCTCGACGGCGGGCAGGCGCAAATCGGCAAGGATTTCTACGAGGCCTTCGATTACATGCCTTGGAACAACGAGCTGGTCGCGGACCTGACCCGCGAGGTCATCATGCACGAAAAACTTGGCGAGGCCGACGGCGCACCTGATTTGCTGGCCATCGGGTTTTCCCAGCCCGACAAGGTCGGCCATGCCTACGGTCCGGACAGCCACGAGATAATGGACTCGATCCTGCGGCTTGATCGCACCTTGGCGGAGCTGTTTCAGTTTCTCGACAAAAAGATCGGCCTGGCGCACTGCACCATTGTGCTCACTGCCGACCACGGGGTGGCCCCGCTGCCCGAGCGCCGGCAGGCGGAGATGGGCGAATCCGCCGGTGGCCGCGTGAAAAGTGCCGACATCGACAAGCAGGTCTTTGCCGCACTGGATGCCCGTTTTGGCGTGCTGGCGGATAATGAGCGCTGGGCTGTGCGCGATGGCCTCGGCTATCATCTCAACCCGGCGGCTCTGGCGCAAAAGTCGCTTGTCCCGGCGGAGGTGGAGGCGGCGGCTCGGGCCGCGCTGCTGGAGATTCCGGCCCTGGCGGCGGCCTACACACGCACGCGGCTGCTCGATCCGGCGCCCTTGGACGCCATCGGCGAGGCCGTGCGACTGAGTTATTATCCGCCGCGCAGCCCGGACGTGATGGCGGTGCTCAAACCGTATTTCATCGACCGGGCGTCGCCCGGCACCAGCCACGGCACACCCTACGCTACGACAACCACGTCCCGCTCCTCTGGTGGGGCGCCGGAGTGAAACCGGGCCGGCACCCCGAACGGGTGTGGGTCGACGACTTGGCACCGACGCTGGCCCATCTGCTCGGTCTGCCGGTGCCGCCGCTCTCGGCCGGCCGGATCCTGTTCTGAGCGCGACCGGCTTCAGCGAGCTTTCGAGGGTGGGGTGGTCCGGCGCGCGGATACCGCCCATTCGCGGGGCGGCAGTTTGAAGCGGGTGCGGAAGAGCC
>JBKJRX010000033.1:0-6298 GCA_046593155.1 Lacunisphaera sp.
GCGCAGCGAATCCAGTTGGATACTCGCTTCCGAGGGGAGGCGGTTTAAGTTCTGATGGATTCTTCACTGTGTTCAGAATGACAGACCGGATTTGATGACACTTTCCAATACCCGGAGCTTCAGCCGTCGCCGGGGCCTATGGCTGACAGGTGCTCCGGCTGGGCCGGGATGTAGGAGCCTGCTTGCAGGCGATTGGGAACGCTCGCCAACGGACCATGCGCTGAATCGCCTGCAAGCAGGCTCCTACAAAAGGAGAAGGGCCGGGCGCATTAGCTCTCAAGCGTCGAGCAAGGTGGCGGGTGATTATGCGTCAGCCAGAAATTTTTGATGGCCAGGACTATCTCCTCCAGTTTTTCCAGTTGCAGCGGTTTCACCAAATAGGCGTTTGCGCCCAACGCATAGGCTTGGGCGATATCTTCGTCACTGGCGGAGGAGGTCAGCACCACCACGATGAGCGGGCGGGTTTCCGGGCGCTGGCGCAGCGCTTGGAAAACCTCGAATCCGGAAATACGCGGCAGTTTCAGATCGAGCAGAATCAGGCCGGGTAGGGGATGTTTCTGACGGTCGGCGAAGTCGCCGACACCTTCCAGGTAGTCCAGCGCCTCGCGTCCGTCCCGGGCGACACGCAGTGGATTCGTAATGCCCAGCTTGCGGACCGTGTGCTCGAACAAGAACACGCTGTCCGCATCGTCCTCCACCAGCAGTATGGTCGGCGCGTTCATCGGGACGAGGGAGTGGGGGCGGCCATGGGTGGCGCCGCTTTCAACTCGATCCAGAACCGGCTGCCTTGGCCCGGGACCGACTCGAAATCGACCTGCCCGCCTAGGCGTTGGAGCGCCTTGCGCACGATGGTCAAACCGATGCCGGTGCCTTCAAATTTGTCGGCGGGGTTGATGCGTTCCAGCATGCGAAAAACGCGGTCACGGTCGCGGGGCGCGATGCCGATGCCATTGTCCGCAAACCAGACGCGGACGTAGGGCTCCTCCGGCTCCGACCGCGTGGGCGGGTTGCCGTTGGCCGCGGGCGGGGGGACGGACGCCGAACGAGTCTCTGCCCGGATCCGCACCCGGGGCGTCACTCCCGGGGCCACGAATTTCACGGCATTGCTCAGGATATTCGAGACACATTGCGTCAGAAAACCCTCGTGGCCCAGCACCCGCGGCAAGGTGCCGTCGATCTGGATGATCGCCTGCGGTAGCTGCCAGTCCGGGTAGGTGGTGATGATGTCCCGCACGAGCTTGTCCAGATCGACCGGGACGAGCAGGGCCTCGCTGCGCAGCACCCGCGTGTAATTGAGCACGTCCATGATGAGCAGATCCATCCGTGCGGCGGAACGCGCAATCCGCTCCAGATAATTGTGCGCGGTGACATCCAGCCCGCCGGCATGGTCTTTCAGGAGGATGCGGGCAAATCCCTGCATGCTTCGCAGCGGCGCCCGCAGGTCATGCGCCACGCTGTAGGAAAA
This sequence comes from Lacunisphaera sp., assembly GCA_046593155.1. Classification (GTDB taxonomy): domain Bacteria; phylum Verrucomicrobiota; class Verrucomicrobiia; order Opitutales; family Opitutaceae; genus Lacunisphaera. The sequence goes on from JBKJRX010000033.1 coordinate 1,466, forward strand.
AGCCTCGAGATCGGCGACGGTTTCACGCAGCTTCTCCGTGCGTTCCGCCACGAGTCGTTCCAGTTCACCCGCTTGATCCGCGAGCCTGACGTTGGCGGCTTGCAGGGCGACCTCGGTCAGTTTGCGTTCGCTGATTTCCTGGCCGAGCAGGGTGTTCAGATCCACCGCCGTCGTCGTGAGTTCATGCTGGTGCAGCCCGGAAATAAGCAAGGCCTCGGTGACGGCCCGGGCATCGCGTTGAAAGCTGGCGTTTGGGGTCAGTTGGATGATCACCCCGACCGGATGATCGTCGGCGTGCCGGGCGGGCCACAGCGCATACAGCCAATGGTCGGGCGGCGGGTCCGCCTGGTTCTCGTGAACCGGGGGAAAAGGCTCCCTGCTCCGGTGGACGTAATCCAGGGTGGATTGGCCGGCCGCGCCGTCCGGCACGATGCTGGCAAAGGGGACGCCCACCAATTCCTCGCGGGATTTGCCGAGGAGTTGGCAGAAGGCTGGATTCACCTGGGTGACGATGTAAGCACTTTCCTCCACTTGGACAACCGGCAGCGGCACGCAGTCGAAGGTCGGTGCAGATCGCTCCCCGGGGGAAGTGGGCGCGCGCCCGGTAGCGGGTAGCGAGGTGGTTTCCATGATCGGCGGGCTGATCGGCAAGCGCAGGCTACTTTGGAGATGGTCCGAGCGCCGCCAGGACGCGCCGGAGTTCGGCGATGGCCACTGGTTTGACCAGATGCGCGATAAAGCCGGCGGCCCGGGTGTGGGTGAAGTCGTCTTCCATGCCATAGCCGCTCAACGCGACGCCCCGCAATCCGTAGTCGGCGCGCAGTTTTTCCATCAGCTCGTTGCCGGTCCCATCCGGCAAACCGAGATCCGAAATGACGTAGTCAAAGCGGTTCGCCGCCGCCGCCGCCAATGCTTCGGCCACGCTGGCGGTGGCCACGACTTGGTGCCCGTCCTGGGTCAGCACTTGGCAGAGCACTTTGAGCGTGGACGCGTGGTCTTCCACGAGCAGGAGACGGAGGGATTGCGGCGGTTCGCCCATCGGGGCGGAACTGCCTGCGGCCGGGGGGGCGTCGGCCTCGGCGCCTTTTTGCAGTTCGGCGACCCCGGGCATTTCCACGACAAACGTGGCTCCCCGGTTTTTCCCGGGACTCTCGGCGGTGATCCGGCCCCCATGCAACAGCACCACGGCGCGGGCGATGGCGAGACCGAGGCCGACGCCGCCGAAGTGATGGTTGCGGGCGAGACGGCCTTGGTCAAAGGGGAGGAAGATTTGTTCAAGGCCGGTCGGGTCGATGCCGATCCCCGTGTCGCTCACCGCGATGCGCAGCCACCGGCCTTCCGCGGCGGTGCCGCTCACGCTGGTCCGGATGGTGACCTTGCCACCGCGCGGGGTGAACTTCACGGCGTTGCGGAGGATATTCCAGAGGACCTGTTGGAGCCGCGCGGGGTCGGCCAGGAGCCGGCAATTGTCCGTGCCGAACAACCGCTCGATGATGATGCCCTTTTCGAGCGCGTCGTTCTGCACAATCTCGATGGCCAGCCCGATGAGGACATGCGCATCACACCGTTCGGAGCGCAGGTGAAGTTTGCCGTGGGAGATGGCGGTGAGATCGAGCAGGTCATCGACGAGCCGCGCCTCGAGGGCGATGTTTCGTTCGATCATGCCGAGCCGTTCCCGCACGTCGTCGGGCAGCCGGCGGTCTTCCCGCAGGGCGGCGGCGGCGATCAACACGGGCGTCAGGGGCATGCGCAGCTCATGCGAGAGGGCGGCCAGCAAATCGTCCTTGGCCTTGTTCGCCTGTTCCGCCACGCGGGTGGCGCTGCGCAGCTGGGCGTTCACCGTGCGCAGGGAGTCCTCCGCCACCATCCGGCTGGCGACCTCATCCTGTGCCTGCGCCTTGGACTTTTCCGCCTCCGCCAGGAGTTCGTGCTGGCGGAGGCTGGAGATCAACAAGGCCTCGTTCATCGCGGTGACATCCGGCTGGAAATGCGCGGACTTCGTCAGCTGGATGACCACCCTTTCCGCCCGTTCATCCGCCCCGAGCGCCGGCCACATGGCGTAAAGCCAATAGGAAGGATCGGTGGTGGAGTCGTCCGCGTCGACATGGGTTTCAAACTCACCGGTTTTGTAAACCCGGTCCAGCAAGGCCGCACATTTTTCCCCGTTGCGCACAATCTGTTCGAAGCGATTTCCAATCAGCTCCTCCCGCTTTTTTTGCAACAACCGGCAGAAGGCCGGGTTGACGAAACACACGATGTGCTGCGGCCCCTCCACCTCAACCATCGGCAGCGGAGCACGCTCGATGAGCGGCGCCGCCAGGCTTGACCGGGGCGGCAAGGCATCAGGATGGCTCGTGGTTGAATTGGTGACCATGGCGGGCCTAATTAATGGGCTTTCGGCTCCGGGGCATCTTCCCTGCGGGCGCCGACGCGAACCGGCAGGCCGGTGGTGAGGCGGGTGTAGTCTGTGCGGTGCGGGCTGATAATGATCACGCCTTTGCGGTTGATGACGTATTCCCGGATGTCCTTGCTATGGTTGCCGCTGCGCATTTTCACCACCACGAGCAGCTTCCGCATTTGCCCGTCGATCTCCATGTAGCGCAGCCGGATGATGTCGTCCGTCAGGAATGAAATCGCGTAGTGACTGAATGGCATCGAGGCGAACGTGTCCTCGACCTCGACGGTGCTGATGATGGTGACACCGCTGCCGGTCAGCGCGCTGATCATCCGGTAGAGGGATTCCCGGAAATCGGCGCGAAAACCGGGGGCCAGCGCCATTTCAAATCCGACCAGCGAATCGATCACGAGGCGGCGGGCGCCGGTTCGAATGACCGCGTCAAGAATTTCCTGCATCGTTTCATCGACCGAGAGATCCAGCGGGCGCAGGTAGAGGATCTCGAGTTTCCCCGTTTGCTGCGGTTTCCGCAGATTCAGACCGAGACTGGAGGCCCGCTTGGTGTAGACCTCCGGGCGTTCCTCAAAGATCGCGATGATGCCTGGTTCCCCCCGGCGCAGGCCGGCATCGATGAATTGCGTGGCGAGCGCCGATTTACCGGTGCCGGACGGGCCGGCGATCAGCACGCTGTCGCCCTCGGGAATGCCTCCGCCCAGCAGCTTGTCCAGATCCGCCACGCCGGTGGAGAGGCGTCGTTTGCTGCGCGGGGCGGATTTTTTCCCGACCAATCCCAGGGTGCGGGAGAAGGCCTGAAGGCCGTAATCGCCTATGCGCATGGTGTGCAAACCCGGCACCGAGGCCTGACCCCGGATCTTGACGATCTGGATTTTCCGCACCACGGAGTTTCTCTCCGCCACCTGGGACAGATGGAAAAGTCCGTCGGCGACCGTGAAGACAGGATTGTCGCGCATTTCGTAATCGGAATATTCACCAAGCAGGAAAGTGGTGGCCTGGACGGTCGTCAACAGCTGCGCCAGCTGTTGCAGGAAGGATTGCAGTTCCATGTCCGCGTCACCCGAAGCCCGGGTTTTCCGCTGGACGCTCCGGAACGAATCCACCACGACGACCCCGGGGTTGGCGGCCTCCACCTGTTTGGTAATCTCCGTCAAGACCGCCGACAGGTCCTGCTCCACGAAAGTTTCGCTGAGGTTGATGAAGCGGACCGACGTGTTGAGTTTGGTCGCGTCGAAAAATGAAAACTGCTGCTGGTAGCGGAGCATCTTGATCGCGGGTTCGCCGAGCACGGTGAAGTAGAGCGCCGGTCGGGCCTTGGTCGCGTTGGCGAAGACGATCTGATGCGCCAGGGTGGTCTTGCCGCAGCCGGGAGAGCCGGCGATTATGTTGAAGGAATATTCCGGAAGGCCGCCGCCCAGGATTTCGTCCAGACCGCGCACGCCGGTGGGCAGCTGCCGGATCGCCACCTTGCCCGCGGACGCAGGATTATTCCCTCTGATCGGGCGCGGGCCTGCCGTGGATTTGGTCTTCGTTTTCATAGTAGTTTTCTTACTTTTACAGTCGTCGTTTCCACTGCCGGCCAGACATCGTGCACAAAACGCAGCGTCAGGGCCGGGCCAATAAAAGTGATCAGCAGGTCCAGTAACTGGCCGACGAGAACGGCCCCGGCCCGGGCGGCCTCCCGGGTGGCCAGCTGCGCCTCCAATTCGGCCGACAGGTCAAAGGTTCCGTCGGGTTTGACCTGCGCGCCGGCCAGCAGAGGAGCCTCGACTTTGGCCAGCGTCACCGCCCGGGCCAAGAGGGAGCGGTAGCCGGCGGTGCCCGCAAAGGAGCTTAGGGGATGCCGCAGTTTCTCGCAGATGCGCAGGGCCGCACGGCTTTCATCAGCGGCTCCTTTCCCAGCGCGACGCTCCTCCGCGATCAACCGTTGGACAAGATTTTGCATGGCTATAAGCGCTCAAAATGGTCCCGACGGGAGACCGCACCCTGACAGAATTTGTTGACCGGTCCGTGTCCGCCTGAAGGCCACCTTCAACCTTGGGTTATCGCTGGGAGCGGATATCATTTTTTGGGGAGAGGCGGCGGTGGAAGCTGTGTGCAGTTGGAGAATCTCCGCCTGGTGTTTTGCCACGCATTTCCCACCTCTGAAACAGGGTGGACGGAGCAAGCCGGACGAGAGACTCTATAGTTTTCCAAGCTTATTTTTACTACCAACGTCGCGTCTCGCCTATGGAGTATAACCCGTAGCTGGTGCGGCCATAAATGAATGCCCCCACCGTAAGCCAAACCACGGCTTATACCAATCGCCCCTTCGTTTTAGACTTTAGAATGGCTTGGTGCTGTAGGGCGGGATCGCTGATCCCGCCTCGCGTGCGGCGGGATCAGCGACCCCGTCCACAGTCCAAAAGCTTGGGGCGTTTGGT
>JBKJRX010000169.1:0-13590 GCA_046593155.1 Lacunisphaera sp.
CGCCATGGCCGCCTTGCTTTTCGTCGGCTGCGGAAGCGGGTGTGAGACTTAAAACGAGGGCCGTGGCGGCGAAGCCGACAACCGCTCGGAACTTTGTGAACTGCGTTTTCATTTTTAGGTGTGGATTGAGGTTCATGAACAAAAGGTTATTATCCTGCCACGACGGGCTCGTCGCTCTCGGTCGTTTTTAGAGCGCGTCGCGTGGACACCAAATCGGCATCGAGCGGATCAATTCTCACGCGCTCAAGGTATTTTTCTGACGCCCGACGGCCAAATTTGTAGAACACGGCGGGCGTGACGGCCATGTCCAGAAAGGTCGAACTGACGAGCCCGCCGAGGATCACGACTGCTACGGGATAAAGGATCTCCTTGCCCGGCTGGTCCGCAGCCATGACGAGCGGGATCAGTGCGAGCCCGGCCGTGAGTGCTGTCATCGTTACGGGCACCAGCCGCTCCAACGAACCGCGGACGATCATGTGCGCGTCGAACTTTTCGCCCTCGTGCTCCATTAGGTGGAGATAGTGCGAAATCATCATGATCGTATTCCGCGAGGCGATGCCCGCGAGCGTGATGAGCCCGACCAGTGTCGCGATCGACACGGTTCCGACCATGAAATACGTGAGGACCAGCGCGCCGATGAAAGCGAGGGGTATGTTCAGCAAAATCTGCGCGACAATCATCCCGGAGCGGAAATGCGAATAGAGCACGAGGAAGATCGTGCCGAAGGTGAACAGGGCGAGAATGCCGATGACGCGGGTGGCTTCTTGCTGACTTTGGAACTGGCCCTCATAGCTGATGAAGTAGCCCGTCTCCATATGGAGCTTCTCGTTCAGCGTGCTCTGGATATCACCCACAACTGAGCCCAAGTCTCTTCCCGAAACGTTCGCCGAGACAACGATGCGCCGCTGCACGTCCTCGCGATTGATCGCATTGGGACCTTTGCTTTCCAATACATCGGCGACGAGATACAATGGCACTTTCCCGCCGACCGGAGCGTCGATTAGAATCTCACGAATCGCGGCGACGTTGGTGCGGTGGCGATCATCGAGACGCACCACCAGATCGTAGGTGCGCTGGCCCTCAAGAATCTCGGCGACGGTAAGCCCATTGAGCGCCGCTTCGAGTTGCTCGTTCAAGCTGCCGGGCTTGAGGCCGTAGCGGGCCGCTTTCTCGCGATTCACCTGAATTTTCACCTGGTCGATGAGCACCTGTTTCTCAGTCTGCAAATCGACGAGGCCGGCGATGCCTTGAAGTGCCGTCTCCGCTTCGGCGGCATAGGTGCGCAGCTTCTCTAATTCAGGCCCGAATATCTTCACCGCGATTTGCGCGCGGACGCCGGAGAGCAGGTGGTCAAGGCGGTGGGAGATCGGCTGCCCGACGCTGCTCGCGATGCCGGGTATCTGATCGAGCTTGAGCCGCAGGTCGTCGAGGATCACTTCTCGTGAACGGGCGGACGGTTTGAAGTCCACATCGATTTCGGTGTAGTGAACACCTTCGGCGTGTTCGTCGAGTTCGGCGCGCCCCGTGCGGCGGCCGGTCGAGGCGACCTCGGGCACTTCAAGCAATAGTTTCTCCGCGACCAAGCCGATGCGGCTCGATTCAGCGAGCGACGTGCCGGGGGCCGTCAGGAGATTGATGGTCGAGGTCCCTTCGTTGAAGTCCGGCAGGAAGATTTTCCCCATCCGCGGATAAAGCAGGAACGAACCCGCGACGAGAAGCGCCGCGAGCACAATGACCACCCAGGGATGCCGCATCGACGGACGCAGGATGATTTTTTCATCGAACGCCTTTAGCCCGCGCACCAGCCAGCCGTCCTTCTCGTCTCCCATTCGCTTCATGCGCGGCAAAAGGAAGGACGCCAGTGCCGGGATAACCGTCAGCGACACGATGAAAGAAGCGATCATCGCGACAATCGTGGCCACGCCGATGGGCGCGAACAGCCGGCCCTCGATGCCACCCAGCGCGAAAAGCGGAATGAAGACGAGAATGATGACGAGCGTCGCGAAGAGAATGGAGTTTCGAACTTCGGACGATGCCTCCGCGATCACGCGCAACACGGGCCGTGGGGTCGTCGCATGGCGATTTTCGCGCAGCCGGCGGAAGACGTTTTCCACATCCACAATCGCGTCGTCCACGACCATGCCGATGGCCACCGCAAGTCCGCCAAGCGTCATCGTGTTGATGCTGATCCCGGCGAATTTGAAATAGAGGCCAGTCACCACAAAAGAGAGCGGGATCGCGGTCAGCGTGATGAGCGTGGTGCGGAAATTGAGCAGGAAAAGGAAGAGCACGATGACGACCATGATCGCGCCGTCGCGAATCGCTTCCTCCACGTTGGCTATCGCCGCCGTGATGAAGCTTGCCTGCTTGAAAAGCGTCACGAGTTTCACGTCGGGCGGGAGCGTCTTGCCGATTTCGACGAGCGCGGTCTCGACCTTCTTCGTCAACGTAACGGTGTCGGTGCCGGGTTGCTTCTGCACCGAGAGGATGACGGCAGGCTGGCCATTCACTCCGGCGTCGCCCCGCATCACCTGGCGGCCGAACTTCACTTCGGCGACATCGCTCAGGCGCACAGGCACGCCCTTGCGGATCGTGACGACGGTGGCGGCGATTTCCTCCAGCGAGGTAGTGCGTCCGATGTTGCGGATGAGGGCTTCCTTGTTGGCGTTTTCCAAAAACCCGCCCGAACTGTTTTCCTGCGCCTCGCGCGTCGCCGTGAGCACGTCTTCGAGACTCACGCCGAGCGCCGCCATTTTCTCCGGCGAGGGCAGGACCTGATATTGTTTCACGCCACCGCCGATTGCGATGACTTGGGAAATCCCCGGAATCGTCAGCAGCCTCTGGCGCACCGTCCAATCCGCGAACGAGCGCACGTCCATTGGTGCGGTCGCCCCATTATCGCTCTTCATGCCAATCAGCATGATCTCACCCATGATTGAGCTAATCGGCCCCATTGTTGGCGTGACGTTGCGCGGGAGCTTCTCCGCCGCGAGTTGCAGCCGCTCCTGCACGAGCTGCCGCGCGCGATAGATGTCCATGCCCCAATCGAATTCCACGTAGAGAATCGAAAGCCCGATGCCTGCGACGGAGCGCACGCGCTTCACGCCCGGCGCGCCATTAAGCGCGGTTTCCATCGGGAGGTTGACCAGCGTCTCGACTTCCTCAGGCGCCAGACCCTCGGCCTCGGTCATGATGTTGACCGTGGGCCGATTAAGGTCGGGGAAAACATCGACCGGCAACTTCACAATCACGTAGCCGCCGTAAACGAGCACGAGGGCGCTGACCGCCAGGACAAAGAGGCGGTTGCGCAGGGAGAATTCGATAAGACGGTTGAGCATGATGGGTTCGCTCAGTGCTTGTGCTCGCCGCTCTCAGCGGCCTTCGCAGGTGCGGCTTTCTCCGCGTTCACTTTTGCTGCGGGTTCCGCCGTCGGCTTCGCGGTGGGCACCACGTATTGCAGTTGATAATTTCCAGCAATGACGACGTGCGCCGAGGGCAGCACCCCTTCGACAATCTCGATATAGCGATCATCGCGCTGACCAACGACGACCGCGGTGCGCAAGAACAAGTGCGGGTCTTTATCGTCCTGCACGAAGACAAAGAGATTGCCCGATTCGCCGAGCACCGCGGCATGCGGCAATGTTATCACCGACTCAGCCTCGGCGACGACGATGTTCAAGGTTGCGCGCATGTTGGGGAAAAGCTTGCCCTCCTTGTTCGGAACAAGGACGCGCACACCGAGCGTGCGCGTCTCCGGATCGAGCCGGGGCGTAAAGCCTTCCACCAGGCCGGTGAAGATTTCTTCGGGATAGGCCTCCGCACGCACGCGCACGGTCTGGCCTTTCTTCACCTGCGAGACTTGCCCCTCATAAACGCGACCGATCACATACACGTCGGAAAGATCGGCAATCGTGAGCAAACGCGCTTCCGGTTCGACGCTGTCCCCCGTGAATATCGGCTGTTCGATGATGGTGCCTTGGATGGGAGCCTTAAACTCAATCTTCGGCGGTGGATCCCCCACTTGCCGGCTTTCGATTTCCAATACGAAATCGCCTTTCGCTACTGTGTCGCCTTCTTTCACCGCGAGCCGTGAGATGCGCCCGGAAATTCGGCTGGCGATGACGGCAACCCGGGCCGGATCGAGTTCGACACTGCCGAGGACGGACACGGTTTTCTGCAACGTCCGCAGTTCGGCTTCCTCGATTTTCAGCCCGAGATTTTGTTCTGCTTCCGGTGTTAGTGTGATTGGTCCGGTCACTGCACCGCCAGGTTGTTCGCCCGGCGCCTTGTTGTGACCGGCGTGCGCGAAGACGCGGGCGGCGGGCAGTGAAAGAACTATCCAGGCGGTGAGAAATAAAAACGGGCGTTTCATAAAATAAGAGAAGACCGACTGCTCAAGGTTGCTCGATTAACGCGGGAGGGTTGACGAGGTGGGCATTGCGCCCGGTCGCAGTTTGGAGATCGGCGAGCGCTTGCGCATAGGCCGCGCGGATTTCCAAAGAGCCTGTGGCGAGCGCGAGGCGTTGCTGCTGACTCTGAATTACCTGAAAAAGCGGCGCCTGCCCCTGTTGATAAGCCGCCGCGAGATCGCGCTCGGCCTTTTCTCCCAGCGGCACGACGGCGGTTCCATAGGATTCGAGGATCTTCAGAAGCTGCACACTGCGCTGACGTGCGGCGGCCACCTCAGATTCAATGGTGAGTTGGAGTGCTTCGACTTCGCGCTGGGCGCGGGTGCGTTCAGCCCTCAACTCACGCAAGCGGCCTTGGTTTTTGTTGCGAATCGGAAGGGGAATCGACACCCGAGCCCCGACAAGGTTATCGGCGTCACCGTCCCGGCCGCGCTCAAAGCTGTAAGTGCCGCCGACGATCACATCGCCCTTCACTTCGGCACGCGCGAGGCGCTGTTCGGCGTCCAGCCGCTCAATGGCCAATGAGGCTGCGCGCAAATCCGCGCGATTCCACGTTGCGGGGGCACCGTCGGAGCTTTCGGCGAGGTGGGTAACCAAAGCGTCCAGATCGCCCGCGGGCTCAAGTGCCTCATCGGGTGCCGCTCCGAGCAAGGGCTTCAGACTTTGGAGCCGATTGAACCGGTCGGCGAGGAAGCCAGCACGCTCCTGCTGGAGCTTCGCCAGCTCCAAGGCGGCAGCGTTCACCTCAACGGCTGAGACTTCTCCCACTTGCGCCCGACCGCGGGACAGTTCAAGCAAACGGCCGTTAGCCTCAATGATCTGGTCGCGAAGCGCGATGTGTCGGTCGAGCACGAGCACATCGATAAAAACCTTAGTGATCTCTCCCGCGATAATGCGGCGACGGTTGTCCAAATCGGCGATAGCCGAGCCAATGCCGACGCGCGCGACCGCCTGCGCTTCGCGTAACCGACCCCCGAGCGGAATCGCCTGGCTAAAGCCGAGATCGACTTTTCTGACCCCTCTGTTCCCCGTCAACAGATCGTCCTCCGCTCCGGCATCGAGGGACGGATTGGGCCGCAATCCGGCCTGCTCCACCCGGCCTCGCGCGGCTTCCGATCCAAGCGCAGCCGCTCCGAGTTCGCGATTGTTGGTGAGGGCACGTCGGATCGCGCTATCGAGTGAAAGTTCAGCCGAAAACCCGGTGCAACTGAACGCGAGGAATAGAAAAAGGCGAGTCATGAGTCTAGGAGACCGTTCACGCACCCTTCAACGCAAACGGACGCGGATTCCCTCAGATTATTTCACGGTCCAGGTAGCCTGACTCGAAGCCGGGTGGGCGCGAGCGATTTTCTCGCCAGGTTGAGGGAATACATGCAGTCTTGCGTTGAAGGTATATCACCCATGAACCCGGACCCGATTGACGAACTCCTCAGCACCTACGCGAAGCAACTCATGCCCGTCGCTCCCGCCCGAATGACCGCAGGAGTCTGGCAGGACATCGAGCGCCGGCGTTCGCGCTTCGCATGGCTACTTGGCCAAAGCTGGCACGAGTTGGTCCGACGACCGGTCCTCGCCTATTCCGCACTTGGGCTCGCAGTCCTCGCGGGGCTTTTGCCCGCCGCGACGCTTGCCTCCGCCGAGCAGCACGCCCAACGCGCCCGGGCCTCATTGCACTTCGACGTTTTTTCGCCCGACACATCATCGGTGTTGCTCGCAAGCGCCCGAGCCGTCCGCAAATGAAAACCATCCTGGCGTTCTTCGTCGCGGTGGTCGCAGTCGCGGCGCTTTCTTCATTTTGCACGCTCCGCTGGATGGAGTCACGCCACACGGCGGCAAGCGATCCGCATGAATGGCTGCACTCCGAACTAAAGATCACCTCGGCACAGCATCAGGCGTTGGAACCCATCGAGAAAAAGTTTGCCGAGCAGAATCGCGTGTTGCGTGAGCGCATCCGCGCCGCGAATCACGAGCTGGCGGTAGCGATTCGCAAGGGTCGCCCCGAATCGCCGGAAATTTCCGCGGCCGTTGGCCAGATTCATCTGCACATGGGCGAGCTGCAAAAAGCGTCCATCGATCATATTTTCGAAATGCGTGGCGTATTGACGCCGGAACAGGGCGACAAATTGCTCCAGCTCGCCGAGCAGGGTCTGAACGTTTCACCGTGACTCGCCCGTGGACCCTGATTTGCCGTTGATCGAAGAGCTACGGTTGGGTGGAGACCTTGCGCTGAACGAGTTGATGCTGCGTCATCGCGAACCACTGTTTCATTTCGCGTTTCGTTATTTGCGCGACGAAAGTGCGGCTCAAGATGCGGTGCAGGAAACGTTCGTGCGGGCGTATTTCAATGCCCGCACGTTCAAGCCGCAATCCTCCGTCAAGACCTGGCTCTACACCATCACGGCCAATCTCTGCCGCGACCGTCTGCGGAAACTGAGCAAACGCCGCCACGATATTTCCCTCGACGATCCTAACGCGGGCAGTGCGGCCGGCGCGGCGCGGGCCGATGCGCGGGGCAATCCAGCGGAACAGAGCGCCCGAGCGGATGATTTTAAGCACCTTCAGCAAGCGATCGATCAACTTCCGCACCGGCTCAAGCTACCTCTTATCCTGTGCGTCCTGGAAGGGAATAGCCACAAAGACGCCGCTGAAATTATGGGAACGACCCCCAAGACAGTTGAGCTGCGCATCTATCACGCCAAGGCGAAGCTGCGGGAACTGCTCGCTGTTACTCTGGCGAAGGGGTGAATTTCCGGCGAAGGGCGCGGCATGAGGCAATGGCGCACCGCCCTTCAGTGTTATCTGCTTCATTCGCAGTGGGTCCGATACCCCGAAGCTCGCTTCAGCTTGGTGGGATGAGCGGATTAAGCGTGGATTGCACGCGCACTTCGATTCGGCTGGTGTGCGAGACGGACCTGACCGCCGAATCTTACGCGGGGTTGCGCTTTGCCGGCACCGGCGCGCAATTGCAGTCGGGGCACGCCCCCTCGGCGCAGGCGCCGCAGAAGACCTCGAGCCGGATGCGCAGCTCCTTGCGGGCGCGGTGCAGCGTGACGCTGGCGCTGTTCGGCGTCATTTTCAGGGCGCGAGCGGCGGCCTGCGCCGGTTCGCCTTTCAGGTCGACCCGGCGGAGCAACTCGGCGTGCTGGGGCTTCAGCGTGTCCACCACGCTGCCGAGGCAGCTGCAGAGCTGGGCTTCCCAGGCCTTGGGCGCCGGGGCGATGTCCTCACCCAGGCTGGCGACCAGCTGCCCGAGCGCATCATCGCGCCGATTGCGGGCGCCCCGGGAACGATAGTGGTCGACAATGGCGTGACGCAGCAGTTGGTAGAATCAAGGCGGTGAGCTTGGCGTCGTCGTGCAACTCGCCGGCGCGCTGCACGGCCTTGAGGAGGCCGTTCTGCAGGAGGTCCTCCGCCTCGGCCGCGCTACCCACGCGCGCGGTGAGGAATGCCTTGAAGGCATTCCGTTGCGCGTTGAGTTCGCGGGCGAGCGTGTCGGCGCGGGTGGCCATCTCAGTGATGCGGCTTGGCGGCCGGCTTGCCGGCGTCGTCGATGCGCTTCAGCGCAGCGGCAGGATCCTTCTTGAAGTCCTTGATGCAGGATTCGCAGCAGAAACGCACGAGCCGGTCGGGCGAGCCGTCCTGACGGTAGATGAGGTCGGTGGGTTCGCCCATGGTGCCGAGATCTTCCTTTGAGACCACGCAGGTTTTGAGCGGGTAGGCCGCGCGGGCCTTGGCCAGCCAGGCCGCGTCCTGCTCGGTGGGTTCGTCGAGGCGGCCCTCCTTCGCCGAGGCTTCGGAGGGCACGGCCGGCTTGGTGGCGGGCTTGGCGTGGTCGTGGGCGACGGCGATAACGGGTAACGCGAGACCGGCGACGAGCGCCAGCAGCGGGAGGAGGATTTTGTTTTTCATGAGAGGGAAGGAATCAGGCGGGGTTAGTGGGCAAGGGCGGAGTGTCGAGATGTCGTTCCCGCAGCCAGGCAAAGATGACCGGGGTGACGACGAGGATGTGGACGAGACTCGAAAGCATGCCACCGACGACCGGGGCGGCCAGCGGGCGCATGATCTCGACGCCAGTGCGATCGAGCCAGAAGATCGGCAGAAGCGAGGCCACGGCGGTGGCGACGGTCATGACCTTCGGCCGCAGGCGGAGGCGGGCGCCTTCCTTGATGGCGACGATGAGTTCGGCGCGAGTGAGTGGTAGGGCGGCGAGTCCCTTCGCCGCCGATTCCCCGGCGCGGAGCGGAGTCCGCGCCCTACCTTTGGCGGCCGCCGCTTTCGCGACGGCCTCCTCGAGGTAGACGACCATGACAACGCCGGTCTGGATGGCGGTGCCGAAGAGGGCGATGTAGCCGACCCAGACGGCCACGCTGAAATTGTAGCCGAGGATCGCTTGAAGGATCACGCCACCGGTGAGGGCGAAGGGCACCGCGAGCAGCACATGCGCGGCCTCGGGGACGGAACGGAAGGTCATCACAAGCAGCACGAAGATGATGAGGATGACGGCGGGGAAGACGTAGAGCAGCGTCTGCCGGGCGCGGAGCTGGTGCTCGTATTGGCCGGCGTATTCGACGGTCATGCCGGGATCAAGGGTGATGTCGCGCGTGATGCGCTCCTTGATCTCGTCGACGAAACCACCGAGGTCGCGGTCGCCGACGTTGGCCTGCACGAAGACGCGCAGTCGGCCGTTTTCGCTCTGGATCTCGCTCGGGCCCACGACGCGCTTGATGTCGGCGACCTGGCGGAGTTGCACGGTGGCGCCGGAGGGCGTCATCAGCGGCAGCTCGCCGAGCTTGTCGAGGTCCTCGCGATCGGCCTGCTCCAGGCGGACTTGCAGGGGCCAACGCTCCCGGCCCTTGAGGGTGGTGCCGACGGTGGTGCCGCCGAGCCCCGCCTCGACATAGCTGAGGACGTCCTCGACCCGCAGGCCGTAGCGGCCGAGGTCGGGGCGGCGGACGGCGATCTCGAGGTAAGGCTTGCCCAGCACGCGCGAGGGAGCGACGCCGGTGGCGCCCTGCACCTGCTCGATGACGCGCTGAACCTCGAAGGCCTTGGCCTGGAGCGCGTCGAGGTTGTCGCCGAAAATCTTCACCCCGACCTGCGCGCGGATGCCGGTGCTCGTCATCAGGATGCGGTTCTCGATCGGCTGGAGGAAGCCCGGCACATAGCCCGGCACATTCATCAGCTTGGCGGAAAGCTCCTCGATGATTTTGTCCTTGGTCATGCCCGGGCGCCACTGGCTGGTGGGTTTAAGCATGATGGTGGTCTCGATCATTTCGACGGGAGCCGGGTCGGTGGCGGACTCGGCGCGGCCGAGTTTGCCGCCGACGGAGACGACCTCGGGATGCTGGCTGATGACCTTGTCCTGCCAGCTCATGATGCGCTGCACCTCGGACAACGAAGTGGCAGGCAACAGCACAGGCATGAAGAGGAGCGAGCCCTCTTCCAGCGTCGGCATGAACTCGCTGCCGAAGCCGGACGTATGCCGCGCGACAGCGGCCGGCAGGTGGGCGTTGACCGCCCGCGGCAGGCCGAAGGCGATGACGGCCGATCCGGCGAGCAGCGCGGCGGCGAGACTGAGCACGGTCTTGCGATGGCCGAGGGCCCAGTCGAGGACGGGATCGTAGATCCGCAGGAGGCCTTTCATCAGCCAGTTTTCGCTCTCGGGTTTGAACGGCCCGCGCACAAGCAGGGTGCAGAACACTGGCACGGCGGTGACGGCCAGCAGCACGGCGCCGATGAGGGCGAAGCTCTTGGTGTAGGCGAGCGGGTGGAACAGCTTGCCCTCCTGGCCGGTGAGCAGGAACACCGGGACGAAGGCCAGGATGATGATCATCATCGAGAAGAACATCGGCCGGCCGACCTGGGTGGCGGCCTCAAGGGTGTGCGTGAACACCTCCGGCGGGGTGAGGCGTCGTCTCAACTCCTCCTCGGCGCGCTCGCAGTGGCGGATGACATTCTCGGTCATGACGATGCCGGCGTCCACCAGCACGCCAATGGAGATGGCGATGCCGGTGAGCGACATGATGTGCGACGGGATGCCGAACCGGTCCATCAGGATGAACGAGATCAAAATCGAGGCCGGCAGCGGCAGCGTGACGATCAGGATGCTGCGGAAGTGGAAGAGAAACAGGATATGCGCGAGCGTCACGAGGATGATCTCCTCGGTGAGCGCGTGTTTCAGCGTATCGATGGCGCGGCCGATGAGGTCGCTGCGGTCGTAGAACGACTCAACCGTCACGCCCTTCGGCAGGCCGGGCGAGAAGGCGGCGATGCGGGCCTTCACGTCCTGGATGACGCGCCAGGCGTTCTCGCCGTAACGCATGACCACGATGCCGCCGACGACCTCGCGGCCGTTGATGTCGAGCGCACCGCGGCGGAAATCGCCGCCGATGCGGACGGTGGCGACGTCGCGCACGTAGAGGGGCGTGCCGGCGCGCGGCGCGACCACGATGGACTCGAGGTCGGCGGCGCTTTGCACCAAGCCGAGGCCGCGCACGATATATTCGGCGCCGTTTTCCTCGACGGTCTTGCCGCCGACGTTGCGGTTGCTTTGCGCGACGGCATCCATCACGTCGCCGAGCATGACGCCGTATTGGCGGAGCTTGAGCGCGGAGACCTCGACCTGCCACTGGCGGACAAAACCGCCGATGCCGGCGACTTCAGCCACACCAGGCACGGCGGCCAGTTGGTGGTGGATGAAGGTGTCCTGCAGGGCGCGGAGCGACCCAAGGTCCTGCGTGCCGGACTCGTCCTTCAGGTAATATTGATAGACCCAACCGAGGCCGGTGGCGTCGGGCCCAAGTTTGGCGGCGACGTCGGCGGGCAGGAGGGAGCCGAGGGAGTTAAGGCGCTCGAGCACACGCGTGCGGGCGAAATAGGGATCGATCTTGTCTTCAAAGATGACGGTGAGGAACGAGAAGCCGAACATCGAGGTGGCGCGGACGGTCTTCACGCCGGCCAGGCCCTGCAGAGCGGAGCTCAGCGGATAGGTGACCTGGTCCTCAACCTCCTGCGGGCTGCGGCCCGGCCAGTCGGCGTAGACGATGACCTGGTTTTCCGACAGATCGGGGAGGGCGTCGATGGGCACGCGCTGGAGCGCGACCACGCCCCACGCGCAGAGCGCGAAAAACGCGCTCAGCACGATGAAGCGATTGTGCAGCGACCAGTGGATGAGGCGGTTAATCATGGGTGGGAGTGGGCAGGAAATGTTCCCGGTAATGTGTAACGTATTATATTACACATTACGGAGGATGGTCAGTTGAGTTCCTCGCCGCAGGTGAGCATCGCGGAACCGAAGAAGGGATTTTTCAGGTCGGCGGTGCGGCCGACCCAGCGGCCGGTGCCGAGCACGGGCGACATCGGACACTGGAAGATGTGCAGGCCCTCGCGGTGGTGCAGGTGCTGCTCGCGGGCCAGGTCGGCGAGGGCCGTGCTGAACGGCTCGAAGTCGCGGCGTGCGGTGCGGAGGTCCTCGCGGTCGCGCAGAGCAGTGGCGAACTTCGCCAGCGGGCTGCCGGCGACCGCGGCCACCTGGGCCTGCAGCGTGGTGCGCAACCCGGGCAGTTGTTTCTGGTAGGCGGCGAAATCATCCGCCGCGAGCGCGGTGCCCGCATCGGCGGCGGCGAGCGCGAGGGCCTTGAGCTCGGCGTAGCCCTCCTTCGCCAAGGCTGCGGAGGGCAGGCCCGGGTCGGCGGGCTTGGCCGCAACCGGCTCCGGGGAGGGCGCGCCCTGGTCGGGCGCGGGGACGTCTCCCGTGATGGCGGCGCGGGCGAGCTGGGCCTGGCCGTCGAGCAGCAGCGCACCCTCGGTCACGATCCGGTCGCCGGCCTTCAGGCCACCGATGATCTCGACATCGTGGTCACCGACGCGGCCGAGCCGGACCCGCCGGGCGAGGTAGGCGCGGTCGGCCTGCTGGAGGAAAACCACCGGCTCGCCGCCGTGCTGGAGGACGGCGCTGCGCGGGGCGAGGAGCACGTCTGCCACCTCGAGCTGCACGCGGCCGCTGGCGGTCTGTTTGTGGAACAGGGTCCGGTCCGGATTGGGCAGGATGACGCGCACCTTCGCCGTGCGGGTCATCTCGTTCAGGTTGGGATCGATGAAGGCGATCGGCGCGGTTAGCGTGCGGCCGCCGAGCGACGCGGCGGAAACCTCGACCGGCTGGCCGGTGCGCAGCCACGCGAGGTCGGGTTCGTAAGCGTCGAACACGAACCACATCGAGGAGAAATCGGCGATCTCGAAGAGCCGGGTCTCGGCCTCGGCCTGGTCTTGGTTGATCTGCTGGCCTTCGTAGACGTGACGGGCGACAACGGTGCCGGACAGTGGCGCGCGAATGTTGACCATCGCGGTCGGCTCCTTGGTGTGTTCGAGGATGACCACCTCTTCCTCGGTGAGGCCCAGGTCAAGCAGGCGCTCGCGCGAGGCGGCGCGCTCGGAGGCGGTGAAGGCGTTGTCGCCGGCGCGGAGGCGCTCGATGAACTGGCGCTGGGCGGTGAGCATCTCGGGACTGTAAACCGTGGCGAGCGGTTCGCCCGCACGGACCTCGGCGCCCACGTAGTTGACGAACAGTTTCTCGACGCGACCGGGCACGCGGGCGGCGAGGATGCGGTGGCGCGTGTCGTCGTCGTCGATGACGCCGGTGACCCGCAGGGTGCGCACCAGCGGGCCGCGGTGCACCTCGGCGGTCTGCACGCCGACGACACTGGCGGCGGCCGGGGTGAGCGTGACCAGGTTGGGATCAGCGGCAGTCGAGGCATCGCCGGCGGACGCGGCGACCAGCGCCATGCCGCAAATGGTGCACTTGGCGCCGGGTTTGTCGGATTTGATCCACGGGTGCATGGGGCACTGGTAGACGGTCGCGGGGGCGGCGGTCAGGATGACGGCGGTGACGAGGGAGAGGAAAAGGAGGAAAATTTTCATGGAAAAGCGAAGGGAGACGGACGGGAGCGGATGATCTTACCCGGGCACGCGATAGCGCAGCGGGTCAGAAAGAAGGAGGCGTTCCGCGCGACGCGCGGACACACTTAACCTGGGCTCAGATCAACCAGCTGCAGTGTTCCTGGAACAGGGGGACACTCGCAGGGGAGGCCGCCGCCAAGCTCAGCGGCATGGCCGGGACGACACGGACGCGGGGCAGGAACTGCACGTAAAATTTCTCCCGGACAACCTGAGGGGCGGGGGTGGC
>JBKJRX010000132.1:0-11433 GCA_046593155.1 Lacunisphaera sp.
GGGCGTGTCTTCAAACCCGGTCTGTCATTCTGAACGCAGTGAAGAATCTATCAGGACTTAGGCCGCCTCCCCTCGGACGCGAGCATCCAACTGGATTATTCGCTACGCTCAGAATGACAGGTTTCGAATATTTAAGGGGTTTGAATACACGCCCTAAGACATCCAAAGCAAACCC
This sequence comes from Lacunisphaera sp., assembly GCA_046593155.1. GTDB lineage: Bacteria > Verrucomicrobiota > Verrucomicrobiia > Opitutales > Opitutaceae > Lacunisphaera. The sequence goes on from JBKJRX010000132.1 coordinate 176, forward strand.
AGCCTTCGATACTGTATCTGCGGAGGGAATGGATTATCGGGAGATGACTTCCTGACCCTTCTGCCTGCCCTCGTGTCCTATGGCTCTACGACCTTGGCGAAGCCAAATCCGGTCCCGCCGAACTACCGTTCCCGCGACGGCAGGTCAGCCGCCCGGAAATCCTGTTCTCCGCGCTGCACATGAATGACATAGATACTGCTGTCCGCCACCCGATAGATGATGCGAATCGGCCGAACGACCAGTTGCCGATAGGGCGTGCCGCTCAGTTCCTTGGGCTTGCCGCCTGAATGTGGAAACAATGCGAGTTGCTCCGCGCGAAGAATAACCCGTCGCACGAACAGGCTGGCCGCTACCGGCTTGTCGAGCGCGATATAGGCCGCGATCGCCTCAAGATCGGCGAGCGCCGGTTCGGTCCAGATTATTTCAGCCATCGGGCCAGCCGCTTTTTGGCCCGTGAATGTGACACCACCCTGCCCTCGGCCACCGCCTTCTCACCACGCGCCAGATCCTCGAGCAGGCGCAGCCGCTTTTGCATCGCCTCGTAGGATTTGGCCTCAACAAGGTAGGCAGCCACACCATTTCCCTGCACCAGCAAAGCGGGTGACTCGCCCTGCCCGTAATCGGAAGACCCGTGCTTCGCCGACGGTTTCATGCCGAAACCCAAACCCTCATTGCCCATCCGGTCAATCAAACATCCGGCAAGCCTGCCCGAGCCATGCATCCCACTCTCGTGCTATTTTTTTTCCTCCGCCGGCTTCAGGTGCAACCCGGCGAGCGGTTTTAGGTCGAGTGTCAATTCCACCGGTTGGTCACCACCCTGGCCACGAAGAAAAAGTTTTTGCGGGCCCGGCGTCATCGGAAAGAAAAAACTGCCGGTCACGCTTTGCCCTTCCGGAATCGTCAACGGCAGCGCCAGCCGGCGGCGGTTGAACTCGGCCACCACCTTTTTCTTGTTCTGGTTGTTCATAATGGCGACCGCGGTGATGTCCACCAAAGCCACCACGGGAATGATGTTCAAAATGGCCACTCCCCCGCCGGCCGCCGCCCCGCCGCCCATGATCGAGCCAAGCGACGTGGCCACGACCGCGGCGCCATACAAGGTCACCGCTCCGGCCCCGGCGAGCAGCTTGAGCCCCGTTTTGCCGTATTTATCCCAGTTGGTGTAGCTGAGTTTTTCCAGTTTCCACGGGTCCACCCCCGGCACCTGGGGCTGCCCCAGCAAATCGATCAACACCGCCTCTCCGACCACGAGCGGGGCCGCTCCCCGGTTCGCAACGGTCACCGTATACTCGTCCCAGCGGGCCTCACGTTTCCACGAGCCGGGCCCTTTGAAGACGATGACCGAGTGCAGCGTCATATCCGCGGACGAAGCCGAGGTCTGCCAGTCAAACACCCGGGCTGGCGGCGTGCCCTCCTTCTTCACCATCTTGTATTTCTTGGACGTAACGCAGCCGGTGAGCATCAGCGCCATGCACGTCAATAAAAGCAGCCGGAGGAACGCGGGCGAATTGGAGGGCATGATGGATTCAAGCCCGTGCCCGACACCGCGGCAAAGGAAATCACCTTCCCGCGGGATCAACATCCCTTCGGCGGTTGCCAGAGCTCGATCCGGTTGCCCTCGCCGTCCTTGATCCAGGCAAACCTGCCATATCCGGATGCCTCGATCCCCTTCGGGTCCACCCACACGCCCTCCTTCTTCAACACGGCGAGCGTCTTCTTGAGGTCGGCCACGCGGTAGTTGACCATGTGACCCTGCTTGCCCTGGCCGAAATATTTAGTGTCCGCGTCGAACGGACTCCAGACCGTCATGCCTTTTTTCTTCGGGTTCTTGGCGTCACGCCAGGGGAACGCACAGCCGCCCCACGCCTCGACCGGCAATCCCAGGTGCTTCTGATACCAGGCACCCAGTCTCGCGGGGCTCTTCGCTTTGAAAAATATCCCGCCGATGCCTGCCACACGTAATTTTGTTTTCATGGTTGGATTCGTTTGTAGGGAAATTCCACCCGCCGGGTCTGCCCGTCCTTGCCCGGACCCTCGATGGCCGCCAGCAGCGAGCCGTCAGGTTGCAGCGTGTAGCTGATGCGCTGCGGGAAATCATGCTGCAAGTTTTCGAAGACGGCTACGGTGGCGCTCAGCGAGAGGATCTGGAAGGCGGCCTCCTTCTGCCCCGATGGGAGGGCGATGAAAAACAACGCGCCGCCCGGACCCTCGCGAATCTGGATGAACTCATGCTCGACCACCTTGCCGCGAAAGACCGTCCGCGACATACCAAGCATCACGCCCGCGACCGGTGCCATCCACTGCTCGTCCACCACGCGACCGCCCTTCTCCATGCGCCAGTTGCCGGCGAGCCAGCCAAGCTGGTTGATGGCAACCGTCGCCGGAGCCGCGGACTTGGGGTCGGCCGCAAACATAATCACGGGGAATAGTAACAGGCCGGCCAAACTCCGTTTCATGCCGAACCTTAAACCACGGATTTCACGGATTTTCACGGATAAAACCAATCCGTGTCCATCGGTGCAATTCCTCGTCAAAAGCTCAGCCTTTCGCCGTCACCTTCAAACCGACGATACCGGCGACGATGAGCACAATGCACAACAAGCGCGCCACGGTCGCCGGCTCCTTGAACAGGATCATTCCGAAAACCGCCGTGCCGACCGCGCCGATGCCGGTCCAGATGGCGTAGCTCGTCCCGAGCGGCAGGCCCTTCACGGCCTGGGCAAGACACCAGAAACTGGCCAGCATCAGCAGCACCGTGACGACGCTTGGCCGCAGCTTCGTAAAGCCGTCGGCATATTTCAGGCCGACGGCCCAGGCGATTTCGAGTATACCCGCAATGATGAGCCAGACCCAGGGCATGATGCGGGAGGCAACCACGGTTTCCGTGGCGGCGCACGGAAAAACTCAGGGTTGCACCAGTCGCGCCAGCAGCGCCGCGCGCTTGTCCTCGTCGGCCCAGTAGCCCTTTTGCTGCTCGGCCACATGCTTCAAGCCCAGCTGATCACTGGACAACCAGGTCACCCAGGACATGCCAACGTTCTTGAACCGCGGCCGGCCTTCCTGCGCGATGAACTCGGCCACGCGCTGCCGCGCCTGCTCCGGCTCGCGCCGGGCCGCGGATTCCTGAAGGGCCGCGAACAGTTCGCCCCAGCGGTTGAGCGAAGCCCGCCGGTTGAAGGCCACCGGCCCCAGCACATCGAGGGGCGGTCGCATGAAATCAAACATCCCCCGTTCCCAGACCGTGATCGCACGGCCAAACGAGTCAGAGGCATCACGGATGACGGCATAACGGATGGCGTAGATCCGGCGGGCGCCGGCGGGTCCTCCGCCCCGGGCGGCCAGCGCGGCGGCAAAGCGGGCGCGGCCTTGCGGCGACGGTGGCGCCGTATCCAGCACGAAATCCGCCGCCCGAACGGCCGCGTGCTGCATCACCCGCGCCAAGGAAAGATTGCGCAGTTCGCGGGCCCCTTCTTCCAGTTTTCCCCCCGCCTCGAGCATGGGGAGCAACATGGCCAGCGCCTCATCTCCCCGTCCATCCAACGCCTGGAGACCGGCCATCGCCATGGCGTTCTGGGCGTAGGTGTGCCAGATCAGATGCGCGGACGCCGGACCGTCCCCCGGATCGCCGCCGAGGTCCGCGAACTGCGCAAAGGAGTTCAGGTCCTCCAGCCATGCGCTCACCGGGGCGAGTGCCGCCCAGTTGTCTTCAATCTCGGCCCGGTGTGCCTTCAGGAATTCCCGCCAAATTTCACCCTGCTCCGGGCCGTGGTAGAAATTGAGGCCGTCCCACCGGAAAGTTTTCGTCACCGGGTGAATGCGGCCGTAACGCAGCTTGAGCTGGTTGAGGCGCAGCAGCACCGCGTGGCTGCCTTCCGTTCCCGGCTGGACCATGGCGGTCTCCGGCAAACCGGCCGGGTAGCGCAACCCGGGCTCGTCGCGCGCCAGCCAGGCGAACAGCAAGCCCAGCCCGAGCCAGCCCCCGCCAAGCCAGAGCCACGACCGGCTGGCGAGCCAGCGGCCGGTCAGGAGCAGGGCGGGCAGGGCGAGCGCAACCGAGCCCATGAGGATGCCAAGAAAAGACGACAGAACCTCCAAGGACCGGTCCCCTTCCCCCGCGCGATCCAGGGCGAAGCCGGCCGCAGCCATCCAGACCACAATGGCCAGTCCCGTGCCCAGACCCAGCCAGGCCACGACGCGCAGCGCCGGCGTCACGCGCGGCCATCTCCCGGCGGATTCGTCGATGGTCCCGCCGGTCGGCACGCCTGCGCCGCGCCCTTCCCCGGCCCCGTCGCGCGGAGCTGCCAAGTGCAGCAACAGGAGCGCATGGACGAAACGGTAGCCGAGCCCCACCTTTTGCAGCAGGGCCAGCTGCGTCGCGTGGTTGAGGAACGCTTCGGGTCGCGGCGGCAGGTGGCCGCTGCGCGCGAGCAGCCACCGCAGCAGGAAGTGCTGCACGCCGTTGAAGCCGCCGAAGCGCAGGAACGCCACCAGCCCGCACCCCGCGCTGAACAGAGCCAGACCCGCCGTAAAGTCCGACAGCCCGCTCCGGCCCAGATGGCTCCACGACAGGGCCATCAGCACCATGCCGGGAACCAGCATGATCCCTCCCACGACGAAAAACGCCAGCACCGGGACCCGCAGCCAGAACCAGGCGCCCGCCTGTTGGGGCCGCGTCGGGTCGATCAAAGTCGAGCCAAAGCCGCCGAAGACGCCGAAAAGAATCACCGGCCACATCTCACCCATTACCGCTCCCCAGCGCCAGAAACTCACGTCCCCCGTTTGAATTGATCCAAGTGCTCCACCGATCTGACCGCTGAACAGGACTAGCGTGGCCGCCCTCGTTCCATTTTCGAGCGTGGCGCCGGGGCGCCATCGCCTCCACCCGGCAACCACCGCGATGCCCCCTAGCGCCAAGCCCATAAGGTAGGCCGCGCCGCCGGCCATGGTCCACCCCTGCGCCCAACCGCGGTCGCCCACCGCGGTGGTCACAGCGATCAACAGCGCCGCCGTCACAATCACAGTGATCACACCCAGGACCGTCAGGCCGCGCCAGATCGCCAGACGCCACGACCACTGCATGCTGCCCGCGGGCTTGATGTCCAGCGCTCGCACGTCCACAGGCGCGCAAAAGGCGAGCATCACCATAAACAGGTAGAGTGCTCCGCCCCCTCCGACCCCGCCGAAAGGACTGAGCCCCATCCAGCCAAAACTCAGGAAAAGCAGGCCCCCTAGCAGCGAGAGGAAGCGGAGCACGGCACGGCGGGGCCCGCCCCAACCGTGCATGGCGAAGGCAAAGTCCATCGTGCCGATATAGCACCCCGCCAGCAGAGCGAGCCCCGGAAGCGCCAGCGTCAGTCCCAGCCGGTTTGGGACCTGCAGGAAAATCATGAAGGGTAGCAGCAGCCCAACCGTTCCAAGCAGGCGCGACGTGACAAAATACCCGAACTGCCGCCAAGCCCCGTCCAGCCATCCGGGCTGCAGTTGCTCAAGCGCAAACAGCGTGTGGCCCTGCTCCTTCATGCGCCGTGCGAGCCATGTCAGCCACTTGATCGTCTGCTCCGGGGTGTAACCCCCGCTCGCCTTGCCCCGGCGGTGCAGCGCCGCCTGCACATACGCGTCAAACAGCTGCCGCCGCCGCTCCTCTTGCTTCTGCGCGGGCGCGGCCGGCGCCGTCGTCCCCGCCGGGGCGTCGCGCCACGCCATCGTCATGACGCTCAGCATGAGCGGACTCCGCGCCAGTTCGCGCAAGCCCACATCGTCCTGCAGGGCGCGACGCAGGGGATCGAGGCTGGCGCCCGCGGCCTGGAAATAGCGGTCGATCTGCGTCGGGGTGAGCGGCTGCAGGCAGATGGCCGAGCGCAGCCGCAGCTTGGTCGTGAGCGCGTTGTATTCGGCCACGCGGCAGGTGACCGCCAGCCCGCGCGGATGATGCTCCTGCTCGAAGGCGTTGATCGCGTCGACACAGGCGGCCCGGCGCTCGGCCACCACCTCGTCGAGCCCGTCGAGGATGAGCACCAACCTCCCCTCCTCCAACCAGGTGCGCGCCACCCGCTTCGGCACTTGGTAGCGCAGCCCGAGTTCGGCCACCAGCCAGTCCATCAGGTCCTTGTGCTGGCCCCGCCAGGTCGAGAGCGCGAGCACAACCGGCGCCGGTTCATGCGCGGACGCGCGCGCGCGCGCGATCAGGTCGCGGGCCAGTTCGAGGACGGTGGTCGTCTTGCCCGCGCCGGGTTCGCCGAGCACCAGCAGGGTGTGATGGGCCGCATCGAACACGCCGGTAATGCTGTCCTCTTTGCTCAGCGTTTGGATCGGGCGATTCGGCGCGACCACGATGCGGTCCCACGGGTGCTCCACGGCGTCCTCCCGCCAGTCGAGCCCGAGTTCAAGCCATGCCTTGTGATGCAGGGAAGCTTCGAGCACTCCCTTGATCCAGTCCTGCTCGATACGCTCAAGTAGGCGGAGAACGTTGGTGTGGTCCGCGTCCGGCACCGCTGCGGGCGGGCGGGCTGACGCGGTCGCGTCCCTTTCCACGGAAATCCAGCGCGCCGCGACCCAATTGTGCAGGTCAGCCGTCGCGCTGGCCGCAAGTTCCTCCGGGCTGCCGACCTCCTTGACGGTGTGGCCGCGCCGCAGCTCCTGCCTGAAAGCCGTGAGTTTAGCGGCGAGGACGGCATCACCGTCGGTCAGCTCCGGCCGAGTGCTTTCCTCGCGCTTGAAATAGACAAAACAGGGCAGATTGAGCGCCCGGGCCCGGCGATACTCCGCTTCAGTGATCCCCGAACCGTAACGAAAACCGATGATGCCGACGAACACTTCGCAGAGATCAACCTGGTCGATGGACGCGTCGTGGGTGTCGTCGGGGCGGTTGCCGAAAAATTCCATGCCGACGAAACGCATCTCCTCCATGCGATTCAGGGCTTCCATGAGGGCCCGGCGTTCGGGCTGCAAATCCACCCAGGTGGAACTTACGAACACGCGATAAATCGGCCGGGAGCGCCGCGCGACTTGCCCACCCTCCGCCGCGGCGCCCGGAGATGGGATGACAGGGAGCATCGGCGGTGGGGTCTTGGTTCGCAGGGTGCGAACGCTCTAGAAGAACATGGCTTCGCTCAACGCCGCCTCCGCGGCCAGGAAGTGAGCGGCAGCCACGAGTGTCGTCCGGCCCGTGCCGAGGTCGCCGGTGAACTCCGCCTGGTTTGCGCTGAGGTCCGCCTCCCATTTGAAAACCTTCTTCGGATCGGCGTAAGTGAACTCCATCGAGAAACAGCCTGCACAGTCCACGGGTGTGACCTCGAACGCCACCGCGCCCGCGCCAGCGCGCGCCAGGCCCTTCTTGACCCAACCAAGCAGGCAGCTCGCCTCCGCGGCAAACTGCTGCCGGTGGCGGATGGTGACTTTCTGCAGTCCACCGTGGATGAGGGCCGGTGAATAGCGGCTGAGGAACTGCCCGAGATTCTGCCTCAGCGGCAGCGTGCGGGTGTAGGCGAGGTCGCGCACCGCGGCGATGTTGGGCCACGGATAGGTGAAGGCGTCGGGCGGCACCACGGCGCTGTCGAACAGGATGCGCTTCGAGCGGGTCAACAGGTAGCCGTAGTCCGCCAGCCGCTTAGCCGCGGAGAATTTGTGGCCCCAATAATAGAGCGGCATGTCGGTCGAGAGGCAGACCGACACCTGGTTCTCCAGGTAGCCCCGGGCGGCCATCGTGTAATGCAGGATGACGAATTCCACACAGCGCGTGTCGTTCTTCGATTTGCCCAGAAAGCATTCGCCGTAGATCTTCGCCCGGATCTCGGTCGGCGCCTTTTCATCGAAGTCCGGGCACAGCACGACAACGCGGCACGGGTAGCGCTGGGCAAAGCGCAGGGTGGCCTGAAACTGTTCCTGCGCGTCGGCCGGCGTCGAGTTGGAGCCGAGATGCAGCACAAGGTTGAGCTGCACGGCGCGGCTCTCCTTGGCCGGGGAGTCGGCCCAGAGTTTCTGGAAACCCGCCGAGATGCCGCCGACGGGCACCTCCTGGCCGGGCAGAGCGTCGAACACTTGAGGCATGGTCAGAGTTTTATAGGTCGGGCTTTACGCCCGGCATGCCGGGCGTAAAGCCCGACCTAACACGTAAAGGCTCACGGCTCCCTCCAGGAATGACCGTTCGCAGCCAGCAGTTCGTCGGCCGACTTCGGGCCCCACGCCCCCGAGGCATAGGTGTCGAGCCCCTGACGGCCTTGGGCGGCCCAGTGCGCGAGGACCGGCGTGCACAGCTGCCACGAGCGCTCGGTCTCGTCACCACGGATGAAAAGCGTGCCGTCGCCGATCATGGCGTCGAGCACGAGGCGCTCGTAGGCCTCGGGCGTGTTGGAGCCGAAGGTGGTGGCGTATTTAAAGTTCATTTTCACCGGCTGCGTGCGCGTCTCCAGACCGGGGATCTTGGCGTTGAGGATAAGACTCAGGCCCTCGTCGGGCTGGATCTGGAAAGCCAGCGTGTTGGCGGCGAGCATCGAGCGATCCGTCTCGGCAAACAGGCTGCCCGGGGTGCGCTTGAAACGGACCGCGATCTCACTGACCCGGCGCGCGAGATGCTTGCCGGAGCGGAGGTAGAACGGCACGCCCTGCCAGCGCCAGTTGTTGATGCTCAGGCGGAGCGCGGCGAAGGTCTCGGTGCCCGACGTGGGCGAGACGTCCTTTTCCTGAAGGTAGCCTTTCACCGGCTTGCCGTCGATGATGCCGTCGCCGTATTGGGCGCGGGCCACATCACTGTCGGCGCCGTCGAGCCGGAGCGGTTGAATGGCCTTGAGGACCTTCACCTTCTCGTCACGCATGGACTCGGCGTCCATCGAGACCGGCGGCTCCATCGCGGTGAGCGCAAGCAGCTGCATGGTGTGGTTCTGGATCATGTCGCGCAGGCAGCCGCTCTGCTCGTAATAGCCGGCCCGGGCCTCGACGCCCACCTGCTCGGCTACGGTGATTTGCACGTGGTCGATGAAATTGCGGTTCCAGATCGGCTCGAAGATCGAATTGGCGAAACGCTGCACCAGCAGGTCCTGCACCGTCTCCTTGCCGAGGTAATGGTCGATGCGGAAGACCTGCGACTCCACGAACACCGTCGTCAGCTCGTGGTTGAGCGCCTGCGCGCTGGCGAGGTCGCGGCCAAAGGGCTTTTCAATGATCACCTTGGACTGGTGCGCCGCACCCAGGTGGCGCCGCGCGAGGCCGCTGGCACCCAGGTTCTGGATGATGGGCGCAAACACGGTCGGCGGCGTGGAAATGTAGAACAGGGACTGCAACTGCTGCCCGGTTTCCTTCTCAAGGCCGGCGATCCGGGCACCGAGGCGGTCGTAGGCGGCCTTCTCGTCGTAGCCGCCGCTGACGTAAAGCGTGCGGGCGGCGAGGCGCGACCAGACATCCGGGCTCGGTTCGCGACGGGAGAATTCCTTGATGGCCCCGGCCGCGATCTTCTGAAACTCGGCGTCGGGAATCGCCTTCCGGCCAAAGCCGATGAGATAGAAATCCGCCGGCAGCAGGCCGTCGTGCGCCAAATTGTAGATGGCCGGGATGAGCTTGCGGGCGGTCAGGTCGCCTGAGGCTCCAAAAATGATGACCACTGTCGGCGGGGAGCCGCGGTGCTTGCTGAGGCCATGCAAAAAGGGGTGGCGGTTTTCTTCAGCCATACGCCGGAAACCTCGGGCCGATGATGCGCTCTCGCAAGGCTATACTGCCTAGCCTGTGTCCTATCGGGGGCCGGCGAGCTGGCCCACCCTGACTAGAGGCCGCCACCCCCAACCTCGCCCAGCGAGCCGCTTTGCCGCGCGACATGGTAACCCTTGGGGAAAAGCGGCACATTCTCAAAATGCATGACCTGCGGCGGCAGCCGGCCGCTGTGCGTGACCTCGGCGACGTCAAAACGGAAGGTGCGGGGCGGATTCGCCAGCGCGGCGAGATAGGCGTGCACCGCGCGGCGCAAGGCCCGCTTCTTGCGCTCGTCCACCGCCTGGAAGCCGGAGACGAGCGCACCCTCGGCGCGCGCCTTGACCTCGACGAACACCAGCACCTCGCCGTCGCGGCACACGAGGTCGATCTCATCCCGCAGATCGCGCGGGCTGTGCCAGTTTCGGGTCACAATGGTGAAGCCGTGGCGGGCCGTGAGAAAATCCGCCGCCGCCTGTTCGCCCCGGGCCCCGGCCTCGGCGCGGGCCGTGGGGGCCTCGCGTCGCACGACCTTGCTCCAGACCTTTTTAAGCCAGCCAAGCATTTGCAGTTCGCCCTCGACCACGTGAAAAATTGCCCATACAAGCAAGCGCGTTTTTCAATCCATTGTCGCCGTTCACCCGTGCGCCGGCTGGCCGGCTCTCCCTCACCTCCCCTCTCTCATGGCTACCTCCAGCAATCTCACCGGCACGCTGCGCCGCTCACTGCTCATCAAGGTCATCTCCAAGCCGGCCCCGAGCAAAGAGGACGTCAACACCGTCCTGGAACTGACCGCCAGCAAGGTGGTCGAGTCTCTGCAGGCGCAGTCCATGACGCTGTATCTCGTCGAGGGCGGCGAGATCGCGTTCAAGCAGGTGTATTACTCGCCCACTCTGTGGGGCGCCGACAAGGGCAAGGAGGTCCAGTTCCGCGAGACGAGCAAGAAGCTCCTCGCTCTCAAGCTCCCCGCCGGCACCGGCAACGTCGGCAAGGTCATCCAGTCCGGCGAACCGCTCTTCTTCAGCGGCAAGGGTGCCGATGCCGCCACCCTCAAGAAGATGGACGTGGGCTTCGAGGTGAACTCCATGCTCACGGTGCCGCTCAAGACGAACCTCGTCATCGGCGCCATCCAGGTGCTCAACAAGGAACCCTCCGCCGGCACCGGCGGCGCCTTCACCCCCAAGGACCTCAGCGTGCTCATCGAGGTCGCTGAATATTCCTCCACCCTCATCCAGCGCATGCTGGATCCGAAATTCCAGCTCACCCCCGAGGACACCGCCAAGTTCATCTCCAAGTTCACCGAGCTGCCCCTCGTCACCAAGATCGAGGAAATCGACATCGACGAGAAGCTGGTCGAGATCACCGGCGACGCGATCATCCGCCGCGAGTGCATCTTCCCCTACAAGAAGACCGGCACCAACTCCTGCTCGGTGCTGATGACCAATCCGCTGGACTACGCCAAACGCGAGGCGTTCTCCCAGGCTACCGAGATGTCCATCGACGACGTCAAGGTCATCCCCGCCAGTCTCCTCGACGCCCTCCTCAAGAAATGCTTCGGCGAGAAGGCCGGCGCCGCCGCCAAG
>JBKJRX010000211.1:0-4248 GCA_046593155.1 Lacunisphaera sp.
ACTCCTCCTCGATGAGAAGACCTTGGAGGGCATCCACTTCTTCCGCCGCGCCCTGGTGCAGCAGAAGATCGAGGAGGCCACCGACACCATGGTCACCCGCCTGGGCAAGACCAAGACCAACGCCGAGTTCATCAAACTCATCGTCAAGTAACTTCACTCTTGCGCCGGCTTTTGGCCGCCGCGACAACTTCCCTTCCTCTCACCTCTGACACGAAAGATTACTGAATGAACAGCTTCTCCGAGCAATGTCTCGATATGGCCCGGTCGATGTTGGCCCACAACCTCGACGCCATCAATGCCGACGGCACCGTCACACCCATTCCCGGCGAAAGCCCCCGCTCAGACGAGCCGGGCCACGTTGCTTTCGCCCTGGGCGAATATTACCGCGCCACCGGCGAGACCACGCTCAAGGGTTACGACCTGATCGACCTCGCCGCCCGCACCATCACCGCGCAGGCCTTCACCGAGCCCGCCGGCGAGAACGGCGTCGCCTACGCCTCGCTCGGCCTCCTGTCCTTCGGCCCCTCCAAGGAGCGCAATCCCGTCTGGGAGCGCCTCGTCGAGGAGACCCGCCAGAAGCTCGACAAGCTCCTGCTCACGCGGAGCGACTACGACAATTACTGGCAGGCCTTCAACATCGCCAAGGCGGTGTGCCGTTACAGCCTCGGCCTCTCCAAGAAAGACGAGACCTCGCGCCTCATCGAACGCCTCGCCGAGCGCATCGAGCAGACCAGTTCGGCCGGCTTCTTCGACGACGTCGAGAAGGGCTACGGTGGCCACTTCAACCTCTACGGCGTGATGACCCTCGTCTTCACGCGTTCGGCGCTGCAACTCCACGCCAACTCCGCCCTGCGCGAGCGCAAGCTGCCGACCCTCCGCACCTACGCCGAGAAATACATCAAGATGATGCCCGACCTCGTGCGCCCGGACGGCCTGGGCTGGGCCTACGGCCGGGCGGCCGGCGCCTATGGCCAGATGCACTGCATCACCCTTATCCTGCAAGGTCTCCGCGACGGCTGGATCCCCGACGACCAGAAGAACAAGTATTTCGATATCCTGCGCCGCCTGTTCTATTATTTCTTCCACACTTACCTGGACCAGGAGCATGGCTTTCTGGATATTCGTGACGAGGAGCGCACGGCCTACGCCTCGCATACGACCCGCATGGCAAACTTCGACGCCGCCCGCTACCTCTGCCAGTGGTCCCGTCTCGCGAAGACCGTGCACATGCCCGAGCACGTCAAGCCCGACCCCGTGCGGACCAGCGGCCGTTTTGTCATCTTCGACAAGAGCAACCGCAAGGAGCAGGGCCTGTTCCTCTACCGCGACGCCGAGTCCGGCCTGCAGGTGCAGTTGCCGCTCGTCAGCTCGGGCGTGGATTGCACGGCGGACAACCTGCCTTTCCCGCACTGCCCCGGCGTCTTCGACTGGCCGAACAACGTCTATCTGCCCGTGATGACCCCGGAGCTTACCTTCGGCGAGAACGTCACCCTCCCGGCCTTCTATGGCCAGAAGTGCGTGACCGGCCTCGGACTGAAGAACGCGTTCTATTTCCGTTATGAACAGCCCGAGTTGATCAATACCAAGGAGGAGATCGTCAAGGGCCTCGGCAGCGTGAAGGTCCAGTGGACATTCACCGGCAGCAAGATTTCCGCGGAGTTCGCCTATACGGTCAAAAACCAGGTGCAGCTCGACAAGTTCCGCTTCGCCCTCGTCATCGGCGCGCCCCACTCGAAATACCGTCACGGCACATCGCCGGCGCTGGGCCAGCACGGCCACCGCTGTTCTGTCCTCAAAGACGATTTCCAAGCCAATTGGGCCGAGACCGAGGTTGTCAGTGCCGACCCGGCCTATCGGACCAATTACGGCAAGCTGCATTACGTCCAGATGTTCGTCCGCGACCATCCGCTCATCATGCGCCCCGGCCAGGTATATCGTCTGGCCGTCAGTTTCGATCCGGACCTGACAGTGGCCGGAGCGTGATTTTGGGTAGGGCGCGGACTCCGCTCCGCGCCCATCCGTGCCGGCGGTGAAGGGACTCACCGCCCTACCAAGGGAACCGCCGCCGCTTTCCCAATGTCACGGATATGTTAAATCCCAACACTTTGCGTGCCCGGGACCCGCGGCTTGCTTGCTAGGAGCCACATATCGGGTTTCCCTTGGCACCTCATTCCATGGCCAAAGATCCCACCACTGCCCCCTTCGCCAACCCCAAGCAGGAAGACGATCTCATCAAACGCGTCCACCGCGATCTGATCGACGACTACGACGAGGAACTGGAAATGGAGCGCGAAGACTGGGAGCACGTCGCTCCCGGCGAGCCCGCGCGCCCCGTCGACAAGGACAACTCCGCGGCGGCGCGTAACCTTTATTTCAAGGAGCTTTTCCGGATGCAGGGCGAGCTGGTGAAGATGCACGACTGGATCGTCGCCAGCGGCCACCGGGTGGTGATCCTGTTCGAGGGGCGCGATGCCGCCGGCAAGGGCGGCGCCATCAAGCGCATCACGCAGCGGCTCAACCCGCGCGTCGCGCGCGTGGCCGCATTGCCCGCCCCTTCCAACCGCGAGAAGACCCAGTGGTATTTCCAGCGCTACATCGAACACCTGCCGGCCGCAGGTGAAATGGTTCTGTTCGACCGCAGCTGGTATAACCGGGCCGGAGTCGAGCGAGTGATGGGCTTTTGCAGCGATGCGGAATACGAGGAGTTCTTCCGCTCCGTGCCCGAGTTTGAGAAGATGCTCGTGCGCTCTGGCATCCAGCTGATCAAATACTGGTTCTCCATTCCGGACGAGGAGCAGGAGTTCCGGTTCCGCTGCCGCATCAACGACCCGCTCAAGCAGTGGAAGCTCAGCCCGATGGACCTGGAGTCGCGCAAGCGCTGGGAGCTGTATACCAAGGCCAAGGAAATCATGTTCAAGCGCTCGCACATTCCCGAGGCCCCGTGGTGGGTTGTGCAGGGCAAGGACAAGAAAAGAGGCCGGCTCAATTGCATCCATCACCTGCTCACGCAGGTGAAATACTCCGAGATCCCGCACAAGCCCATCAAGCTGCCACCGCGCGACCACTCCCCGGACTACCGGCGCGAACCGATCTCGCCGAAGATGCTCGTGCCGGAAGTTTACTGAAGAACCTCTCGCAAATTATGGCCGGGGCTCCTCGCCTGGCATCGGAACAGATGGTCCGCCGATAAGCGACGACCCTCCTGTAAGACCACCGGTTAAACCGGGGCGGCGGGCGGTGTTTCCGACGCGACGGGCGCAACCTCGACGGGCTCCGCCACCGGTGTCGCGACCCGGACCGGCCGCGACCGTTTGGGGGCGGCTTTGCGTGCGGGGCGCTTGGTAGGGGCTTTCTTCTCCCCGAGCGTCGCCAACTCGGTCTTGAAGACCTTGATGGCCTTGCGGAGTTTTCTGGCGGCGCGCTTGGCAGCCTTGAACTTATCCTTGGCGTGCCGGAAACCCAGCTTGGCCAGTTTCGCTGCCTTTCTGGCAATGTCCGCCTGCCTTTGTGCCGAGGCGATCCGGTTGAGCAGTTTCTTTTTGGCGGTGGTGGCAGGAGCGGGTTTCGTGGTCATGGGCTTGGCAGGAGATTTGTGGGCAGAGGACCGCCACCTTTGGCCAGCTCAAGCCAGACGGCAACGCTCCGAATGTTACATTTTTAGAGGACCACCCCTTGCAATCAATTCACCCCGGGCGCGACCGGTGCGACGACCTCGGGTTTGGGCTTCGGATTTCCAACCAGCACCCCGAGGTGTTCCTGGATCTTCTGGAAAAACTCCACATTCAGGTCGCCCACGGGCACTTCGTAGAGCTGGTGCGTCGGCATGTGCTCGTAGATCTGCCGCTGGCCGTCCTCGGTGAATCCCCGCAGCTTGATGAGTTTCTTGCGTTCCAACATCAACGCCAGGAACTGCAACAAAGGGGTGTTCGTGGCGCTGGGCTCGGCCTCAGGTGCGGCCAAGGTGAGGAAAAGGTTCTCCGCGGTCAGTTTGAGTGTCCGGTCCGGATTCTCCTCAGACTTGCGCTGCTTGAATCCCACCACCCAGCGGCAATATACGAAGGCCGGGGGCATGAAGCGCCCATCCTCGGATTCGAGCAGGTCGCGGCGGGCGACCTCGCCCGAGGCCTCCCGCACCAGGTAACTGGCGACCCGGTCGTTTTCCGCGAAGTCGCGGCCGCTGACGAAACACTTTATGGCAATCGGGTGAAGAGTTAACTCCATGGGCATTTTCTTGTTTACCCCCCGCCG
>JBKJRX010000093.1:0-6511 GCA_046593155.1 Lacunisphaera sp.
CGGGCCGCGCGGCCGATTTGCGCTACATCGAGTCGGTCGCCCGCACCATTGCCGAGCACGCCGAGACCGGTAAGATCATCGTCGAAAAATCCACCATCCCGGTGAAGACCGCCGACGCCATCAAGACCATCGTCGCCGCCAATTCCAAGGGTCTGAAGTTCCAGGTGCTCTCGAACCCCGAGTTCCTGGCCGAGGGCACGGCGGTCAAGGATCTGCTGAATCCCGACCGCGTCCTCATTGGCGGCGAGCGCACGCCGGACGGCGAGAAAGCCATGGAAACCCTTGCCAGCGTCTATGGCCGCTGGGTGCCGCGCGACCGCATCATCACGACCAACCTTTGGTCGTCCGAGCTATCCAAGCTGGTCGCCAACGCCTTTCTGGCCCAGCGCATTTCTTCCATCAACTCGATCTCCGCCCTCTGCGAGGCGACGGGGGCTGACGTGGACGAAGTCGCCAACGCCATCGGCAAGGACAGCCGCATCGGGCCGAAATTCCTCAAAAGCTCCGTCGGTTTTGGCGGCTCGTGCTTCCAGAAGGACATCCTCAACCTGACCTACCTGTGCGAGAGCTTCGGTTTGCCCGAGGTGGCCGCCTACTGGACGAGTGTCGTGGGCATCAACGACTGGCAGAAGCAGCGTTTCGCCGGCCGCATCGTGAAAGAGCTCTTCAACACGGTGGCCGACAAGAAAATCGCCGTGCTGGGTTTCGCCTTCAAGAAGGACACCAACGATACGCGCGAATCCGCCGCCATCAATGTTGTGCGCGATCTGCTCTCCGAGCATGCCAGCGTGTCGGTCTACGATCCGAAGGTGCCGGCGCACGAGATCACGGCCGCGGCGCTCGGCAAGGGGGTGGCGAATCCGCTCCTGACGGTAGCGAAGGACGCCTACGAAGCCTGTGCCGGGGCGCACGCCATCGCCATCGTGACCGAGTGGGATGAGTTCAAGACTCTCGACTACGCGAAGATCTTCGCGGGGATGCCGAAGCCGGCGTTCCTGTTCGATGGTCGCAACATTGTGGATCTGGGTGCGCTGCGGAAGATCGGCTTCAAGGCTTCCGGCATCGGCAAGTCGTCGGGCGGATGACGTGGAGTAAGGGTGGAGCCCGCACCCCGTGCGGGCTGAACCTCAGATGAACCCGAGCGGCTGGTAGTTTTCTCCGAGGATGGTGCTGGATTTGCAGCCGAGCCACTGGTCGAGCACGGTCGAGTAGACGGCCCGGAAGTCGGTCGAGTATTGCAGATCCTGGTTGCGCGCCACGTCGAGACTGGGCGCCGTGCCGTGCAGGCCGGGCTTGACCCGCGAGCCGAGCACGAAAAGCGGGGCGGCCGTGCCGTGGTCGGTGCCGCGACTCTCGTTCTCACTCGGGCGCCGACCGAATTCGGAGAAGGTCATCGTCAGCACCTGGCCGTCGAGTTTCTTCGCCTCAAGGTCCGACTGGAAGGCGGCGAGACCCTCGGCCAGTGTCTTCAGCAGATTGGCGTGGGTGTTGAGCTGGTTGTTGTGCGTGTCGAAGCCGCCGAGCGAGACGTAATAAACGCGGGTCGCGGTGCCGGCGGCGATGAGGGCGGCGACATTGCGCAGCGAGCCAGCGAACGGCGTGCCCGGGTAAGCGGCCTTGGTCTGATAATTGGCGAGCACCTTCTGGAATTTTTTCTCGGTGACGAGCGCGTCCATCATGGTGTGGCGCAGGTAGCCGGCGTTGTCGTGGTCGGCGTGGCCGGCGGGAGTCTGCACCATCTGCTCGAGGAGGGCGAGATTCTCGCTCTGCTGGCGGCGGTTGCGGCCGGCCGGCAGGCTGAAGGTCGGGTGCTGGTGTTCGCTGAGGAAGGACTGCGGCACCTCATTGCTGATGTTGACGCCGCACGGGTCGCCGCCCTTGGGTGTGCCGCGGCAGGCGTTGTCGAAGAAGCGGCCGAGCCAGCCGGTGGGCAGGAATTCGTTGCTCTCGCTGCCCGTCTCCCAGATCTCCGTCGAGCGGAAGTGGCTCCGGTTGGGATTCGGGTAGCCGACGTTCTGCACGATGCCCAGCTTGCCGTCCTTGAACAGCTCGTGCATCGCGGCGCAGGCGGTGTGGAGGGCGAGCGAGTCGTTGAGCTTGAGCAACTGGTCCGGACCGAGGCCAAGGGTGGGGCGCAGCCGGCGGTAGTTCGGGTCCGCGAAGGGCACCACGGTGTTGAGCCCGTCGTTGCCGCCGGCAAGTTGCACGAGGACGAGAATGCTGCGGTCTTTCTCCGGGGCGGGGGCCTGCGCGTAGGCGGACTCAACGAGGAATCCCGGGGCGAAGCGGCTGAAGGCGAGCAGGCCGATGCCGCGGGCTCCGTAGTGGAGGAATTCCCGGCGGGTGGACGGCAGCAGATGGGCGGGATTTTTCATGCTCAGCAGAGTTGGTAGTTCGGGGATTCGAGCAGGGTGGCGAGCGCGGCCCGCGTGGCCGCGGCGGCCTGGCTGTGCTGTGCGCTGCGTTCGAGGAAGGTGGCGACGTGGCGTTCCAACTCGGTGCCGGTGAGGTCCGGGACGTAGCGCCGGACGAGTTCGCGGGCCCGGTCGGCGGCGGGGAGCTTCGCCCATTGGGCGAGCCGGTCCTGGTCGAGGGTGAAGTTGGAGATGCCGTCGGCGTAAGCTGCCGCGATCTCGATCTGTTCGTCGCCGTTAAGGTTGTCCTCGTTGAGGGGCGACAAGAGCGCCAGGATGAGCTGCCGGCGGGCGCTGAGGGTGGCGGAGTTGATCCAGCTGCGGCCGCCGACCCAGCCGCGGACGTTCGGCGGGTCGAAGGGCATCTGGCCCATCGAGCGCAGGCTGCCGATCAGCTGGCGCGGCAGCGGGGCGACGCTGAGGTCCAGGTCCTGCACGAGGCCGAGGTAAAACTGAATGGGACTTTTGATGTAGCCGTCGCGGTAGGCCGGGGCGAAGAAGACGCGGCTGGTGAAGAATTTCACGGCCAGCTTGCGCAGGTCGTGGTTTTCGCCGGCCCACCATGCGCCGAGGGCCTCGGTGTGCTCCACGGGCAGTGGCTCCGCGCACAGGTAGAAGCTGACCATCTGCTTCGGCAGGAAGGTGCCGGCGGCCTTTTGCTTGAAGACGAGACCGATGATGTCGTCGCCCGAGAATGTTCCGGTCTGGCCGAAGACGGTCTTGCTGCCGTTGTCATGCTGGCGCTGGACGAAGGCGAATTCGCCCTGGCGCTGCCGGTAGCCGGTGAAGGCGCGGGCGGCCTGCTTGATGTCGTTTTCGGTGTAGTTGCCCTCGCCGAGGGTGAAGAGTTCGAAGAGCTCGCGGGCGAAATTCTCGTTGGGCGCCTCCGGCCGGCTTTGCTGCAGGTCGAGATAGACGATCATGGCCGGCGAGCGGGACATCACCTTGGCCAGGTTCGCCGCGCTCCCGAGCGCGAATTTCCGGATGTAGTCATGGTGCTGGTAGATTAGCGCCGAGTTCTTGACCTTCTCGGAGCCGACCACCCAGACGTCGGAGAGGAAGAGCAGCCATTTTTCCGCCGGGGCATTCTCGGGCCGGCTGGCGAGTTGCAGCCACTTGATGGTCAGGTCGAACAACGCCTCGCGCGAGCGCTCCCGTGCGTCCTGCGCCGCCAGGCGTTTCTCCTCGGGGCTGCCGCTGGCGATGCGGCGATACATGTCCGGACCGTCCTGCTCGAGGTTGGCGATCTGCCGGGGCTTCGGGAGCGCGGGCATCCGGGCGAAATAGCGTTCGACGGATTTCACCGGTCCGTCCGCCAGCACGCGGGCGAGTTCGGTCGGCGTGGCGCTGAAGCCGATGCGCTGCAGCAGGTGACGCGCGGCGGCCTTGTTCCAGTCGGCGGCGGGGAGCGGTTGCCAGGCCTCGTTGGCGCTCAAAACTTTCAGCGGCTGGTCCATGATCGTTGGCTAGGTGACGAAGGATGCGAGTCGTGGTTTCAAGCGTCAGCTGGATTCCGAGTGGCGTCCGGTAAAGCCGGGGCCCGCGCTTGGTTACAGAGCACAGGGTTTCCCGCGGGATCAGCGGCGTGGCAGTTGGGCGGAGGCGGTCAGGGGTGAATCGAGCACCCGGAGGCATTTTCAGACAGATTTATCGGGGAGCGGTCGCGGCGCGGTGCACTTGTGCGGACCATTTCTTGTATTCCGGAGCTTCATGCTGGAAGGCGTCGGGTGTCTCCGTCGCACGAAAATAGTCGCCGTCCCCGAGTGCGGGGAAAATCTTTGCGAGGTCGTAGCTGCAACCGGCGGCCGGGCGGGGGGGCGGCGCCCAGGCGCGGAAATTTTCCGGCGTCAGCAATTCTCCTGCCGGCAACTCGGTTGCGGCCACGCGTTGCAACGCGGTCAAGCGCCCGTCGGCGCGGACGGCTTGCACGTGCCACGTGTCGCGGCGGGCGTCGGCGATGACGGTGAAATCCCGCGGCGTTTGCGTCCAGGCGAAGTGGCCGGCCACGGCGAGACTCTGATAGGTGTAAGCCGGTCGCGCCTTGAGCACCTGCCAGGTGCGCAGGGCCATGGCGACGGTGCGCGTGCCAAGCATCGAGCCGGGACCTTCGCAAAAAACAAAGGCGCCGGCTTCGTCGAGCTTCCGGCCGGCTTCCTGCAGCACGGCTTCCGTGCCGGCGAAGATCGCCGTGCCGGCTTCTTCGTCGAAGCTGCGCCAGAGGCTGCGAGTGCCGGTTTGTAGCAATCCGACCTGCACCCGGGTGGAGGCGGCATCGAGGACGAGCAGACGTCCATGGCTGGCCAAAAGCTGTGTAAGGGTGGGCATTGGACAGAAGAAGTTTGGGCTATGTCTGCACAAGCTCCAAGCTCCAACATCCAAGCTCCAGAGAATGACTTAAATGATGAATCGGATGTTTGAACGCTTGATTGGAGCGGTGGTTTCTCTGGTGCTTGGAGGGTGGAGCTGGGAGTTTAAGAAACGGTCCTTGACCGTGCGATGCGGCGTGACTTACCTCGACCCTTTTCCGCTCAGAGAACCATCCAGAATTTAAAGCCGTGAACGTTCAAATCACCGACATCACCGAGACCCGCAAAACGCTGACCGTCACCCTCGACAAGGGTGAGGTCGATGGCGAATACAACACCATCCTCGGCGAATTCACCAAGCAGGTCAGCCTGCCTGGCTTCCGCCCCGGCAAGGCCCCGGCCGCCATGGTCGCCAAGCGCTTCGGCAAGGAGCTGAAGGACGAGTTCAAGCAAAAGATCATCGGCAAGGCCTACCGCGACGGCCTCGACCAGTCCAAGCTTGAGGTGCTTTCGCTCGTCGACGTCGAGGAAGGCGCGATCGAGCCCGGCCTTTCCGCCGCCATCAAGCTCACCGTGGACGTGCGCCCCGAGATCAAGCTGCCTGATTACACCGGTCTCGTCACCGAGGTTGCCCCCACCGAGCCGACCGACGCTGAGGTCGACACCGTGATCGAGGGCATGCGCGCCGAGCGGGCTGATTTCAAGATTGCCGAGCGCGCTGCCGCCAAGGGCGATTATGTGCGTTTTGGCTACACCGGCACGCTCGACGGCAAGCCGCTGGCCGACGTCGTGGCCGACAAGGCCATTTACGCCGCCGCCCCGCAAACGTGGGAAGAGGTCGAGGGCGCCAACGAGGGGCTGCTGCCCGGCATGTCCAAGCAGCTCGCCGGCCTGAAAGCGGGCGACAAGCAGGATGCCACCGTCACTTTTCCCGCGGAGTTTGCCGCCGTTCCGGCGCTCGCCGGCAAGACCGCCACCTACGCCATCGAGGTGCAGGAAGTTCGCGAGCGCGTGCTGCCGGCCATGGACGAGGCCTTCTTCAAGGCCAACAAGGCCGACGACCTCGCCGGCCTCAAGTCCCAGGTCGCGACCAACCTGAAGATGCGGAAGGAATACGAGAACCGCGCAGCCCAACGCCGCCAGGTGACCGATGCGCTTGTCGCCCAAGCCAACTTTCCCGTGCCGGACAGCCTCATCGCCTCCGAGCGCGACGGGGTGCTGCGCCAGTTTATCGAGGAGAACATGCGCCGCGGCATCCCGCAGGAGCAATTCGAGCAGAATAAGAAGGAACTCTACGACAGCGCCACCAAGGCCGCCATTTCCCGGGTCAAGGTGCAGCTGATGCTCGCCAAGATCGCCGACGCCGAGAAACTCAAGGTCGAGGAGAAGGATTTCAACAATTGGATCATGCGCGAAGCCATGCGCTCCAGCCAGCGCCCCGACAAGCTCGCGAAGGACCTCGGCAAGGACCGCGAGCAACTCCGCGCCATCCAGCAGCAGCTGCTTTTCGACAAGGCCCTTGATTTTCTGGTCTCCAAGGCTACCGTTAAGACGGCAACAGCCAAAGCATGAGCTACTACGTCCCCATTGTCCTCGAAAACACCGGCCGCGGCGAGCGGTCGATGGATATTTACAGCCGCCTCCTGAAGGATCGCATCATCTTCATTGGCACGCCGATCGACGACATGGTGGCGAACCTCGTCATCGCGCAGATGTTGTTCCTGCAGATGGAGGAACCCAAGAAGGACATCCACCTCTACATCAACTCCCCCGGCGGCGTGGTGACCGGTG
>JBKJRX010000242.1:0-4375 GCA_046593155.1 Lacunisphaera sp.
TCGAAACCTGTCATTCTGAGCGTAGCGAAGAATCCAGTTGGATACTCGCTTCCGAGGGGAGGCGGCCTAAGTTCTGATGGATTCTTCACTGCGTTCAGAATGACAGACCGGGTTTGATACACGCCCTAGCCCAGCAAGTCAAAACGGACGCCTCCCAGGATGCGCCCGTTGACCTGGACTTCCAGCCGGTGCGGACCCGGGTAGTGTTTCCTCGTCGTGAAATCGCGGATCGTCTGTCGCTTGAGCAGGGTCAGGCGTTCGCCCGGGCGGAGCGTGAACTCGCGCAGCTTAAAAACTTTGGCCGACGTGCCGCCCGAGGCCTTCACATAATGGATGAGATAATCGATCGCGAGCGGTTGCTGCCGGCTGGCGGTCGAGGTCAGCGTGAAGGAGAATTCGAGGGCCTGCCCGAGCTTGAGGCGGGTGGGAGTGATCTTGAAATCTGCGAGTCTCACGGCCGGCTTGCTGCCGAAATTGAACAGCCCGAGCGCCGGCTGGTGGCCGGCCTTGATCAGGGTGCGGGCGGCGCGCTTGGCGATCCATTGGGTGTGCGGGTGAGCGAGATCCCATGACTTCAGCCGGGCCAGCATCCAGTCGGGATGGTCCTTGGAGATGTCATTGAGATGGTTGGCCACCGACTTGCGGACGTAGAGGCTCGGGTCGGCGCGGAGATTTTCCAGGATGGTTGAGGTGGGAGAGGGATCGGCCACGAGTGCCTCCAGTCGGAACGACCACGGCAGGCGCGGCCGGGAGCCTTCGCTGGCGAGTCGGCGAACGTGTTCATTCTCGTCGCGCGACCAGCGCTCCATGACGGTGAGTGTGCGGACAAGGTCGCGCTTGAGGAATTCGCGGATGGCGAACTCACCCGAAGAAAAGCGCGTGAGATAGTGCAGGGCATCCAGCGATTCTACGAAATGATCCTGTCCGTAAACGCCCACGTAGTCGGGCAGCAGCAGGCCGACAAAGGTGTGTTTAATGCGCGGCGCGAGCTTGCGCAGGATGGTCAATGCGACCGGATAGTTCGAAGGCAGCGTGGCGTGCAGCGCATGGGTGCCATGGCGCAACCGCTGCAGCAGAGTGAGCGGCTTCAGCCCAGAGGTGCTGAGCTGGATGAATCGTTTCTCATCGAATCGCGGATAACACTCAGCCAGCATCGCGGCGATCTGGAGAAATCGCGCCGCATTGAACATCTCCTTCAACGCGGGTTGGGCTTCGGCGGGCATGGTCAAAGGGTAGGGCGGTGACTCCGTTCACCGCCGAGGCGAGGACGGAGTCCGCGCCCTACCTTACAGTTTCAATACTTCGGCCAGCTTGGAGGCATCACCGCCGCCGCCCTGGGCATAATCGGGCTTGCCGCCACCCTTGCCACCGAGCTTGCCGGCGAGAGAGCCGATGAGTTTGCCGGCCGCCTGACCGGCCTTGATGGCTTCGGGTGAGCAATAGGCCACGAGACTGGCCTTGCCGTCCATGAGTGCACCGAGCTGCACGACCCCACCAGGGCCGACCTTGTGCAGCACCTGGCTGCCGAGCGAACGGAGGGCATCGGCATTGTCGGCCGTCACGACCGCGGAAACCCATTTGAGGCCGTCCTTCGCGACGGCGGCGGCGGCTAGCTCTTCGGCCATACCAGCGGAAGCCTTGGCCTCAAAGGCTTTCAGTTTCTTCTCGAGTTCCTTTTGGTGGTTAAGGACGGATTCAAGCTTGGCCGCGACATCGTTCGAACCAGCGCCCAGCCGGGTATTGACGGCCTTGAGGGCGGCTTCCTCGTGGGCGATGAAGTCGAGCGCGGCCTGGCCGGCGACGGCCTCGATGCGGCGCGTGCCGGCGGCGATGGCCATCTCGGCAACGATCTTGATGACGCCGATCTCGCCGGTGGTGGTCACGTGCGTGCCGCCGCAAAGTTCCTTGGAGAAGCCGCCGATGTCGACGAGGCGGACGCGCTTGCCGTATTTGTCGCCGAAGAAGGCGAGGACGTCCGCCGGCTTCTTGTCGTAGTCGATCTCCGCCATGACGACCGGGGAGTTGTCGATGACCTTCCCGTTGATGAGCTGCTCGCACTCCTTGAGCTGGGCCTGCGTGACCTGCTCGAAATGGGTGAAGTCGAAACGCATCCGGTCGGGCGTCTTGTGGGTGCCGAACTGGCGGACGTGCGTGCCAAGGATCTTGCGCAGCGCCCAGTGAATCAGGTGCGCGGCAGAGTGGTGACGGTTGATGGCGCGGCGGCGGGAGAAGTCGACGTGAAGCGTCGACGGGGAGGCGGGAGACGGGAGGCTGGAGGCCGAAGCCAGCTTGTGAAGATGGCGGCCTGATTTGTCTTTGATGGTATCGACGATGTCGAACTTGGTGCCATGGATGAGCGCGTGGCCGGTGTCGCCGACCTGGCCGCCCATCTCGGCGTAGAACGGCGTTTGGTCGAACACGAGGTAAGTGTCCTTCTCGGTTTTGACCACATCGACCAGTTTCGCGTGCGTGGCGTGGGCCGCGTCGATGGTGTAGCCGGTGAACTTGGTCGCCTCGGCGACAGTGTCGCCTTCGGTCGAGGCGACGATGACATCAGTCTTGCGGGCGGCGCGACCGCGCTCGCGCTGTTTCTCCATCTCGGATTCAAAGCCAGAGGCATCGACCGTCAAACCGCGCTCCGCCGCAAGTAGCTGGGTCATATCCAGAGGAAATCCGTAGGTGTCGTAGAGTTCGAAAGCCGAAGTGCCTGGGACGACATTATACGGATGCGGACGTGTCACTTCGGTGACCGTTTTTTTGATCTGACCGATAGTGTGTTCCTCGATCTCACTCTTATCCGTAATGGTGATTGTGGGACTTTGTCCGATCTTCACCGACACAAGCGCGGCGATTTTTTCGAAAATCTGTAAGCCCTTGTCTAGGGTGCGGCCAAACGACTCCTCTTCAGCGCGAATCGCCTTTTCGACCATGACGCGCTGGGTCTTGAGTTCGGGGAAAACGTCGCCGAGTGATTCGATGACCGGCGCGACGAGGGCGGAGAAATCACCGGTCTTCAGGTCGAGGTTTTTCTGGCCATACATGATGCCCCGGCGGAGGATGCGGCGGATGACGTAATTCCGGCCTTCGTTGCCGGGCAAAATGCCGTCGGCGATGGCGCAGGAGACACAGCGGGCGTGGTCCGCGAGGACGCGGAAGGTGATGTCGATCGTCTGCTGCTCGCTCAGCCCCGTGCGCTCGGTGGGGACGGTGCCGGTGTAGGTTTTGCCGGAGAGGGCGGCGATCTTGTCGAAGGTCGGCTTGAAGACGTCGGCATTGTAATTCGATGGCTCCGCGGAGAAATCGGTGAAACCTTTCGACGTCGCGTGGATGCCCGCGGCGCGCTCGAAGCCCATGCCGGTGTCAACGTGTTTGGCGGCGAGGGGAGCGAAGGTGCCGTCGGCGTTGGCGTTGAACTGGATGAAGACGTGGTTCCAGATCTCGATGCAGCGCGGGCTGAAGTAGTTGTCGCCCTTGCGGCCCTCGGTCTCGTCGTCGGAGGGGAGGAGGTTGAAATGGATCTCCGAGCACGGGCCGCAGGGGCCGGTGTCGCCCATCATCCAGAAATTGTCCTTCTTGTTGCCGTTGACGATGTGGACGGCGGGGTCGAGGCCGGCGGTCTTGAAGATGCCGGCCCAGATGTCGTAGGCTTCCTGGTCGAAATCGGCGGGATCGCCCTTCGATTTGTCTGGCGAGTAGACGGTGGCGAAGAGGCGTTTCGGCGGAATGCCCCAGACCTTGGTGAGCAATTCCCAGCCCCAGGTGAGCGAGTCCCGCTTGAAGTAGTCGCCGAAGGACCAGTTGCCCAGCATCTCGAAGAACGTGTGGTGTCGAGCCGTGTAGCCCACCTGGTCAAGGTCGTTGTGCTTGCCGCCGGCGCGGATGCATTTCTGCGTGTCGGCCGCGCGCGTGTCCTTCGCGGGTTTGACGCCGGCCCACTTGGAGACATCCGCCGCGCGATCGCCGAGGAAGATGGGCACGAATTGGTTCATGCCGGCGTTGGTAAACAGGAGGTTCGGCGAATCCGGCATCAGCGACGACGAAGGCACGATGGTGTGCTGTTTTTCCCGGAAAAAATCGAGGTAGCTTTGGCGGATCTGGGCAGAGGTCATCATGGCGAGTCGCGCAGTTTAGCGGGGGACGCGGAAAGGTAAAGCCGGGGCTTGGGGGAGTGATCACCACCAAGACACCAAGGCACCAAGAAGAAAAAATAATTTCACCACGAAGACTCGAAGGCGCGAAGAGGAAGCAGGGTGATTTCAGGCAGTCTTTCTTTTCGGCCTTCGGGCCTTCGTTTCTTCGTGGTTTGACCTGCCCTCGTCCATTCTCTTGGTGTCTTGTGCGGTTTTGCATCAGTGTTTACACTCCGGAGGTTTAC
>JBKJRX010000318.1:0-12750 GCA_046593155.1 Lacunisphaera sp.
GATGATCCCGGGCTGCTTCTCCGGCCAGCCACCCCGCCCCTTGGGTGACCACCAAGGCGAGCACTGCGATGACGAGTGGCCGGGCACCCCGCAAGAAACGTTCGACGAATGGCCAGACAAGGTAGAACTGCTCCTCCGCGGCCAGGGACCACGCGAAGTAGAAAATCACCCGGGCGTTGTCCAGGTTGACAAACCAATTGGCGGTGAAGGTCGCAAAGGCCGGCACATTATTGAAGAAAACCTCGCGGGCCACCCCATCCCGTTCCAGCTTCCAGACGAGCACACAGTAAGCCGCGAGCACGGCATAATAGATCGGAAAAATCCGCAGCATGCGTCGGCCCCAGAAACGTGGCAGCGAAAACGTGCCGGTCGCCTCTTTCGCCCGCAACAGCAGCGTCACAATTAAAAATCCGCTGATGGCAAAGAACAGCGTCACGCCCTTGTTGCCCTGCCCGAGGAGCGTATCATGCCCCATTGGCACGGTGTGATACCAGATCACCCCGAGGATGCTGATGGCCCGCAGTCCGTCGAGCGACCCGAAGAACCGCACTTGCTTGAAGGCCTCATGCACGGCCAAAGGCTGGGCATCGGCAGGCACCGAACGAATGCTCGCCGATTGTTCCATGAACCAGATTATCATCCCGCGGCGCGCTTCCCTCTGGGGCTTCGACCCCATAAACGGGCGGGTGCCCACCTACCGGCCTAGCTTCCAATCACTCGCCCGTCAAATGCCCGCTGATTTCCCGCAGGCATTCGGCCGGCTCGTCCTCCAACAAATAGTGGCCCGCATCCGTGAAATAACGGGTCGCGGCGGATGGCAGCAATTGTGTCCAGCGCTCATAATAATGCCGGTTGAAGCAAAAATCCTGACCGCCCCACAGGATTCGCACCGGGCGCTCCCGGAGCAGCCCCAGCTTTGACTCCACGTCGGCCAAAGCCAGATCGCTGGCCCGGCCCTTGCCGGACGGGATGTCGACCACGAACCGGTGCGTGGCAATCCGGTTGGCCCAGTTGTTATAGGGATAAAGAAAACCACGCTTCACGTCTGGAGCCAGCTGACGCGTCACGGACATCCGCGCGGCCGGCCAGGCAAAACCGTTGAACCCCCGCACCAGCCACTCGCCGATGACCGGCGCGCGGCACAACCGGATGCGCCACGGAACCACGGTATCGGCAAACGCCGCTGTATTCAGGATGACCACCCGGCCGAGTTGTTCGGGTTTCGCCAATGCCGCGCCCAACCCGATCGGCCCGCCCCAATCGTGCACGATCAGGTGAATCTTCCGCAGATTCAGGCTGCCGAGCAGCCCGCGCAGGTTTTTGATATGTTCGCCGAGCGTGTAATTGAAATCCGGCGGTTTGTCGGAAAGCCCGCACCCCAAATGGTCGGGCACGATGCAGCGGATCTTTCCGCGCAGGCCCAGCACCAGATTGCGGTAATAGAACGACCAGGTCGGGTTGCCATGCACCATCACCACGGCTTCGTCCCCCGACCCCTCGTCCAGATAGCTCATTGTGCCCCGCCCGGTATCAAACCGCTTTGGTTCAAATGGATATAATTTAACGAGCCAGTCAGGCAATGGTGAAGACATGTTTGATCAAACCTGCGGTGTTAATGTAGGGCCGGTGCTTGTCGCCGGGCCGGTTTGTGCGCGGAGCGCGGGCTGCCGACAAGCGCAGCCCTACAAATTCCATGAATGGAATACCGCATTCCCATCACCACTCCACGGCCAGCATCAGGCTGTTGATGCCGCTGCCAATACCCAACAAGGCGGCCTTCTGTCCCGATTGGACCACTCCCTGGTCCACGGCCAGCGCCAGCGCGGTTGGCAGCGCCGCCGAGCCCGTGTTGCCGAGGGTTTCAAAGGTCGAAAAATCCTTCGCCAGATCCAGTCCCACGGTCTCGTAGAGCTTCCGCCGATGCGTGCTGCCGACCTGGTGGCAAATGATGTGGTCCGGTGTGGCGCGATTCCAACCGGTCTCCAGCTCAAATTTTTGCCACGTCTCGCGAGCCACTTCCACGCCGGCGACGAGCAGCTGCTCGGAGTCGGTCTCCATCTGCAGCCCCAGCCCGGACGTGTCGCCCTGGCAGAGTTCGCTGTGCTGGGTGGCCGCCAGATAAGCCCCGGCCAGCAACCGGTGCTTCGGCCCGGCCGGCAGCAGGTCCTCGTGGCAGACAATGGCGGCCACCGCTCCCGACCCGATTGTCAGGTTGGCGAAGAACGGCTTGATCTCGTTCCGGTTCAGCGGCGCAGTCAGCAGGTGCTGCACGGTCTGCTCCACGAGCGGACGGCCGTTCTCCCCCGCCACCACCATGCCGCAGCGGATCTGGCCGGAATCGATCATTGCGCCGAGCGTCACCAGACCGTTGAGAAACCCGAGACAGGCGTTCGACAGATCGAAAATCTGACAAGACGCGCCCAGCCCGATCTTGTGATGCGCAAACGATGCCGTTGCCGGCTCGAGCATGTCGCGTGACACAGCGCAATGGATGAACGCCTCCACCTGTCCCGGTTTGAGTCCCGAGCGCTGCAGGACGGCCTTGCCAGCCTGGGCGCTGGCGTCGGACGGCTTCGTGCCCGCCGGCCACTGACGGCGCTCCTTGATGCCCGTCATGAGTTCGAGGCGCCCCGCCGGCAGCTTCAGGCGCTCATACAGCGGCCGGAGGCGCTCCTCGATCTGGGCCGAGGTCCAGGTCTCCCCCGGCAGCACCGTGGCCAGGGACTCAATGCAGGCGTGCGAAAATTTCATTTTCGAAGCTCCAACATCCACCCTCCAAGCTCCAAAGAAACTCCAAACAACGAGGAATAGTTCAGGCTCATTTGGAGCTTGGAGCTTGCGAGCTTGGAGCTTCCGGAGGCTTCGCCTCCGGTCTCATGGCCAGCCGGATGATGTCCTTGTCGAAGAAATTTGCGCCCAGTCCGGCGTCGATGACCAGGGTCGTCCCGTTCAGGCCGCTGCTGCGCTCACTCAGCAGGAACAGCGCGGCGTTGGCTACTTCCTGCGTGTTCAGGTTGCGTTTCCGGAAGGTCAGCTTCTCCGCGTAAAGGTAGCTTTCGATATAGCCCGGGATGCCCGCCGACGCGCTCGTCTTGAGCGGACCGGCGCCAAGCACGTTGAACCGCACCTCGCTGTCAGCACTGAATGATTTGGCCAGAAAGCGACTGCTCGACTCAAGCGCGGCTTTGATCGGTCCCATATAGCCATAGTTGTCCGGTGTGACCTGCAGCGACGAGATGCCGATGGTGACGATTGAGGCGTTGTGCGCCAGATGTGGCTTCAGCGCATTCGCGAGCTCCACCAGTGAAAACGCCGAGATGGCCGTGGCCTGCAGGAAGTCCTTGCGCTTCGTCCCGTGGAAGGGCTTGAAGCCCTCGCTGTAGTTGGCGAAGGCAATCGAGTGCACCACGCCCTGCAATGGATAAAAACCAGCTTCGGAGAGGGCGGCGATATCGGCGGCCAGCCGCTCGCAGGCGCCCTCTTGCTCCACGTCGCATACGAAAACCGGCCGGCCGGCCAGCAGGGCCTCAAGGGATTTTTTGCGAACTTCCGAACGAACGCTATAGATGACCCGCGCGCCCTGCTCTTCCAGCGACCTGGCAATGAACCAGGCGACGCTCTTTTTGTTGGCGACACCCATCACGAGGAAGGTTTTGCCCGTGACTTGGAGGAAATCGTTCATGGTTGCAGTTGTCTTTGTAGGGCTGCCGCTTGCCGGCAGGCCGGTTCGGCGACAAGCGCCGACCCTACATTGTTGGTCTGGCCATTCGCCTCTCTCATGACGTCACCTGACCCTCAGGTTTCTTCCAGGCGACGGAGAAATCGACGTTCATCACCCGTTTGTCGCCATTCTTCATGGTGCCGCCCATGAAATGGAAGTCGCCCATCGTCTCCTTGCGGCGCACCTCAATGGTAACGGTGTCACCGGGATACACCGGGAGCCGGAACCGCACCTCGCTGACCTTGGTCAGGAGCGGCACCCCACCCTGCCCGCCGGCGCCACCGCCGAGCAGTTTGGCCATGAGCAACGCACCCGTTTGGAAGACCGCCTCGCAGAGCAACACCCCGGGGGTGATCGGTGCACCCGGATAGTGCCCCTGATAGAAATGCTCATCCGCGCGCCAGGTGCGTTTGGCCACCAAGACTTCCCCGTCGTGCGAGAGAATCTCGTCGACGAACAGGAACGGCGGGCGGTGCGGGATGAGTTTTTCGACTTCAGTCATGGATGGAAATCAGACGGTGGCCGCCACGGCGGCGCGTTTCTTGGCGGCCAGGGCTTTGTCGATCTGGTTGGCGACAATGACGCCGTAATTAATGGTGCCGAGCCAGCCCGACATGATGATGCCGACGGAGCCGGCGTGATAGAGCCCGGGCAGTTGGGTGGGCAGATCCATGGAGACCTTCAGGCCCTCGAACTTCGTGCCGAACGAGGTGCCGGCCCAGTGACGGGTATAATATTCGATGGTCCGGGGTGTCGCCGCCTCCATCCAGTCGATCTTGGCCCGCACATCCGGTATGAACCGCTCGAGCGAGGTGATGGATTCGTCGATCAGCCGCTGCTTCTCGAGCGCATACTGCTCCGGCGGGAGGTTGTTCCAGTCATCATACTTGGCGTTGATCGACACGACCACCGTATAGCGGTCGGTGTCTGGACGTGTATCTGGATAATACATCGAGAACGTCCGGCTGGTCGTGTGCAGGTCGACCAGCTGCTCGCTGGAGAATTTCGGCTCGTCGGAGGTGAAGACGAGATCGCCGATGTGCGGCAGGGTCTCGCCCTTCCTGATGCCGAGATAGACCTGGCAGGAGCTGCTATTGACGCGAACCGCCTTGGTCTGCGCCACGAATTCCGGCGTGAAGTTTTCCTCGCCGGCGATGCGCAGCACGGTGTTCTTGATATTTGAGTTGGAGAGCACCACATCGCAGCGGATGGTGCGACCGTTGGCGACAACCCCGACGACCTGTTTTTTGCCGTCGCTCTCCCCGGTCAGAACCTTCTCAACCACGACGTGCTTGCGGATTTCCACGCCGTTGGCCTTCAACTCGACGGCCAACTTCCTGATGAGCACGTCGCTGCCGCCCCGGAAGGTGTAGACGCCCTTGCTCATGAAGTTCGAGAACACGATGCCGAACGTGATCGCCGGGTCGTCCAGCGTGGAACCATTGGCGTAGGCGATCGGTTCCATCAGCAGGCGCTGCACATCGTCCCGGCCCGGGAAATACCGCGCAAACATCTGGCCGGTTGTTTCCGGGTTGTTGTCGTAGAAATTCATCGCCCGCAGGTCGGTGAAGAACCGTTCGACGGTTTCAGCCGGGACCTTGAATTTCTCGACCAGCTGGCGCGTGAAGTCCTCGCGATCAAAGGTCGTGTCGATCTGGAACTGCGGATTGATGAAGCGCACGCCCTTGAGCTGCACGATCGAGTCCGCGATGTCCTGGCTCCAGTATTTGCGGATGGATTTGATCATCCCGATCGGGAAGCCATGCAGTGAAATGTCGAAAATATGCCCGCCTTTCCGGGTAAACCAGGTGGCCAGGCCGCCCAGCTGGTAATGGTGCTCGAGTAGCAGCACCTTGTGGCCGCATTTGGCCAGGACGTTGGCGCCGGTCAAGCCGCCCAAGCCGCTGCCAATCACCACGATGTCGTAGTGGTCTTCAATGCCTTTGAGCCAGTCGTAAGCCATGCGAGCCGCCCAACTAAGTTTGGCGTCCGGGAAAGCGCAACGCGGAAAGTTTTCTTCCGGAGGTAGGGCGCGGACTCCGCTCCGCGCCAAGGCGGCGAAGGGGCTCGCCGCCCTACCCCTTGCCTTGCAGGACGTGGTAATTCGCCATCGAAATTCCGCTGAGCATGGCGCCGAC
The DNA here is from genome assembly GCA_046593155.1 of Lacunisphaera sp. Classification (GTDB taxonomy): domain Bacteria; phylum Verrucomicrobiota; class Verrucomicrobiia; order Opitutales; family Opitutaceae; genus Lacunisphaera. The sequence continues at coordinate 5,860 of JBKJRX010000318.1, forward strand.
GATGCCCAGAAACCCTTGATCCGTGCCGCACAGATAAAGGTTCTGCAGGTGCGTCCGACCGTTCCGGATTTTCCGCGGCGCGCCGTAGATCGCGCCATTGAAGTGCCCGGTGAACTTCCGGATCGTGCGCGGCGTGAACATGTCCGTCGTGAGTTGCGCCTGGGCCAGCACGGCGGCGTCCACCGCGGGCAAAAATCGTCGCGCGCTGCGCACGGCCTCGGCGAACCAGCGCTGCTTGTCGGCCTGATACTGCTCTTCCGGCAGATGCGCCCAGCGGTCGTAATTGGCCAGACAGGTGACGCGGAAGAGGCCCTCGGGCAGCTGGCCACCGCCAAAATCAAAATTGTTCGGGAGGCAGATGACGCCGCTGCGGATGTCCACCTGCTGCTTCGCCTGGGCATACTCGAAGCGGTCCGAGTCGTTGAAGAAAATGATCGTGTCGTCACCCCATCCCCACTCCGCCGGCTGGCGATCAAACACGCTGATGGTCTCGATGAACGACAGCGCCCCGGTGTTGGCGTCCGCCTCGGCCGTGTGGGCTGGCCCGCAGAGCTTCATGGTCTCGGGGTAACCGATGGAGGAAATGACGTGCCCGGCGGTAATCTCCGTGTCGTCGTCCAGCACCAGCCGCGCCGCCCGGCCCTGCTCCTCGATGATCTGCCTCACCCCGCACTTCATGCGGCGTTCGCCGCCCGCCGATCGGAATTTGTCGAGCAGCACACGGATGATGACCCGCACGCCGTCCAACGGCCGGGCGAAACCCTCCCGGTAGAGTGCCTTGAACATGATGACGAACTGGCCGAACTCCATATCCCGCTCCTGCGCACTGCCGTAATACATCACCGGACAGAATAGCATGTCCGCGAGCAGCGGGTCGGTGATATGCCGGCCCATCACCTCGCGCGCCGAGAGCGACTGGGCGTCGAGCGAGACATCATCATGGGTCTTCACCAGTTCGACCAGTTTGCGCCACCCCGCGGCCTGCGCGGGGAATTTCGCAGCGACCTCGGCATCCAACACGGCGAAATCGTTCGTGAACTTCAACGTGGCCTCACCGCGCGACCCGAAGGAAATCTTCGATTGCTTCTGCGGACACAGGGCAAATTCCTCGCGCTCGATGCGGAGCTGGCGCAGCAGTTTACCCAGCGGCGTGCCCTTTACGCCCGGCGCCACGTAGTTGGTCATGGCATGCAGCCCGACGTCGTATTTGCGGCCACCAAGGCTGTAGAAGCTATTCAAGCCGCCGGGAGCGTTATGGCGCTCAAAGATGCAGACTTTCTTGCCGAAATGGGCCAGCCGGATGCCGGCGGCCAGTCCGGACATACCGGCGCCAATGATGGCTACGTCGTAGTGGGAATCCTTCATGTGTTAGGGAATCCGCGGATCTTTGCTAGAATATCCAAGACAGGGGGGACACAGAGGACACTGAGACAAAGCAAGAGGCCACCGAGAAATACCGGCCGTGCCTAGAAGTGGACGCACGTCCTGATGGAGCCGGCCCGCCCTCGGGCCGGTCTTTTTATCCACCGGGGCGAGGGCGCCCCGGCTCCAAATCGATCCAAGCCGGAGCAAGCTCCGGGGTATTAGACCCAATGGGAATAAAAAAGGCGGGATCAGCGATCCCGCCCTACAAATTGGCATCCTAGGGAAGCTCAGGCCTTGATGGGGAACTTCGGGGTCAGGTAGTCCGCGCAGCTCTCGAGCGAGGCGAGATGGGCGTAGTCGGCCTCGGGGACCTCGATACCGTGCCGCTTGCGGAGCTCCATGACGATGTCGAGGAAGTCCATCGAATCCAGCTGCAGCTGGTCGCGGAGCCGAATCTCGGGCTTAATGGCCGTGAGATCCTCGTCCGGAGCGATGTCGGAAATGATGTCGATAACCAGCTTCTTGCAGTCGTCTTTCGTCATGGTGTTGTGACGCAGAGTTATGCTGCGAACCGCTTGATAATCAATGTGGAATTTATCCCGAGCATGCCAAAGGAGTTGTTCAGGATGACATCCAAGCGCTCGGCCTTCAACGGCTTATTGATGACCAGTCCAGGTATATCACATTGGGGATCAAGCTCATCGACATTGATCGTCGGGTGCACCATCAGATCGTCGAAGCTTGGAAGATTTCCCGCCAATTCCAATGCCCCGGCCGCTCCCATGGCGTGCCCGATGAAGCTCTTGGTGTTGTTGATGTGCGGTGGCGTGCTGCGGCCTTTGAAAACCTCGGCGATGGCCTGGCATTCCTGGATGTCACCCTGCGGTGTCGAGGTGGCGTGCGTGTTCACAAGGTCGATGTCCTCGATCGTCATGCCGGCGTGGGCGATGGCTTTGCGCACGCACTCAGCCTGACGCTCCGGGTTGGGCAGCACGTAATCGGTGGCATCGGAATTCACATGGTAGCCGGCGATCTCGCCGTAAATCTTCGCGCCGCGGGCCTCGGCGTCCTCCAGTCGCTCCAGCGTGTAGATGCAGCCGCCCTCGGAGATCACGATGCCGTTGCGGGCCTTGTCGAACGGGCGGCTGGCCTTGGTCGGGTCGGCGTGCGCCGCGAGCGCGTTCTGGCTCTTGAAACCGGCGAAGATGCCGAAGGTCTGCGGGCTCTCGCTGACGCCGCCGCCCAGCGCGAAATCGATCTCCCCGAGTCGCAGCATCTGCGCCGCGTGGATCAGGCCCATGTTGCCGGCGGCGCAAGCGGCGCCGATCGTGTAGGCCGGGCCGGTGATGCCGAGATTGAGCGACACCTCGCCCGCCGCGTTGTTGGCCACGGTCCGCGGGTTGTGGTGGTGCGTCCAGAACTTCGTGTCGTATTTGAACTGCGAGATGTTGTAGACCTCGTTCTCGGTCTCGACGTTGCCGTGCTCCGTGATGCCGAGGTAGATGCCGATGCGGCTGCGGTCGCGCGCCTCGAGGTTGACGCCGGCGTCGGCCAGGGCCTCCCGGGCGCAATAGATGCTGATGCCACCCACGCGCGTGCCGATGCGGACATCCTTCTTTTTCTGGTATTTCAGCGGGTCGAAGGTGCACATGCCCGCCGGGTGCCGGCCCATGAAACGCACGTCGATCGTGGTGATGCCCGACACGCCGTTCAGCAGGTTTTTCCGGAACTCGGGCAGCGAGTTGCCGTTCGGGGCGGTGAGCCCGACGCCGGTGATGACGATGCGGCTTTGCTTCATGCGTGTTTTCCGAAAGGAACCGATTTACCTAGCCATGGGAAATCGAAAAGCAATAGAAGTCTGCCCCATGAAAGTGCTCGTCGCCGGCGGAGCCGGCTACATCGGAAGTCATTGCGTCCGCCAGCTCATCGCCGCCGGCCACGAGCCGGTGGTGCTCGACAACCTGGCCTACGGGCACCGCCCCGCCGTGCCGGCCGGCGTGAAATTCATCGAGGCCAGCCTCGGCGACACCGGGGCACTGGAGCGGATATTTTCAGCGGAGAAGTTCGACCTCGTGATGCACTTCGCCGCCTTCTGCTACGTCGGCGAATCGGTCAAGACGCCGATGAAATATTACATCAACAACTGCTCCGCCACCTACACGCTGATCGAGACAATGATGCGGCACGGCGTGACGAAATTCGTTTTCTCTTCCACGTGCGCCACCTATGGCGTGCCCCTCACCCTGCCCCTCGTGGAAGGCATGCCGCAGGCCCCGATCAATCCCTACGGCCAGACCAAGCTAGACGTGGAAAATGCGCTCAAGGCGCTCGCCCATGGCCAGGGCCTGAGTTTTGCGGCTTTCCGTTACTTCAATGCGGCCGGCGCCGCCGAGGATGGCAGCATCGGTGAAGACCACGATCCCGAGACGCATCTCATTCCCCTCGCCATCTGGGCGGCCCAAGGCCGGCACCCCGCCCTGCAGGTCTTTGGCACCGACTACCCCACGCCCGACGGCACGTGCCTGCGTGATTATGTGCACGTCGACGACTTGAGCCGCGCGCACATCGCGGCTTTCGACCATCTCACGAAGCCGGGCGCCGCGCTCTTCTACAATCTCGGCACCGGCCAGCCGACCTCGGTGTTGGAAGTCATCAGCGCCGTGGAGAAAGTCACCGGCCTCAAAGTGCCCGTGAAATACAGTCCGCGTCGCGAAGGCGACCCGCCAGCGCTCTACGCCAATTCCGCGAAGGCCCAGGCCGAGCTCGGCTGGAAGCCGAAATTCATGTCTATCGAATCGATCGTGGAAACCGCCTGGCGCTGGCATAAAAACAAGCCGGCCGGTTACGGGGATCGGTGAATCTCTGGAGGCGGGACCTATCAGTCCCGCGTTTTTGGATTCCTGTAGGTGGCGTGCTTGCACGCCACGTTGCGCGCAAGCGCGCAACCTACACGAAGGCCGGAAATGCGATAACCCGCGGGACTGATAGTCCCGCCTCCATACAAACCTACTTCTTCTTTGCAGCAGGCTTCTTCGCCTTCGCCGTCGCCGGCACTTCCAGCGCCGGCTTGTTTCCCGCGGCATCGCGGGCTTCGAGCGCGGTTTTTACCCTCGCGAGCATGTCGCCGGGATGCGCCACCTTGAGTTGCGCGTAAAGTTGGTCGAGCAGCGCCTCAAGGCCGGCCGGCTCCCCGGCGACGACCCCACGCACTTCGTCAGGCAGGTCCTTCGGCAAGATCGTGTCGCTTTGGGCAATGACGGCGCTGCGGTAGATCATGTTCTCCAACTCGCGCACGTTGCCGGGCCAGTTGTGGCGGCACAGGATGGCCAGCGCCTCGGGTGAGACCTTGCGGGCTTTCGTCTTTTTCGCCTTGGCCATGCTCTGGATGAAATAGTCCACGATCTGCGGCACATCCTCGACCCGCTCGCGCAGCGGCGGCAGGCGCAAGCGCACGACGTTGAGCCGGTAATAAAGGTCTTCGCGGAATTCCTTGTCCTTCACCAGCGTCTCGAGGTCCTTGTTGGTCGCGGCGATCACGCGGACGTTGAGCTTGAGCGTGTCCGAGCTGCCCACGCGCTGGATCTCGCCCTCCTGGAGCACCCGGAGGATCTTGGTCTGCGTGGCGGGCGTCATGTCGCCGATCTCGTCGAGGAAGATGGTGCCGCCGTCGCAGACCTCGAACTTCCCCAGCCGTTGCGCCGTCGCCCCGGTGAACGCGCCGCGTTCGTGGCCGAACAATTCGCTCTCGATCAGATTCTCCGGAATCGCCGAGCAGTTGACCGCCACGAACGGTCGGGCGCCGCGGTGGCTGTGCCGGTGGATGCTGCGCGCGATGAGTTCCTTGCCGGTGCCGCTTTCGCCGGTGATCATCACCGTCACGTCGCTCGCGGCGACCTGGCCGATGATCTTGAACACCTGCTGCATCGGCGAAGACGTGCCGACGATGCCCTCCTTGTGATCCTCGGAATTGATGACCGGCAGCACGCCGCCCGCTGAGCGGATGTCGGCCTGGGTGCGCAGGGCACTTTCGACCAGCGCGAGCAACTTCGGCGGGTCGAACGGTTTTACCATGTAGTCAAATGCGCCGAACTTCATCGCTTCGATGGCCGTCTGGGCCGTTCCGTAGGCCGTCATGAGGATGACGAGCTGTTTGGGGTTGGCGGCGCGCATGTGTTGCAGAGTCTCCAGGCCGGTCATGCCGGTCATGCGGTTGTCGAGCAGGACCACGTCGGGCGGCTGCCGCTTCACGGCCGCCACGCCCTCCTCCCCGCTCGGCGCCTCCTGCACCTTGTATTGTCGCGAAGACAGCACCCGGTTGAGCGAATAGCGCACCTCCGTATCGTCATCGACGATGAGGATGTGTGGAACTGGAGCGGGCTCGGACATGACTTAGATGCGAATGGTCAAAATGATTAGCGCTTTGCGCAAAGCTCGTTCTACTTACCGGCCATGCTAGGGTGGTCAATTAACTTGTTCAAGGTCTTCGGCATCCAGCTCGCGGTGCATGCGAGCTTCGTGCTGCTGCTGGCGTATTGGGGCTATCAAGGCTGGCAGGAGGGCGGTGCGACCGGCATGGCTTGGAGTGTCGGTCTGATCGTGCTCTTTTTCGTGTGCGTCATACTGCACGAACTGGGCCATTCGCTGACCGCCCGTCGCTACGGCATCAACGTGCCGCGGATTCTGTTGCTGCCGATCGGCGGCATGGCGGAGTTCGATCGCATCCCGCGCAAACCATCCCAAGAGCTTCTGATCACCATCGCTGGTCCCGCCGTCAACTTCCTGCTGGTGGTCCTGTTGCTGCCGCTATCCTGGCGCGGATTTTTCCACGGCGCTGACATTCCCGCCTATTCCCTGGCCGGGGTGACGGCCCAATTATTATATGCGAACCTCGTCATGGGCGTTTTTAACCTCGTGCCGGCATTTCCGATGGATGGCGGCCGCATTCTTCGCGCCCTGCTGGCCATGAAGCTGCCCTATCTGCGGGCGACATGGTGGGCCGTCATGGTGGGCCGGGTTCTGGCCGTGGGTTTTATCGCCTGGGGCCTGTATTCGGACCATCTCATGCTGGCGGTGCTGTTCACGTTTATCCTGTTAGCCGGCAACACCGAGTATCAAGTTGCCCTGCGCCGGGAGCAGGAGGAGGCCTATTGGCGGGAAATGGCCCGCCGGGCCGTGCTGGTGTCACCGGAAAATCCGGATGAGCCTCCGCTTATCGTTCACGGCCCCAATTAAGTAAGTCGGCGTGGATCGTAAAACATCAAAACCCGCTCATTTTGAGCGGGTTTTGGATATCCGGGTGGTCTGAAAAGTCCGCCTTCGCCAAGGCATCGGCCGTCGCTCTGCGAGCGATGGCGGACCAGTCGGCGGACAATTTTCTTTCCGTTCTGAGGGAGTGGCCTGCCATCCGTAGCCTCCTCGCCTGCCAAGTGATAAGCCGCCCGTCGCCAAGCCTATGGACGGCATCCTCGCTTACGCTTCGCTGGGGCGAAGGATGGTGGACCCTAACGGGTTCGAACCGTTGACCTC
>JBKJRX010000348.1:0-3370 GCA_046593155.1 Lacunisphaera sp.
ACCCTACCGTTTCAACGCGGCACCCAGAGATACTGCCGGCGCAACTCTTCCCTGCGTTAAGGCATCTCATCACATTTCTGCAGGATGGAGTTTATCGGGACTTTCATCTTCCGCACTTGATTCACGAATACTGCCGAGCGCGCCATGCTGCGATGACCGGCGCTCCTCAATTCGATGTGTCCAAAATCGTGTCCATTTAGGGGTCGCACGGAGTCTAGCGCGGTCGCCGCGTGTAGCACGCTGGCGCACCGACCAAATCTTGAAATTGACTGCCCGTGTCGCTTTTAGTCGCACATCGCCGCACTCTGTCCTCTCCGTGCGGAGGTTTAAAATGGTCGGGCTGGTGAGATTCGAACTCACGACCTCTTGCACCCCATGCAAGCGCGCTACCAGACTACGCTACAGCCCGATGATTCATCGGAAGGGCGAAGAAGCCCGATGCCTCCCCCCTAGGCAAGCCCTTTCCTCAGCTGGGATGCATTGAGAATTGGCACCACGAAATACACCAAAAACACGAAAAGAAAACCCGCCCCTCAGGTAAAAGCATCTGCCTGCATTCCGTGTTCAATCAAAGGCTTGGACACTTTCGTGTCATTCGTGTGTTTCGTGGTTAAACCTGCCTTGGTCCGGTTTTCTCCTGAAGGTGGCGTCCCCGGCGTGACTCGAACACGCGACGACCGGTTTAGAAAACCGGTGCTCTATCCAGCTGAGCTACGAGGACAAATCGAGGCCAGTTACTGGAGGCTCTTTCCCCTGATTGCAGCATTTTTTCAGGAGCGGAGCGCGAATGCCGGCGACCGTGAAAGGCCCTTCTTCGCCGAGGCTACGGAGGGCGTTTTTTCTTTCCCCGCGGCCTTTAAAGATTGGCCTGCCAGCCGTAGCCCCAACCGCCAGCGGGAGAGAAAGCCCTCCTGCGCCAAGGCTACGGAGGGCATCCTTCGTCCTCGCTCCGCTCTGGCGAAGGATGGTGGAGCAGATCGGGATCAAACCGACGACCTCGTCGTTGCGAACGACGCGCTCTATCAACTGAGCTACTGCCCCAAAAGTGGAACGGCTTAATTGAAGGACGCTTCCGCCCGAGTAAACCAAAATTTTGTGCCGCCGCTACCCGCTTGCCCAGCGTGACTTAACCCCGTCACCCAATTGGCGCCGAAATTGCTGTTGCAGCCGGCGGGCGCAGGGCAAAAGACAACCCTCCGCCTTTAACTTGAAAAAGAAATCCAACATGAAAAAGACCACCAAGAAAGCCGCCCCCGCCAAGGTCGCTCCCAAGCCCAGGAAAGCCATCAAGGCTTCATCCAAGGCAACCATCGCGCCGGCCAAGAAGAAGACTGGCGAGCCGCCCGTGACCTTCATCACCGCCTCGATCAACATCGGTTTCGGCAATCATCTCTACCTCCGCGGCGAAGGCCCGGGCCTGACCTGGGACCACGGCATCGCGATGGATTGCACCGGCATCGGACTCTGGACCGCCAGCGTCAAGCGCGCCACCGGGCCGGTCGTCTTCAAGGTGCTGGTGAACGACCTCTCCTGGAGCAGCGGCAACGATTTCGTCGTGGCCCCCGGCCAGAGCGTGACCATCACGCCGTCGTTCTGAGCTGAACCCGAACGGGTCACCACTAATCCACACTAATCGGTCACTAATCCGGATTAGTGAGGCCTTAGTGGCCATTAGTGGTTAAGGAACGTTTTCGGACTTGTCCGGGCTGATCGCGATCAGCGCGGCGCGCACGTCATCGGCGCTGAGCTTCTCGCCGTCCGGCTTTTTCGCCGGCAGGACGGAGCAGCGCATGATCACGCGGGAAAACGGCCAGGGGATATAGAACCGGTCCCAGCTTTTCAGCCGCCAGGCGCGGGTGAACTCCACGCCGACGAGCACCATCGGCGCGTGGTTGCGCCGCGTGACCACCAGCACGCCCGGCTCGACCACATACATCGGCCCGCGCGGGCCGTCGGGCGTGATGCCGATGTCGTGGCCCGCACGCATGACCTCGATCAGGGCTTTGCCGGCCTCGCGGCCGAAATTACTGCTCGAACCGCGGACGGGGAGGAGCCCGATCATCCGGTAGAAAGCCGCCAGCCACGCGCCGTCCTTGCTGGCGCTCACCAGCGCGTAGACGCTCCGCTTCGTCCGGTAGCGGCGGAAATACTCCGCCGAGACGAACAGGCGGTTGTGCCAGATCACGAGCGCGGCCGGTTCGTCCGCATAGGCCAGCCGGGCGTGCGTCGCCGCGTCGGCCTCGAAGCGCAGCGTGCGGCCCCAGACTCGCAGCAACGCGGCCAGCAGCCAAAGCAGCGCACGCTGGGGGCCGCGCACCTCGTTGATGGATGCTGTGTCCTGGGTTTGCAGGCCCCCGTTATGCGCCATGCCCGGGCCGGCCGCCAAGTTAAACCTACACCATCACACCCCGCCCTAACAGGTAGCAGCCGTCGCCGAGTTTATGGCCGCCAAGCCCCTTTTGATAGAGGGGACCCAGACCCTGCCACACAAAAATCCCCTCTATGAAGAGGGGTGGCGCGCAGCGACGGGGTGTGTAGTGGCTCGGGGCCCGCATATCGCGGGCTGTTCCAAGTCTGCGATCAGCAGACCGCCAAACCAAACCCGAAGGCGATCAGCCTTCGGGGTGAAGTAAAGTTTTGCCCCTTGGCAAAACAAATTAGTGGTTAACCCTCTGCAATGTATTTAATCCACCCATCCCATGTCGCGCCCGCTGCCTCCCTGCCCCCACCTGCCGCCGGCGCCCCCGACCATGGATGCCAGCGCGCTTACAGCCCACGGCGATGAGCGCGACGCCGAGTTCTACCTGACCGCTCTCACCTACGCGCACTATCTCTGGCAGCGCGGTCTGGCCGCGCGCGCCATCCTCAAGCTCGACCGGGCGCTGTTGTCCGACGTGCGGGGCCACGAGGCAGAGTTGCGGCAATGGCCCCTGCCCTACGAGGCCATGGCGTGGTTTCTGCGGCACACACCGCCAGATGTCTTCATTGGCAACCCCCGCGTCCATTTCCAACATCTCGCCGACCGCATGAACGAACCCCGCCGCGAACAACGCCGCTGGCGCACCTGGGCCTGCTGGGCGGTCACGCGGACCGTGCGCCCCGAATTTCCCGCCGATCCCAAACACGAGGTGGACGAACCCGCCCTCGCGCTCATTGCCGACAAACTGACCGAACACGGCATGCCCGGCGAAACCGCGCTGTGGCAGACCGTGGTAGGGGCCGTTGCCCCCAACGGCCCAGGCGCTTGAGGGCAAGCGCCCCTACCGGTATTCTAAAAGACCGCTGCCGGGTAACACCACCCGGCAGCGGCTGAACTGACCACCCAACACAGGGAAGGAACGGACCGGTTCAGCGCTTCATTTCAGGAAAT
>JBKJRX010000005.1:0-2706 GCA_046593155.1 Lacunisphaera sp.
GGTCGATGCCAGGGTAGGGCGGTGAGTCCCTTCACCGCCGGTCGGGCGGCGCGGAACGGAGTCCGCGCCCTACCGGCCGATGGTAGGGGCGCTTGCCCTCAAGCGCCTTCGGTGGGAGTCGTGCATTTTTCACGTGGGGAGGGCCCGGTTGGGCAATGAACAATGAACGATGAACGATGAACGATGAAAAATGAACAATTGCTCCGGCCGGTGATCCCAGCGGCGCTTTGGCCACAAAGGAACGCAAGGAGCCCAAAGACAATCCATTCAGACTGCTGTTCTTTGCGATCTATGCGTTCCTTTGTGGCTACACTTCAGGTTAAACCGCTCTAGTGGTTAACTGCTGGGATACTTATTCGAGGTATAATCCGTCCGCCACCACCGGCTTGATCGGCAGGCTGCGCCAGCGCTCGGCGAAGGAGTCGGCGTCATACCCAAAGAGCGGGGAGACTTCCAACCCACCCTTGGGCCGGCCGGTGTTGTCGGTCTCGACGGTCGCACCCACGGACTTGAGCCAGCGGGCAAACTGCCGCTGCTGGTCGTCGCGGCAGGTCTGCGGCGAGTCCACCCCCTCGGCATTCTTGACCGGACTGAAATCGTCCGCCCGCGCCGTCTCGATCACGATGGAGTTGTCCGCAAATGGCAGCGCATCGAAGACAAACATCTCGAACTTCACGCCGTTGGCCGACGACGGCTTCACGACGGTGCCCGTTGCATCAATGGTCTGGATCTTCTTATCTGCGCGGTGGAAGGGTAGCGTCGGGGCGGAAACCTGAGACCTGAGACCTGAAACCTGAGTTGAAGACGCAGGAGTTTGGCCCGTAGTAATTCCGGAACCTTCAGGTTTCAGGTTTCTCTGCCCGGCGACGGCCGGGACAGATACCGGGTTGGCAGCCCCTCGACGGGCTCTGGGCCATGAGCTTGTCGAATCGGCAGCCAACAACGGCACGGTTTCAGGTTTCTGGACGACGGCGCCTCCCGCCATACGCGCTGCGAAATCACGATCGATTATGTGGATGGCGATGCTGCCTGCACCATAGCGGAGTGCGCCGTCCGCCCCCTTCTCCTGCTGCATGGCCACCGGCATATCGCTGTATTCGATGACGACCACCTTGCCGTTCTGCAGGCAGAAGTGTCCGACCTTTTCCTCGGGGTAGGCCTTCGTCACCATCTTGCTCGACATGCCGGAGCCCGCTTGCAGATGAAAGCCGATGAAGGCCGGGTCGATGCAGCGCACGAGAGGATTATCCACCTGGAAGTAACTGATCGTATCGATGCCCGCTTTCTCCATCCGGTCGAGCGCCCCGCTGCGGTGCAACGCGCGCAACGAGCCACCATGGCCGTCGGGGCTCAGCGCCAGCGATGACTTGGTCTCGAGCAGGATTTTCCCGTCAAAGCCCACCGCCGGCATCCGCCCCTGGCGAAAGAAGTGCACCCGGCCCTTGTCCAGGCCGAAGAATTTGTTGGCCGCGAAGAACTGCTCCGTTTGCTCGTGATTCGCATGGCTCGTCATGATGAACCAGTGCAGCGGCTTCCCGTAACGCAGCCCGGCCGCCTTGATCTTCTCGGCGAACACCTGGAAGAGCGGCTTCTTCTTCAGCGGTGTGACGGCAAACGTGCCCTTCGGTCCATCATACCCCAGGCGCGTCCCCTGCCCGCCCGCCACCGTGAAGGCCGCCACGCGGCCCGCGCGCAGCGCCGCTTCGCCGGTGGCCTTCGCCGCCGCCCATTTTTTCGCATCGCCGCCATTCTCCGGCAGGCGTTCGCACGGCGCCGGCGTGAGGCCCGCGAGATTCGCCCCGGCCCCGCCCTTTTGGAAGACCAGCGTGCGGTTGAGGCGGTCGACTTCCGCCAGATCAATCTCGGCCGCCTGGGCCGCCAGCGCCGCCCGCTCGTCCGCATTCAGCGACTCCCAAAAGGCAAATACCTGCCCCTGTCCGGCGGACTTATATGAGGCGATCAATTGTTCATTTTTCATCGTTCAATGTTCATTTTTCATCGCAGAGAATGATTGCGGCCTCCCCCCCATGAACAATGAAAATTGGACAATGAACGATGAACAATCCCGGTCCCTGCCCTGCCCGGCGGACTTATACGAGGCGATCAATTGTTCATTTTTCATCGTTCAATGTTCATTTTTCATCGTTTATTGTTCATTGAGCGAAGTCGTCTAACGACCACCGTCGGAGGAATGGGGTCCCGTTCTTGTTCAACGCCCAATGAAAAGTGAACAATTTCATCATCTCCCATTCCGCCGCGCAGTCTGCACCGAGGCGTTGAGTAGCCGCGCCAGCTGCTGGCATTCATCCAAAACAAGACGCACCGCCTCCTCGGACGCCAGTTTGGCCCGGGCAACCATCTTCAACCACACCTTCGTCTCGTTCAGTTCCTTCAGGGCAACATCCAGTTTGTGGACGAAATCCGCCCGGCTTTCGGTTCCGCGGGCCTCGCCGTAATTCGGCGCCGGCGACGTGCCTGCCCGCAGCATCTGCTGGGCGATATGCTGGCCCGCGCGGGACTGCGGCAGCTTGTCGGACAAGAATATCACCTGGGCACCAAAATCAATGAGCCGGTCTTCAATCTGGTCCGCCTGTTCATGTTTCATGGGTATCGTCTGGGTTGATGGTTGCGGCCCGTTGAAAAATTGAAGCGCTAGTGCCTAGTCTGACCAAATGAACAATGAAAATTGAACGATGAACATTGAAC
>JBKJRX010000236.1:0-5002 GCA_046593155.1 Lacunisphaera sp.
GCGACGCCTTCACCATCACCACGCCCGAGCAGGCCGGGGAGATCCGCGCCATCGAGCGCTTCATCGGCCAGAAGGTGCCGCAGCTGAAACTCGAGGGTTTTGATTATCACTCCGCCCCGACCATCGGTCCGGGCGCCGGTGCGCGTTACGTCGATCCGCGCCGTGCCCAACAACATTCGCGCGGCGGTCACGGTCACGGCGGTGGTGGTCAGTCCCGCTCACACCAATCGCCTGCTCCGCAGCAGTCCGGCCACGCCCCGCGCCCAGCTCATCCTCCCGGTGGTGGCCAGGGCCAGGGTCAGCCGGCTCCCCGCAAATTCGGTGGCTTGTCCCGCGGCAGCTGGCGCCAGCGGTAACACATCTGGTAGTGGCGCTCCACGAGTGCCGCTACAGTTGTGATCGTCCCGCGCGACCGATAGACAGAAATCGCTTGGCTCAGGCGTGCGGCGGCGACCATGATGGTTCAGTAATGATCAGCAACGCCCGCAAGACCTTCCGACAGATCTGGTGGGCACCACTGGTTTGTTTCGGCCTGGCCTGGCTGGCCAGCCACCTCGATTCCGTCCAACAGGCCGAGTGGCGCTTCCTTGACTGGCGCACCCAGTTTCGCGCCCTGCTGCAACCGCCGCCCGACCCGCGCCTCGTCATCGTGTTGTTCGAGGACAACACCGACACTAATCTTGTGGCCTGGCCGCCCGATCGCGCGTGGCATGGCAATTTCAACAAATTCCTCGCCGTGGAAAGCCCCGCGGTCGTGACGTGGGACATCATTCTCGATGCGCGGCGCGAAGGTGAGGGCGACGCGGCCATGGGACAGGACACCCTGGCGGCAACGGGCGCCGGCGTGCGGATCATCACCGGCGCGGTGACCAGCGCGGAGCCTCCCGAATATGAGCCGGTTCCGGGCGGTCCCACCCTTCCGCTGCCCTTCATCGAAGGTGAGGCGAGCCAAATTTACGGCGAGAAATACGCCTTGCTGCCCTTTCCCGAACTGAAGGCCGCTGCGCTATATGGTTTCGTGGATGCACCACGCACCGGGGACGGCATCATCCGCGAGGTGCCGATGGTGGCGCGGGTCGGCGACGAGGTGTTCGCCTCCCTCGCGCTGCAGACCGTGATGTCCTACTATAAAATCACGCCGAAACAGGTGCGGGTGCGGCCAGGCGACGGGGTTTACCTGGCCATCGGCGGTGGGGAGGAAAAACGAATCCCCATCTCACCGACCGGTCACTACCTGGTGAATTACCGTTACGATCAGGACCGGGAGGGAACGAGCTTCGATTTTCCCACGCACACCTACCAGGAGATGCTGCTGAAAATTAACGCCTACCATGTGGAGAAAACCCCTGGAGCCCACAAGCCGCCGGATATCGCAGGCAAGATTGTGTTCGTCGGGCAAACGGTCACCGGCAAGGCCGACGCGGGACCGACCCAGCGCAATGCCTATGCTCCCCTCGTGCTGGTGCATGCCAACATCGTGCACAACATCCTCACCGACGACTATGCCCGCGCGGTGCCGGCCGGCCTCATCTGGGGCACGGCGCTGTTCCTCGGTTGGATCGGCCTGGCGTTGCTCGCCGACCGGTCCGTGATGGTGCTGGGCAGCGGCGCATTGCTCGGCGTGGTCAGCTACGCCTCGCTCGCCGTCTGGGCGTGGGTCTGGGGAAGCTGGTGGATGCCGATGGTGGCGCCGCTCACGGGATTTGTGGGCCTGCAGTTTGTGGTCATCGGCCGCCGGATCATCGAGGAACAGCGCGGCAAGCAGGCCATCAAGGGCATGTTCGGCGCCTACATTTCCCCGCAGCTGGTGGATCGGATGGTGAAGACCGGGCAGATGCCGCAGCTCGGCGGCCACGAGGAGGACCTCACGGCCTATTTCAGCGACATCCAGGGCTTCTCGACCTTCTCGGAGCAACTGCCGCCCGACCGACTCGTCGAGCTGATGAATGAATACCTCACGGCCTGCACCGATATCGTTCAGGAAGAAGGCGGCACGCTCGACAAATACATTGGCGACGCGGTGGTGGCTATGTTCGGCGCCCCGATCGCGCTGCCGGACCACGCCTACCGGGCCTGCGTAGCCACGCAACGGGTGCAGCGGCGCCTGGCGGAGTTGCGTGTAAAATGGCAGACGGACGGTGCGCGCTGGCCCGAGATCGTGTGGGATATGCAATCCCGCATTGGATTGAACAGCGGATCCTGCGTCGTTGGCAACATGGGCAGCCGCACCCGCTTTAACTATACCATGATGGGCGACAACGTGAATCTGGCTGCGCGCATGGAATCAGGGGCCAAAAGCTGGGGTGCCTACACCATGTGCACGGAAGCGACCCGCCAAGCTTGCGAACAGCATGGCGGTGATCGGATCGTTTTCCGGCCACTCGGGCGGATCGTGGTCCGGGGTCGATCTTATCCGGTGCCGATTTTTGAGATCGTTGGACTCAAGGAAGATGTGAGTGCTCCCGTGCACGAGTGCCTGGGGGTCTTTTCACAGGCGCTGGAGCGCTATAACCAGCGCGATTGGGACGGCGCGGCGCGCTTGCTGCGAATAAGTGCGGAACTTGAGCCCAATCAACCCGGGAAGGTCCGGGGTGTATCCAGCAACCCCTCCCTCGAATATCTGCGGATTATCGACTCCTACCGTCAACATCCGCCCCCCCCCGACTGGAATGGCGTGTATGTGATGAAGGATAAATGAATGAGCAGGACGCTGAGCCGCACTTTTTACTTTTCACCGTGTAAAAATCTCCGAGGCAAGTCCCCGATACATTCAATCAAGCCACCCAGGCCACAGAACCAAGCCATCTTCCGTCTCGTAGCAACCGTCGTCAGACGGCTGGCGACCGGTGTTACAACGCTGTTACATCCAAGCCGAAGCTTCGGAGTATTCTGAATAAACCCTTGCCTGCCTAAATGTTTGAGGTAGAACTTGGTCATACCAATTTTGAACCCAAGATAACTACTCATGAAAAAGCACACTAATATCATTCTCTCGGCGGCTATCGCTCTGTTCAGTGCCCTGTGCCTGCAGGCTGCTGACACTGCAGCTCAAGCGCGCGTCCTGAAAATCACCGGAACCGCCGCGCAAGTGCAAATGCCTGGCGGTGAAACCCGCGAGCTCCAGATGGGTGAATCCCTCCCGCAGGGCGCTACCATCATCACCGGTGCCGGCACCGAAGTATATATTCAGCCGATGAGTGGCGCGGTTGCCACCATCAAGCCGAACTCAAATGTCGAGATCGAACAGATCTCAGTCACGACCGAAGGATCCGCCGTGACGAAGCAAAATGCGCTGCTCAATCTAAAGTCGGGCAATCTTGTTTCCGCCCTCGATCCGACCAAAAAGGCCATCAACAATTATGGTGTGCGCACCCCGAAGGGTGTCGCCGCTGCTCGTGGCACGGTGTTCACCGTCAACGTTGCCGGCGTTAATTACACCATCGTGACCGGCACCGGCTCGGTTTCGATCTCCGCGCCTGGCCAGCCCCCCGTCACTCTGATCGCCGGCCAGGTTTCGCTTTCTGCCAATGGTGGTGGCGCGCAGCCGGTCTCGGCACTTTCAGCCGCCGATCAGCTGGTGGTGGAAAACGCCGTCACGATCGCCACCGCAGCCGTCGCCGTCGTGGCGAACAACCCCGCGGCCTTCAACGTTGACCCGGCTACCGCCAACTCCGAGCTGGCGGCGGTCGTTTCAACCACCGTTTCAGCTGTCCCGAATGCGACTTCGGCGGTCGTCCAGACTGCCTCCGCGAATGCGCCGGCCCAGACCACCGCAGTCGTGCAGACTGCGGTGCAGACCGCCACCCAGGCCACGGGCGCCACGCCCGCGTCTGTGGCTGCTGCTGCATCGACGATTGCTGCCGCGGCTACCACGGGCGCTCCGACCCAAGCCGCCGCCATCGCTTCCACCGCCACCACAGCGGCGCCGGCGGCCGCGGCGCAGATTTCAGCGGCCACCACGGCGGTGGCTCCGACCCAGGCGGCGGCAATCGCTTCGGCCGCGACGACCGCCGCCCCGAGTCAAGCCGCAGCCGTTGCTTCGGCCACGGCGGCGGTGGCTCCGACCCAGGCGGCGGCGATCGCTTCGTCCGTCACCACGGCGGCCTCGGCCTCCACCGGCGGCGGCCAGGCGGCCACCCAATCAGCTGCCACGATCGCTTCGGCGGTGGCGGCGACGGTGCCGAGCCAGGCCAACCAAATTGCCGCGGCAGTTGCAACCAGTGTTGCCGCATCTTCGTCCGGTGGGCAGGCCAGCGTCCAGGCGCAGGCGACCGTTGCCGCCGCCGTCGCTCAAGCGACCAATACCAGCGTCGCCTCGGTGGCCGCCGCAGTTGCTACCGCCACCGGCAGTAACGTTACAGCGGTGACCAATGTCGCCAATACCCCTCAGGTGCAAAACAACGCTACCCAAGCCTCCTCGACTTCGGCCGCCAGCGCCACCCAGGCTAATCAGACCGCCACCCAAGCCAACCAAACGGCCACGCAACAGCAGACGACAACGATCCAGGTAAATCAGGCCACAAGCACGCCGGCACCGACTGAGACCCCGCCCTCGGCACCGGCTCAGACCCCGGCCGCGCCACCGGCTGAGACCCCCCCGCCCGTCACCACGCCGCAGCCGATCGATCCCTCGACGGTCAGCCGCTCGGGCGAGTAAGCGCTCCGTTTCTTTTCAAGCCGGCCCTGCGCGGGGCCGGCTTTTTTGTGCCTGCATCCGGGGGCCAATCCGTGTTCTGCTGCGTTCCGTGCATCTCACCCACCTCGCCTGCACTGCGTGCGCCAAGGAGCATGACGCCTCCGTCCCGCAGAACGTCTGCACGGCCTGCGCCAAACCGCTCTACCCCCAATACGATCTCGCCGCGGCGGGGCGCACCCTGACCAAGGCCGCTCTCGCCACCCGCGTGAAATCCCTCTGGCGCTACCACGAGGTGCTGCCGGTCAAAAGCGTCACCGACATCGTCACGCTGGGCGAAGGCCTCACCCCGCTACTGCCCGCCCCGCG
>JBKJRX010000260.1:0-4828 GCA_046593155.1 Lacunisphaera sp.
ATCGCCATCGTCGCGGGGACGCCGACATTGACGCCGACCATGCCGGCCTTGACGCGCATCGTGAACTCGCGGGCCGCGCGGCCGTTGTTGGTGAAGATCGACGCCCCGTTGCCGAAAGCGGATTTGTTCGCCTGCTCGATGGCGGCGTCGAGGTCGTCCATGCGCATGACATTCAGCACGGGTCCAAAAACCTCTTCCTTGGCAAGGGTCATGTTGTTCTGCACGCCGTCCACGACGGTGGCGCCAAGATAGAAGCCCTTGGGGGCGTCGGTCACCTTTACGCCGCGCCCGTCGGCAATGATCTTGGCGCCCTCCTTTTCGCCGGTGGCGAGGAGGCTGAGCACGCGGTCGCGGTGCGCGGCGGTGATGACCGGGCCCATGTCGGGCTGAGCCGGCCGGTCGGTGGGGCCGACTTTGATGGCGTTGGCCGCCTTCACGAGTTCGGGCAACACCCGGTCGGCCGCGGCGCCGACGGCGATCGCGGTCGAGCCGGCCATGCAGCGTTCACCCGCGCAGCCAAATGCCGCGGTAGCCAGGTTCTCGACGGTTTTGCCGACATCGGCGTCGGGCATGACGACAATGTAATTCTTCGCGCCGCCGTTGGCCTGGACGCGTTTGCCGTGCTTGGTGCCGGTGTCGTAGATATATTTGGCGATCGGCGTGGAGCCGACGAAGGAAACGGCCCGCACCTTTGGGTGCGTGAGGAGGGCATCGACGGCGGCGCGGCCGCCGTGAACGATGTTGAACACGCCCTTGGGGCAGCCGGCTTGCTCGAGAAGCTGACCGAGGAGCACCGCGCTAAGTGGCACCTTCTCGCTCGGCTTCAGGACGAAGGTGTTGCCGCAGGCGATGGCCGTGGGATACATCCACAGCGGCACCATGGCGGGGAAGTTGAACGGCGTGATGCCTACGCAGACGCCCAGTGGCATATTGATCGTGTCGCAATCGACGCCGCGGGCGATGTTCCGCAGGGAATCGCCAAAAAGCAGGGTGGGGATGCCGCAGGCGTATTCGATGTTTTCCAGGCCGCGGAAGATCGAGCCGCGCGCCTCGACGTTCGTCTTGCCGTGCTCGCGCGAAACCGTCTGGCAAAGCTGGTCGAAATTGGCCTCGACCAGCTGGCGATATTTGAAGAACACGCGGGCGCGTTCGACCGGCGGGGTGTCGCGCCAGGCCGGAAACGCCGCGTGCGCGGCCTCTACGGCGGCGTTGACCTCGTCGGCGCCGCCGGCGGGGCACTCGGCGATGACGTCGCCCGTGGACGGATTATAGACGGGCGTGCCGGCGATCTTGGGTTGAAGCCATTCGCCGTTGATGAAAAGGGGACAGGGGGTGAGGTTCATGGGGAGAGAAAAGCTCCAAGCTCCAACATCCAAGCTCCAGAGAAGCTCCACGAATCAAACTGCAAAATACTGGATGTGGTCATGGTGTGGTTTTGCGAAAGATGCTGCAGAAGATGAGGTGCAGCTCCTTGGCTTCGCGATAGAGCAGGCGGGCTTCGCTGGCCAGAGCAGGTTCGGAAGCGGTGATCATTCGCAAGAAAAACTTGGATTCTTTGGCCTCCTTCCGGCAGCGACCGATGATATTCCGAAAGTCCTTTTTCGAGAGTCCTTCATTGGCTTCGCAATAGTTGGCACCGATGCTGGTGCCGCAGCCCGTAAGTTGATCGATCAAACGGTCGTTATTCGGACCACGAGGCACCTGTTTCAGGAAGCGGATGACCGCCTCACCAAAGAGTGCGGTGCGTTCCTCCAAGTCGAAAGGATGCCGCTGTGATCCGTCACTTTCCTCGACCTGCCATCCATGCCCGTTTGACTCTGGGTATTCCACGCTGCTCCGCTTCCCAGCCTTTGTCTGCGGCTTGGCAATCCTATGGAGCTTGGATGTTGGGGCTTGGAGCTTCATCTCAGGGGTGGGGTGGGATGGGCGGCATCTCGCCCTTGGCGAGTTTGTCCTGGTAGTTGCTCCAGGTCATCGGGGCCCGGCCATTGGGGATTTCGACCATGGTAATGCATTCGTCCACGGGACAGACCAGGGAACAGAGATTGCAGCCGACGCAGTCTTCCTCGCGGACCTTGGGCACGGGCTTGTGCGGGACGCGGCCGGGGCCGAGGCCGACACCGAGCTCTTCGGGTGCCTTGAGGTCGATGCATTGGTGGGCGCCGTCCTCGCAGGCGATGTAGCAGAGGTTGCAGCCGATGCATTTGTCGTAGTCGATGCGGGCGACGCGCTGGAAACTTAGGTCGAGGTTCTCCCATTTCTGCAGTTTCTGGACGGACCGGCCGCGGAGATCGGCGAGCGACTTCATGCCCTTGGAGTCGAGGTAGGCATTCAGGCCGTCGGTCATGTCCTCGACGATGCGGAAGCCATAATGCATGACGGCCGTGCAAACCTGGAGTGAAGTGGCGCCGAGGGCGATGAACTCCGCGGCATCGCGCCAGGTGGTGATGCCGCCGATGCCGGAGATGGGCAAGTTGACGTCGGGGTCGGCGGCGCAGGCCTGCAGCATGTTCAGGGCGATGGGTTTCACCGCGGGGCCGCAATAGCCGCCGTGCGAGCTGAGGCCGCGCACGGTGGGTTCGGGCACGAACGTGTCGAGGTTCACGTTGGTGATCGAATTGATCGTGTTGATGAGCGAGATGGCATCGGCCCCGGCCCGGCGGGCGGCACGGGCGGCCATGGTGATGTCCGTGATGTTAGGCGTGAGCTTGACGATGACGGGGATGGTCGCGACCTCCATGACCCAACTCGTGATCTTCTCGGCGACGGCCGGTTGCTGGCCGACGGCGGAGCCCATGCCGCGCTCGCACATGCCGTGCGGGCAGCCGTAGTTGAGCTCGATGCCGTCGGCGCCGGCGTCGGCCGCACGCTTGACGAACTCGTGCCACTGCTCGCGCGTCTCGACCATGAGGGAGGCGATGACGGCGTGGTGCGGCCAGCGTTTCTTGACTTCGGCGATTTCGCGGAAGTTGGTCTCGGGTGAACGGTCGGAGATGAGCTCGATGTTATTGAGGCCGATCATCCGGTCCTTGCCGTGGTTCAGCGCCGAGTAACGCGAGGAAACGTTGACGATGGGAATGCCGATGGTCTTCCAGACGACGCCGCCCCAGCCGGCCTCGAAGGCGCGATGCGCCTGGTAGCCGGTGTTGGCGGGCGGCCCCGAGCCGATCCAGAAAGGATTGGGGGACTTGATGCCGGCGAGATTGCAGCTCAGATCAGCCATGAGAGGAGGTTTTTAACCACTAATGTCCACTGATGTGGCACTAATGATCAGTGAGGGATTAGTGTGGATTAGTGGTTAAACCGGTTTGGGCATGGCCGCTTCCAGCTCGTGGGCGCGGATCGGTGAGATTAGGCCGGAGCCGGTGGCGCCTTGCTTGGCGCCGAGGCGTGAAGGCTGGACGGGCGGCAGGGCTGTTTGGTGTGTGAGAAAGGCGTGGATGCCGTGCGCGGCTTTTTTGCCTTCCCCGACGGCGTTGACGACCTCGCGGCCGCCGTTGCCGCAGTCGCCACCGACAAAGACATGCGGCAGGTTGGTCTGGCCGTTGAGCGAGTCGTGCGCGATGACGCCGCGGTCGTTGATGACGAGGTCGGGGAAGAGGCCGCGGAGCAGCTTGACCTGCTTTTCCTGGCCGACGGCCTTGAGGACAAGGTCGCAGGGTTCGACGAACTCGGTGCCGGGGATGGGCTCGACCTTGTCGCCAACGACGCGGGTGCGCACGAGCTTGAGGCCCGAGACGTGGCCGTGGGTGGCGACGATTTCGACCGGGGCGGCATGGAAGATAAATTGCGCGCCATCGTGCTTGGCGTGCTCGTATTCGAAATCGTAGGCGGACATGTCACCCTCGGCGCGGCGGTAGACGATGAACGCCCGCTCGGCGCCGAGGCGTTTGGACTGGGTGACGGCGTCGATGGCGGTGTTGCCGGCCCCGATGACGGCGACGCGGCGGCCGACCGGCACGGTGTGGAGCGGGTCGGTGTGAATCTGCGAGATGAATTCCAGCGCATCGGCCACCTCAGGCAGATCCTCGCCTGGGATATGCAGCCGCGTGGCGGTGCCGAGGCCGACGCCGACGAAGATGGCATCAAAATCAGTCTCAAGCTGGACGACTGTGATGTCCTGGCCGACGGCGACCCCCGTGCGGATTTCAACCCCGAGGGACTGGACAAGCCGCACTTCGGCGAGGCTGACCTGCGGCTTCATCTTGTAGTAGGCGATGCCGTAGGTGTTGAGACCGCCGGCGTGCTTCTGCTTTTCGAAGATCGTGACGCTGTGGCCGAGGCGGGCGAGTTCGGCGGCGCACCCGAGGCCGGCGGGGCCGGCGCCGATGATGGCAATCTTTTTGCCGGACTTCTGTTCGGGAACAGCGGGGAGGACGTTGAGTCCGCGCTCGGCGATGTAGTCGGTGGCGTAGCGCTGGAGCCGGCCGATCATGATCGGCTGTTCGTCACGATCATCGAGGACGCAGGCCCCTTCGCACAGGACCTCGGTGGGGCAGACGCGGGCGCAGGAGGCCCCGAGGATGTTGGCGGTGAGGATGGTCTTGGCCGCGCCGGCCGGGTTGCCGAAGGCGATTTTCTTGATGAAGGCCGGGACATCGATGCCGGTGGGACAGGCCATGATGCACGGGGCATCAAAGCAGTAGAGGCAGCGGCTGGCCTCGACGAAGGCTTCCTGCGGGCGCAACGGCGGCTTGAGGTCGGTGAAGTTGGCGGCGAGGGCGTCGGCGGGCAGCAGCGGGGAAAGTGGCATGGCGGGAAAAGGCTGATGAACTGAATGGCTGAATGCGGGGAAGCCGGGCGGCAGCCGTTGCAGGTATGGGCGAAA
>JBKJRX010000059.1:0-9046 GCA_046593155.1 Lacunisphaera sp.
GGCCGCATGTGCGATGCGGCGGAAATCGGCGGCGCCGTCATCTTCCTCTTAAGCGACTCCGCGTCCTACGTCACGGGCGCCAACATTCCGGTCGACGGCGGCCACACCGCCAAATGAAACCTTGGCATTCCCTTGAGGGTAAAACCATTTGGGTAACCGGTGGTGCGGGCTACCTCGGTTCCCCCATCACCACCGAACTCGACCGATCCTGCGCCAAGGTCCTCTGTTTTGATTTGCCGGGACGCGCGGAGGCGCTGGTGCGCGACCACCACTTGGCGCGCACAGTCCCGCTGTCGCTCGACATCAACGACGCCGCCGGCTTGCCGGCGGCGCTGGAGACCCTCGTCGCTGAACATGGGGTGCCCGATGGAGTCGTGCACCTGGTGACCGCCTCATCCCGGGGCAAGCGGTTGGAGGAACTCACCGCCGACGAGTTTCAAAGCACCTTCGATCTGTCACTGACCCCGGCATTCATTCTCTGTCGGACCCTCGCCGAACACATGAAGCTCCGCGGCTCCGGTAACATCGTGCTGTTTTCCAGCATGTATGGATTGGTGGCACCTGATCCACGGATCTACCACGCACCGATGGTGACAAATCCCATCGACTACGGGGCGGCCAAGGCCGCCATTCTCCAACTCGCCCGCTACCTGGCGGTGCATTATGGTCCCGCCGGTATCCGGTTCAACTGCGTGACGCCCGGACCTTTTCCGAATCCGGGCGTGCAGAAATCCAATCCGGATTTCATCGGCGACCTGGGCAAAAAGACCGCCCTGCGCCGGATCGGCCACAATCACGAGATCGTGGGCCCCACGCTCTTTTTGCTCACCGACAGCGCCTCCTTCGTTACCGGCCACAGCTTGGTCGTGGATGGCGGATGGACCATCTGGTAAACGAGACCGGGCAGACTTCCGATCCCCTTGGAAAACACTTCCAAAAAAAGTGGTCCCACCACCAGCCGGCTGGGCCTCGGTTGCACCACCTTCGGCCGCGAGATCAGCGAAGCCGACGCATTTGCCCTGATGGATTACGCAGTCGCGAACGGCATCACGCTGTTTGACACAGCCGAGGCCTACGGCGGCGGACAAGCCCGGGCTTACCGCCGCGAACGCCTCGGGATTGATGACACGAGGGAAGTCTCCGGTGAGATGCATTCGTCGGAGAAAATCATCGGCCGCTGGCTGCGATCCCGCGGCGGCCGCGACCGCATCACCCTCGTGACCAAAACCAGCCGCAACTTCCGGCGCGAGCAGGTCCGGGCCTCGCTCGAGGCGAGCCTCCAACGGCTGCAATCCGACCGGGTGGAGCAATATCTCTATCACTCGTTTGATCCGGCCACTCCGGTCGATGAAGCCAACCAGGCGATGGACGCGGTTATCAAGATCGGGCTGACACGATCGGGAGGGTGCAGCAATTACACCGGAACCCAATTGCAAGCGGCCCTGGATGACAGCAGGCGCGCCGGCTTGCATCCTTTTAAAGTGGTGCAACTGGGCTATAGCTTGGTGAAGGCTCAGGATCAGGTCTTCGAGATTGTCGCCCGCGAGAAACTGTCCTTCCAGGCGTATAGCCCGCTCGCCGCCGGTTTTCTTTCGGGTAAATACACCGCCGACCGGTCGGCCATTCCCAAGGGCACCCGGTTCGATGTCATCCCGGCGCACGCCGACATTTATTTCAATGATCGGAACTTCCAACGGGTTGCCCGGTTGCACCAGCTGGCCGCGCGCGTGGGCGTGCCGCCGCTGCAGCTCGCCATGGCGTGGGTTCTGCTGAACCCGCTGGTCACCACCGTGCTCGTCGGCGCCCGCAGCGAGGCCCACCTCGCCAATGCCCTGGCCGCCGAAAGGCTGGTCTTCGCACCCGAGTGGCTGGCGGAGATCAAGGACTGGGACGCGCCGCCTGGAGAGATACCATGATCGCGCCACCACCGTAAACCATACCGGGCCACGAATTCCCCCAGTCACCTCCCCACTTGGACGGCCCTGCCGATGCTTGAGCCCACGGAGGTCATGTGGCCGGCTTCTCCAGCCTCCATTGACCGCCATTGGCTACCGATGGGACAACCGTGGCACCCCGGCGCGCCTGAGCTGTCTTTCCAGCCAGGCTGGGCCCGGATTCGCTGGCAGGAAACCGGCCTGCATTACGATGCCGTTTTCATGGGCGGGGGTGCGCGCAATTCCGCGCGGCAGCTGAACGAACGAACGTGGGAACTTGGCGACGTGGGCGAGATCTTCGTCCAAGGCGGCAGCGGGCCCGCCTACCTGGAGGTGCATATCACGCCGGAAAATTCCCGCCTCCAACTGCTCTGGTCGGCGGATGGGATCGCCCGGGTCCGCAGCAAGGCGGCAACCCTCGGGGAATTTATGATCGCGCAGCCGGACTGGGTCCAAAGTCAGGTGCATGTCGGCTCTCATTTCTGGGCGATCCAGGTAACTATTCCCGCAGCCCGGTTCGGGCTCTCCCGCTTGCACGCGGGACAATTGTTGCGCACAGCAGTGTGCCGTTATGACTATGGGACCGGCCAGCCCGTGCTGTCCTCGACCGCCCCGCTCCCCATTCCCTTCTTCCACCATCGGGAAGGCTGGCATCCCCTGCTTTTGATCGACGCCGGCTGACCTGCATTAGTCCCCACCATGAATACCTCCTCCGACCGCCGCACTTTCCTTCGCCATTCCGCTCTCATCGCCGGTCTTTCCCTCGTGCCAAACCGGCTAGCCTCGCGTCGTGCCCGATCATTTGGTCTGGTCCGAGGTGGAGCAGTTAATTGCATACGATGTATTTCATCGTATTTACCGACACCCATGTGATTTGGCCTTCGCCGAAACTCATACCACACCCCTTTCATGGAAAATCTTTCTGCTCCTCTATCCAGTTCTCATCCCATGCGTAGAAGCCGGCTCATGGCCATTCTGCGCGCCGGGCACCCGGCTCCCTGCATGAAGCTGAACACCATAGACCCACGTGTGGTCGAAATGACCGGCATGGCCGGTTACCCGGTCGTCTGGCTTTGCAACGAACATGTGCCAAATGACTGGCTGAATCTTGAACATCAGGTCCGCGCGGCCAAGCTGCACGACATGGATTCGATCATCCGGGTCGCCAAAGGCAGCTACAGCGATTATATCAAACCGCTTGAGGCTGACGCAACCGGCATAATGGTCCCCCACGTCACCAGCGCCGAGGAGGCCCGCCAAATCGTGGCCTGCACCCGTTTTCATCCTTTGGGCAAACGCCCGATCGACGGAGGAAACTCTGACGGCCAGTTCTGCCGCGCGAGCGCGAGCGACTACTTGGAGAATGGCAATCGCGAGCGGTTCATCATTCTGCAGATCGAATCTCCAGAAGGACTGGAGAACGTGGACGAAATCGCCGCCGTGGAGGGCTTTGACATCCTGCATTTCGGGCCCGGGGACTTCGCCCACCGGATCGGACAAGCAGGCAATCCCAATCATCCCGCAGTAAAAGATGCCCGCGCACGTATTGCCCAGGCCGCCCGCAAGCATGGCAAATATGCCATGTCGCAACCGATTGCTCCCTTCCGGGAACTCGTGGCCGAGGGCTATCAGATCATCAGCGTTGGCGCCGATGTCATAGGGTTTAATGAATACCTCGACGCCCGGCTGGCCCACTTTAACCAGGAAACCCGTCGGCCATAACCTTCCGCCCTTTCGTCATGACAGACTCGATGGCCGGGAAAACCATTTGGGTAATTGGTGGGGCTGGTTTTCTGGGGACCGCCATCACCAAAGCCTTGGACAAGGCAGCGGCAAAAGTCGTTTGCATAGACATTGCGAACAAGGCGGAAACGCTGGTTCGCGAAAAATCTCTTTCCAAGACCGTTCCCTTTTCCTGGGACGTCTCTGAAGCTCGAGCAATCGAGCCCACCATTGGCCGCCTCATCAACGAGCATGGCGTCCCCGACGGTGTGGCTCATCTGGCGTATCTCTCTTCGGCAGGAAAACGACTCGAGGATCTTTCGAGTGAGGATCTTGTGCGGACGTTCAGCCTCACCCTGCCCCCAACATTTCTTCTTTGCCGGTCTCTCGCGGAAAAAATGAAATCCCGTGGCCACGGCAGCATCGTGCTGTTCTCCAGCATGTATGGCTTGGTCTCCCCCGATCCCCGTATTTATGAAGCTCCCTTGACACCAAATCCGATCGACTACGGAGCGACCAAAGCCGCTTTTCTCCAAATGACCCGTTACTTCGCCGTGCACTACGGCCCGCATGGCATCCGCTTTAACAGTGTCACCCCTGGCTCATTTCCAAATCCTGGCCTACAGAAAGACGAGCCGGCTTTTATTCAAAAACTCTGCGCAAAAACCCCTTTGGGGCGGGTAGGCCGTAACGAAGAGATTGTCGGCCCCACTCTCTTCCTCCTCGGAGATGGATCGTCCTATGTTACCGGCCACAGCCTGGTGGTGGACGGCGGTTGGACGTCCTGGTGAAAGGTGCACCCGATAAACCCGGAGTGTGGTGCGCGCCTAAGCGGGCATCCTCAGGTT
This sequence comes from Lacunisphaera sp., assembly GCA_046593155.1. Taxonomy (GTDB): domain Bacteria; phylum Verrucomicrobiota; class Verrucomicrobiia; order Opitutales; family Opitutaceae; genus Lacunisphaera. Next base: position 4,505 of record JBKJRX010000059.1, read on the forward strand.
GAATAAATCATTTCTTCCTCGGTGAGCTTCTTTCCCTTGGGAGCACTTTCCATTCGCTCACGGAGAGCGATCTGCTTGTCGATGAGTTTTTGAATGTGCCGGTCCATGACTCGCTTGGCTCCCTCGTAATCGCGATCTGCAATGGCTTGGTAGATGGACTCGTGCTCTTCAAGGACCTCGCGGCGTGCTGTGCCTGTTCCGAGCATTCAGTTACGGACTCAACCTCCAGTCCGCAAAAACAGATGGCGGCCACACAGCAGCCACATTCCATCGTATTCTTCATATCTAACTAATAATCAATGTTGATGATCCGGGTTCTACTCCCGGCACTCGCACCACCTCTCCTCTTGCGGTCAGAGGCATTTTGACCCCTATGGCCCACTCAAAGACAGCCATACAACAGCCTCCATGCTGAGCCGGACATACGGTGAATCGCGTCGGCCCCCTGGTGCCCACTTGAGACGTGATCACTTTGGGCATGAAGCCATCGCGTGCGGGAGGCGGTTGGTGAGAAACGCCTCTACCCGCGGCATACCTTCAACAGACAAGCCCTTGAAGACCTGCGCCGGCTCGATCGCCAGATCAGCGCATACCTTACGGCCGCCCTTCGACGTGAAGGTGGCCTAGAGCAGCTCAAGGTGATCGAGGAGCTTGCGCTCGGTCATCGATTGGTCCCGGACAGACGCCGGCAGGTCGTCGAGATAACTGGGCAGCACGCGGACCAGGATCAGAATGCCGAGCGTCCTGCCGGCCCGTCTGCCTGATCTCGATTAGATTGGCGATCTTGGCCCTCAGGAGGGCGATTGGACTGGGTGCCTGCACTTGCACGGCTTTTTCGCCGAGCGCAAAGAGGTAGACCGGATCACGCAACTCCGCGTTGGTTACCCCACGGATAGAACGGAGCACCTCGATCGCGTAGGATGGGTCCATAATGCCCTCCGCATAGCCGGTTTAGAGCATTTTAAAGAAATTCGTAGCCGGATTTTTAGCCACAAAGGAACGCAAGGAGCACAAAGACAATCCATTCAGTCTGCTGTTCTTTGCGATCTATGCGTTCCTTTGTGGCTACACTTCAGGTTAAACCGCTCTAGAAAGCGATGTCCGCTGCATTAGCGGCTTAGAAATAGAATGCTGATGAGGACAGCAAAAAGAAGATCCCCGGCTCCGCATGGAGCCGGAGATTTTTCACAATGAGTGCACCTCTCGATGATAGCTGCTTGCGCGATACCCAGAGCAACCAAGGTCGTGATCTGTGATGCGGTAAATCACCGACTCAATCGCTTCAATTCCTCGACCTTGATTCGATAACAGCTCGCTGTCCTATGCTTGAGTTTGTCCTCGCCGCCCAGGCAATACACGTAGCCACCACTCCGCACCAGGCCAACGATGGCGCCGTAGGGCAGCGGGGTGGCCGGGGCAAAGTTGTCTTGGCTGATATCATATATGAAGGCTTGGTCGACAAACCCTTCCGGCCCGCCCTGATAACCGCCGGCCAGGTATATGTGTCGGTCATCCAACGCGACCGCAGCAAGGCCACGGACCGCTCGGGGCAACGCACTCAATCGACGCCACTGGTTTGTCCGGGGCGAAAAGGCGTATGCATCAGTCAGGTTCACGACGCCTTGAGTTGGGCCATCCCAGCGGCCGCCCCCGAACACGAACAATTCATTCGCTACGCTGACCGCGGCCGCCAAACCAAACGCCGGGCCCGGATAATCCGCCAAAGCCCGGCAATCGCCCGTCTGGATGTTCCAAGCAAGAGACTGCCGGTGAAATCCCTGCACGTTGGCGGCATCGTCGGTGCCGCCAACGATGATGAGTTCATCCCCTATCCGGCCTCCGGCCGAAAGGACCGCCGGCCGGGCCAAACCACGAGTTTGATCCTCGGTTACCTTTGTTCCAGCCACTTCTACCCGCCCCTTAAAAATGGCCCGGCCGGTGGAGCCGCCGACGATAATCAGGCCGGCCGCATCCACATCCCCCACCCCATACGCCAGAGGCTGTCCAAGCGGCGTCAGCGAACTCCAGTTCAGGCTGACGAGATCCAAGCGATGCACGGTGCGGAGCCAGTGCTTTTCCCCATCCCCCCAATTCGTCCCGCCGACCACGATGATAGCATCTGGGAGTGCCAGTCCGATGAAGCCTCCGTTGGGCTCGGGCATCGCGTTCAGTTTCTGCCAGGATTGGTCCCCGGCCCGGATGCTGGCGGAGAGCAGGGGGACCGCCAGCGCCACGAGCCACTTAGAAAAAATTATGTTATGCATGGTCACGCCTTCGCATAAAACATCAGTCTTTCCTCATCCACCGCCACCCCCAGGCCCGGGGTCGTTGGCACGGTGACATAGCCGTCCTTTAGTTCGACAGAAGTCGTAAAGAGCTCGTCGCGGAAGGGATTTTCCACGCGGTCCAACTCCAGCATGGGCTCTTCGGTGTGTCGGGCCCAAGAAGCATCGGGCAACAACGAGAGTAAATGCGTCGATGCAGCGATCACCAGACCACCGGCCCAGCAATGCGGCATGCACTGGATGCCCCAGAGTCGGGCCAGCTCAGCCACGAACAGACACTCCCCGATGCCCCCGGCGAGGGCGACATCCGGTTGCACGATGGCCATGGCCCGGCGCGAAATGGCTTCCTTGAATTGCGCCCGGGAGGTCAATCCTTCGCAAGCCGCGATGGGAATGTCCAGTTTGGCGGCGAGGACCTCATAGCCAGCGTAGCCGGGCGTGCTTTGGGGCAAAGGCTCCTCAAACCAATAGTAATCCTGCTGCTCCAGCTCGCGCCCCATGCGCATGGCCGAACCAAGCGTGTAGGCCCCGTTGCCGTCCGCCATCAGCTTGATGTCCGGACCCACCGCCTTGCGCACCGCCTTGATGGCGGCGAGATCCTCCGGGATGGACTGTCCACCGATACGCATCTTGAGCGCCTTGAACCCTTCGGCTACCAGCTCGGTGGCTTCCTTGGGATAAAACTCGGCCGGGTTTTCCCCCTCGATGTAGTTCATGGCGGAAGCGTAGGCTTTCACCCGTGAACGCAGGCGGCCGCCATACAGCTCATACACTGGCACGCCCAGAATCTTGCCCCGCAGGTCATCGAGCGCGATGCTCACGCCGCCCATGGCCATGCCGTTTCCGAAATTCTGGCCCCACAATTCGCGCGAGAGTGCCCGGTGTTCCAGCGGATCGCGCCCAATCAGGATGGCGGCATATTGCTCCTCAATGATCGTCCGAACACCGGGAAAAGACACGGTTTCACCCCAGCCCACGATGCCGTCGTCGGCCTCGATCTTGATGATGAGGGTGGTGCGAATGCGATAGAGGAAGTTCGCCGGGCCGGTCGCCCGGGTCATCGGGTGCTGTAAAGGATAGGTTTTAACCGCGGTGATCTTCATGGAGGGGCGAATGGTTTGGTTGGGTCAGTGGAGTGAAAGGAAGATTCAATTTCGCAATAATCCGCCGCCTCAGTCGAGGGCCGCAGCGATCGTGTCCGGGTAGCGCATTTTGATGCCGTTTTCCCCGCTCACCCCGACGACCTGAGATTCGAACAGGAAGAATCGGGTATCGGCCAAGCCGGTGGGCAGTTCCCCAGCCACATGCGTCTGCCCAGAACGGGGATCCACGCTGATGATCTGGGTTAGGAATTTGTCGGTGTAGCCACCAAACACGACTAGTTGGTTGCCGATGACCAACCCGCAGGCCCCCCGCAGGGCAAACGGCAGGCGTCCCAGGGTCGACCATTGATCGCGCTGTGGATCATAAGAGAGAATGTCGTCCAGATTGCGCACCTTTCCGTCCTCGGGAGTGCAGCCACCCACCACGATCACCTTGCCGCCCACCGCGCCGACCGCGGAGGTGAACCGCGCCGGTCCCGGCACTGGGGCTCGTTCCTGCCAGGGTTCGCCGGGTTTGGCAGCCCACATGGTTACAGTCGCGGAAGCGAAGTCACTGCCTGTGCCAGTGAGCCCACCCATGAGATAGAGGGTGCCGTCCAACACGACAGCCGCCGAGGAGCGCCGGGGCGCGGGTAAAACCATCCGTGGGACCATGTCCCACGCCCCTCGCTGATAGCACTGGACCGAGGTCTGCGCCACACCGTCTGCTCCGCCCCCGAGAATATAGAACGACTCGTCCACCGCCACCGCGGCGGCATCACCCCATGGCTGGGGCAGTTGGGCCAGTGGCTGCCACCGATTGGTCGCGGGCTCAAACGCATCAACGCGCTGGTCCCAGAATTTCTTGCCGTCAACCCAGTAGGTGCCACCCGCCACCATCAGCTGGCCGCCCACCACGCCCGCGGCACAGCCGGCGCGCGGAAGCGGCAGCGGGGCGATTTTTTCCCATTTCGAGAGATTGGTTTTAGGCATGGATGGGGATCGGGAAGTTGCGTTCAGTTGAGGGTCCTCACCGACCCGTGTTTCCTGACTGAGTTGTTCACCAGCCAGAGAAATAATGCGCACAGGACTGCGCCGAACCCCGCGAATGTCAGGATCAGATTGATGCCGATTTTCGCGTCACGTAAAGCGCCGACCCCGTAGACCGCCAGGCC
>JBKJRX010000090.1:0-3961 GCA_046593155.1 Lacunisphaera sp.
CGTGGCCTGCCGGGCGGTGTAGATTTTTTCCCCGGTCTGGATCTGGCTGTCACCCACGGCCTCGGCCAGATAGATCTTGCTGGTCGGTCCCTTCTTCTTGCCGAGTTGCCGTTGGGCCAACGCGCTCGGTGCGGCGGCCACCAAGGCGATTAAGCCAAGGAGAAGGAGGCGGGCGAAAGTGGGTTTCATGACCTGTGGGATTTTTGTTACCGCTGTTCCACCCGGAGGCGAACAGCTTCTTTTCGGTTCCCGGATTTAGCTAGGGTGTAACACCTAGGGCAAGAGTATAAACCAACGCTTTGACTTGAAATCGCATATCGCTCTAGACCAGCAGATTAATCAACCGCCCTTTAACGTGGATCATCCGTTTGATGGGTTTGCCAGCAATATGAGGGATTACCTTCGGGTTGGCCGAGGCCAGTTGCACCAATTCGGCCTCGCTGACGCCGACATCCACGATGACATCGCCGCGGTGCTTTCCGTTCACTTGGATCACAATGGTGATGGTGGTGGCGACGAGCTTGCCCACATCGAAAGCTGGCCAGCTGGCATTCATGACGGAGCCATTCTGCCCTAGCCGGGCCCAGAGTTCCTCCGCCATGTGCGGGGCAAAGGGCGCAAGCAACCGCAGCATATCCAACATGACCGCGTGGGGCACCACCGGCTCTTTTTGGAGCGCATTCATGAGAATCATCATCTGGGAAATAGCCGTGTTGAAACGCAGGCCCTCGATGTCGTCGCCGACTTTCCTGATGGTTTCGTGCAGCAGTTTCTCCGTGTCAGGTGACAGCGAGCCGGTGGCGGTGATGCGCGGGTTGACCACTCCTTCCTCGGTCAGACACTCGCGCCAGATTTTTTTCAGGAAGCGGTGCACCCCTTCGATGCCCTTGGTGTTCCAGGGTTTCATCGCCTCCAGCGGACCGAGGAACATCAGGTAAAGCCGCAGCGAATCGGTGCCATAGGCGTGGATGATGTCGTCGGGGTTCACCACGTTGCCGCGGGTCTTGGACATCTTCACGCCGTCTTCACCGAGGATGATACCTTGGTGAAAGAGCTTCTTGAACGGTTCGGCCTGGGGCACCACCCCGAGGTCGAACAGCACCTTGTGCCAGAAGCGGGCGTAGAGCAGGTGGAGCACCGCGTGCTCGGCGCCGCCTACATAGAGGTCGGGGACATCCCAATATTTCAGCGCCTCCGGGCTGGCGAGGGCGGCGGAATTCTGCGGGTCGAGGAAGCGCAGATAATACCAGCACGAGCCGGCCCACTGGGGCATGGTGTTGGTCTCGCGGCGACCGCGGACCCACGCAGCGCCAGCCGGTTTCGGCTGCGTGGCGGGCAAGGACGCGCCGGTCGCGACGTCGAACCAGATTTCCAGCCAAGCGGTTTCGTTGGCCAGCGGGCTTTCGCCGGTGCCGCTGGGCAGGTAGGAATGCACCTCGGGCAGGACGAGCGGCAGCGCCGCATCGGGCAGTGGCAACGCGTAATGCGTGGAACCCTTTTCGGTGAAGGTGACGGGCTGCGCGGGCAGGTCCTGCCGCACCGTCGATGCGTGGCGGTAGTCGGCTTCGGTGACCCAGACGATGGGAAAGGGTTCGCCCCAATAGCGCTGGCGCGAAAAGAGCCAGTCGCGGAGCTTGTAGTTAATGCGGCGACTGCCGAGCTGTTTTGTTTCAAGCCACGAGATGATTCTAGTTTTGGCATCTGCCGTTTCTAGACCATTGAGCGATATCTCTGAATTGGCTGAAAAGATTGCGATTCCTTCACGAGTGTCGGGCTTCGCCTGGAAGTAATAGATCGAATTATCTTTGCCATCGATCGTCACGATTACCACGGATTTTGATTCCGGGGACGCGTAGGTTTCCGGGTGGGGATCACTGCTCTCAAGATGGGGCGTTCCAACAACTGGAATTTTGCGCAGATCGTGTTCCTTCGCGAACACCCAGTCGCGCTCGTCATGCGCCGGCACCGCCATGATGGCACCGGTGCCGTAGCCCATGAGCACATAGTCGGCGATCCACACGGGCACGCGCTCGTGGTTCACCGGGTTGATGGCGTAGCTGCCGGAGAAGACGCCGCTCTTGTCCTTCGCGAGGTCGGTGCGCTCAAGGTCGCTCTTGCTGGCGGCCTTCTTGCGGTAGGCTTCGACGGCGTCGCGCTGTGCGGGCACCGTGAGGCCCGGCACCAGCGGGTGCTCGGGCGCCACGACCATGTAGGTGCAACCGAACAGTGTGTCGGGGCGGGTGGTGAAGACCTTCAGGTCGCCGAGCTTCGGATCCTCCAGCTTAAAGTGCACCTCGGCGCCCTCGCTGCGGCCGATCCACGCCTCCTGCATGCGCTTGGTCGAGTCGGGCCAGTCGACACCCTTGAGGCCGTCGATCAAATGCTCGGCGTAGGCCGTGATGCGCAACACCCACTGGCGGAGATTGCGCCGCTCGACGGGGAAGCCGCCGACCTCGGACTTGCCGTCGACGATCTCCTCGTTGGCCAGGACGGTGCGAAGTTCCGGACACCACCAGACGGGGCGCTCGTCCACGTAAGCCAGACCCTTCTTGAAGAGCTGGAGAAAAATCCACTGCGTCCAGCGGAAATATTTCGGGTCAGTCGTGTCGACCTCGCGGTCCCAATCATAGGAAAACCCCAGCGCCTTGATCTGGCGGCGGAAGTTCGTGATGTTGTTCTGCGTGTTGGATGCCGGATGTGTGCCCGTTCTGACGGCGTGCTGTTCGGCCGGCAGGCCGAAGGCATCCCAGCCGATGGGGTGCAGGACATTAAAACCCTTGGCGCGCTTGTAGCGGGCCAGAATATCGGTGGCGGTGTATCCTTCCGGGTGGCCGATGTGCAGCCCGGAACCCGACGGGTAGGGGAACATGTCCAGCACGTAGTATTTCGGCTTGGCCGAGCCATTCTCGGCCTTAAACGCCTTGGTTCTCTCCCAGAAAGATTGCCAATGCGGCTCGATTTGGAGAAAGTCGTAGTCTTTGCAGTTGGTAGCCATCGATTGTTAAAACCCGCCACATTGAGACATTCCCTTCCTCCGTCAATCACCGGCCGTCTGGCCGCAGTGGCCCTGCTCACCCTGGGCTTGGCCGCTTCGGCCCACGCGGCCATGAACCGGGGTTTCAATCGTTTGCTGGAGTCAGTGGTGCGGATTGATGTCCGGGAAATCGAGTTCACGGACGGCGCCAAGCGCATCACGGGCGGCGTTGGCTCGGGGGTCATCATCTCCACTGACGGTCTGGTGCTCACGAATGCCCACGTGGTCAGCCCCCAGGCCGTGGAGATCTCCGTCACGCTCGCCAGTTTGGAACGCGTCAACGCCAAGCTGGTGGGCTGGGACCACTGGACCGACCTGGCCCTGCTGCGCATCGACCTGGACGCGATCAAGCGGCGCAACCTTGCCTTCGCCGCGGCGGATTTTGGTGACTCGGACGAGCTTTTTGTCGGGCAGCCGGTGTTTGCGGTGGGCACACCGCACGGCCTGACGCGCACCGTGACCCGCGGGATCATCTCGAACAACGACCGCTATTTCGAGGACAGCCGCGGCGTGAACGGTTACGAGACCGGCGCATTCAACACGTGGCTGCAGACCGATGCCGCCATCAACCCGGGCAACAGCGGGGGCCCGTTGGTCACCGACGATGGCAAGGTCATCGGCATCAACTCGCGCGGTTATGTCGGTGCGGACAATCTCGGGTTTGCGATTCCGGCCAAAGTGGCCCGCACGGTCGCCGCGACGCTGGTGAAGGCCGGCACGGTCACGCGCAGTTACGCCGGGATCGGTTTCCGGGAATTGCAGGATCTTGAGCGCTTTTACGCGCTGAGCGCCAACACCGGCGTGCTGGTCGCCAACGTCGACGTGGGCTCGCCTGCCGCCAAGGCCGGACTGCGGGCCGGCGACGTCGTGCTCAGCCTCAACGGACAGAAAGTGGATGGACGTTTCCCGGAGCAATTGCCCCCCATC
>JBKJRX010000162.1:0-19833 GCA_046593155.1 Lacunisphaera sp.
CTGGACGCCACCTTCGGCCGGGTAGACCTCGACTGGCGTGACTATGTCAAATTCGACAAACGCTTCCTCCGGCCCGCCGAGGTGGACCTGCTCATTGGCGATTACTCAAAGGCCCAAAGAGAACTCGGATGGGAACCCAGAACCCGCATGAAAGCCCTGGCCGAACTCATGGTGGATGCCGATCTGGCGGCTTTGAGGTAAATGCCATGGCCGGGGTTTGGTGCCGCCCCGCCCGGTCCTAAGATATTATGAGCATTACGTCCGCCCCGATCCGAATTCTGGTCGATTTGACGTGGCTTCGCCCGGGTGGGGAGGGCGGAGGAATAAAACCAGCGCTGCACGAAATTATTCACTGGTTGGGTCGGCAACCCGGGGAAGCCATTGTGTTCGTGTTTCTGGCCAACCGGTTACTCGCCGGTGAAATCGACCGCTGGCTTCGTCCGGTGGACCGTCTCATTTGGGGCGACGGAGCGCCGGACGACTTGGCCGCTCAGGAGGATTGCCAGCTGGTTTACTGTCCGTTCGGCATCACTCGCTGGGCCTGCCCCGGTATTCCGACCATCGCCCTCATCGTGGATCTGCTTCATAAGGATTTCCCGGAAAGTCTTTCGGTCGCCGATTGCAACTACCGGGCCGATTACTTCCGGATAACGGCGGAACGCGCCGATCTGTTTCAAGTAATCTCGGACCACACAGCCACGCAGCTGGGCCGGCACTACAACATTCCAGTTGATAGAATCATTCGCACGCACCTTCCCGTTCACGGCAGGTTGCCGCCCCGGAGCCAAACTAGCCCAACGCCCGGAGCACCTCCTTATTTTTTTTACCCGGCGAACGCGTGGGTCCACAAAAACCATGCCACCCTCCTGGTGGCCTATGCGCTCTACCGGCATGCCGCGGGCCCGGATGCTTGGCGGCTTGTTTTGACCGGCCACAGGAATGCGGCCATGCAACACTTGGAGCGCATCGCCGCTTCCTTGGACATCACTGAATGCGTGGATTTCCTAGGTTATGTGAATGAATCCCGTCTCGCCGGCCTATGGAGCCGGGCCGGGGCCTTGGTCTTTCCGTCGCTTCACGAAGGGTTTGGCATTCCGTTGCTGGAAGCAATGGCTCATGCAGTGCCAATTTTGGCCAGCGATTCGGGGGCGATCCCTGAAATTACGGCCGGCGCGGCGTTGCTGGTGGCGGCCCGCGCTCCGCAGGAGCTCGCGCAAGGCATGCAGCTATTGGCCACGAACCCGGAACTGCGTCGAACCTTGGTCGAACACGGACAACAACGACTGGCGGCCTTCTCGCCGGCCCGCGAATTCGGGAGATTGCTCCAAAGCTTCCACGCGATCGCAAATGCCCCCGCGCGTTGGCAGCATTCGGGTTATTATCCTGTGGACGGATTGACCGATCCTTTGGCAATCTTTGCGCTGCCACTTGTTCCGGGCCCGCAAGTCCTGCACTACACGAGCAGACCCTTGGGTATTTCGCGCACCGTGGAATTTCTTTGCGGAGCCAGTTGCCTGGCGAAAGTTCGCGTTGCAGCAGACATTCCCACCAGTGGCTGCCTCCAATTGCCCAAAGGGGCCCGAGTGCTTCGCTTGATCGTGCCGGATGCCTCCCGCCTGAGCCCAACCGATCCCCGCACTCACGGGGTGATCCTCGGCCGGCTGCAGGTTCACCATCCCGGCGGTCTCGTCTCAGATCTGCTTCCACGCTCCGTGTCATGAAAATTGGCTTCGATTTTGTGCAGCCCTCGTTATCGCTCGCCGGCTGCGGCTGGTATACCCAATCCCTACTCACTGAAATGGCCCAGCTGGCACCTGCGCACGATTTCCTGGCTTATCGGCACTTTGGCGAATGGTTTATCGCGCCCGAAAATCTGGCCCCTTTGCCATGCTTGCCGAATATTTCCGATCCTCTAGCCGGGTGCTCCCTGGAAACAACGGTCCAGGAATGGCAACAGGACCTCGCCCGAGGCCAGGCACCGGGGCGGCCCGCTTTGGTGCATTCGACCAGTTTTCAATCACCGCGCCTCACGTCGGCCAAACTGGTCGTGACGGTCTTTGATCTCAGCTTTTGGGCAGTCCCTGAATACACCACGGACGATATACGCGTCCGCTGTCAGGCGGGGGTTCTCAATGCCTTGGACCACGCGGATGGCCTCATTTTCATCTCCGAGCATACCCGCCGGGAATTCGACAGATTTCTGCCGAGCCACCGGCGCCGCGGAAAAATCGACTCGATCGTCACGCCGCTCGCCGCCCGGTGGCCGTTGTGGGAAGGCGAACGCCTTTCCACCGGAGCTTATTGGCTGTTTGTCGGTTCGCTGGAACCCCGCAAAAATCTTCACAATCTGTTGGTTGCTTATACCGATTACGTAAGAGCTCACCCAGCCCCAAAACCGCTGTGGCTGGCCGGAGGCAGTGGCTGGGAGAACGCCTCTATTCTAAAAAGTCTTCAGCCCTTGGAACAGCAAGGACTGGCTCGCCGGCTGGGTTTTGTGCCCGACGAGCAGCTGGCCGCCCTCTACCGAGGAGCACAAGCAGTCATTTTCCCCAGTTGGTATGAGGGGTTCGGCCTCCCGGTGCTGGAAGCCATGACTCAGGGCTGTCCGGTGATCTGCTCCAGCCGGACCTGCCTTCCAGAAACCGGTGGCGAAGCCCCATTTTATATTGACCCAGCCCGCCCGGCTGAAATCACGAACGCCATGCAACAAATTGAGGCGGATGCAGAACTACGGGAACGACTCGTCCTGACCGGCCTGCATCAGGCACAGAAGTTCAGCTGGAAAAAAGTCGCAAAACAAACGCTGGCGTTTTATGAACAGGTTCTTTCGACTGACTGACGGTCAACAATGCGGTTCCTCGCATTCGTCAGTTCCTGCGCCTGTGCGCAACGCTCCCTCACCCTGAGTTGGGCTCCACGCTAAAGGAGGCACGGAACCCGCACTTCCACATGCCGCCACCTGAAAATTCACCAATCGACATCGAAGACTTGATGGCTCGCATACGCATGGATATCACCCAGCGGAAGCAGCAGGCCGCCATCCAAAATCGTGCAGCGATCAACCCCTATGCCCCGGGACAATTGCTGCGGTTCGGGATTGATGGCAATGCCGCGGCCCATCTGGAAGCTGGCTGGGCATCGCCCGAGTCATCTTTTTGCTGGACCGCCGCGGAAACCGCCGACCTGACGTTCAAGTTCGAAAAGCCCCCGGGTGACCTTGTGCTGTCATTCACGGCGCAGCCACACTTGAGCGCCGGCGTCGAATCCCAAGAAGTCACCGCGCTTTGGGACAACACCCCTGTGGGTTCATGGAGCATTCGCGTGGCCGGCACCTACCAGGCCTTGATCATCTCACAGGTCATGACCAACGCCCCCCTTCACCGCCTGAGCTTCCGGCTACCCGAATCCTTTTCTCCTTTATCGAAGAACCTTAGCGCCGATCCTCGCCGACTGGGCCTTGCTTTCATCGAGTTGATCCTGCAGCCCGCAAAAGATCTGGGTTTCCAATAAGATGAATCTGCCTGAGCACACTTCCGACATCCCGCCACCGCTGCTCGCGACCCAGCCGACGCAACTGATCAGGCCGGCCGGGATTTTTCCCGGCTTTGCTTTGCCTGAGGCCGCGTTGCATTCGATACCGCTGCCCGCCGAATTTGAAGAACTCGTGCGTGCGGCCAGCAACGAGAACCGGGTGAAGACCGTTCTGCCCAAGTTCTTCAATTCGATTTTCCGGCGACAAGGCGTGGTTAACACTCATACAATCAATGCTTTGGAGAGTGTCGGCCGTTCCCTCTCCCAACTGGCGCGGGAAATCGAAAATCGTGACCGGGTCCTTGAGTTGCTAACCGCGCATCTCAACAGCTACGGGGAGCATGCACAAAAACGACACCTAAGTCTAGCGCACTATACGCAGCAGATCGCCAAACAAATCGAGGAGGTTGCCGGAAATCTGCAGAGCCAGATGGAACGCGATGCTGCCGCAACACGCGTCCGGGCCAATATCCTGGCCGCCACCTCACGCGCAACCGAGTTACGGCTCAAGGAACTGCATGAGCGTTTCACAACCCTCGGGCGCCAAGCGGATGATGCAGCCGGATCGACCGAACAAAATAAGGCAGGCCTGCAAGAGCACGCCGAACGCATCGCGGAAATGCGAACATTGCTGGTCGACTCCAAAGCCTCGTCTGAGGCGGCATATGCACAGGTCCGCCGTGAATTGGAGGCCAGGCTGGCCGAAGAGCGCCACACATTCGAGCATGTCCACGCCGATCGCTTGGAGGATGCGCGACAGAAAATCGAGACTCTAGAAGGGCGCTGTCTTGTCCTCGAATCTGCTTTGAGGGAGTCGGACGCCGGCCGGCACAATGCCTTGGCTCGCGAGGAAGCCCTCATGTCTTCGGGCCGTGCCAGCGCCACCGCGCAGAAGGATCTTGCCACCCAAATCGACGCGCTGCGCGCGGACCTAGGCGTCTTGGCAGAGTGCACCGATGATCTCCGCAAGCGCCAGGATGGCATGGGCGCCACCCTCGGCGAGGTATCCGCCGCTTCGGAGCGCATTCTCCCCACCCTGCAAACTCACCTGGATAGCCTGGCTCATGCGACCCTGCAACCGCAGCGGCAAGTGGCGGCAGGCAAAGCCCTCGAGACTGCAATCACCGCCCAAACCATCCAAGCCGACGGCTTCTATGCGGCGCTCGAGGCGCGATTCCGCGGCCCTCGATCACTTATCAGGGAAAGGCAGTCCCTCTATCTCCCCGTCATTGCCCAGGCACGTGCGCGGGTGGAGACCTATCCGCCCACTCCTGTCGCGGGAGGTGACCATCCCCTCAATCGACTGTATGCCGGCAACGGCGTTCTCGATCTCGGTTGCGGCCGCGGCGAATGGCTGGAATTGCTCAAGGAACAGGGGGTGCCGGCGCTGGGCGTGGACCTGAACCATTTTTTCCTCCAAGCCTGCCGGCAGCTTGGTTGCGAAGTCATCGACGCGAATCTTGTGGAATTTCTGGCTGCCGCGCCAGCTGAGACGGTGACGGTGATCACCGGATTTCATATCATCGAACATCTATCGTTGCCCGTTTTGCAGGAAGTAATCCGCAATTCCTTCCGCGTCCTCCGTCGCGGGGGAGTTGCGATCTTTGAGACCCCGAACCCCAGAAACGTTCTGACCAGCAGTCTGAATTTTCACCTGGATCCCACGCATCAGCGCCCGGTGCATCCTTCCTTGGCCCAGTTTATCCTGGAGACCGGCGGATTCAGCGCAGTCCGCCTGGACTACCTCCACGCCTACGACCAATCCCACCTCGTGGGACAACCCGGCGATCCGCTGGCCGATCGCTTCAACGCTTATTTTCACGGTCCGCAGGACTATGCCGTCATTGGCGTAAAACCATGACCCTTCCCGCCGGCGAAAATAAAATTGCCATAGTTATCCCGTGGTTTGGCCGCACCCTCAAGGGAGGAGCGGAGCAGCAGGCTTGGAATCTGGCGGTGCGATTAAGCGCTCGCGGATATGCCATCGAAGTCATCACGACGTGCTGCCGATCATTTCAGGACGATTGGGCCTCCAACCACCTCGAACCTGGGCTGGCCTCGGAGCCGGAGGGGTTTGCGGTGCGGCGGTTTCCGGTCGAAGCCCGCGATCGAGTCGCCTTTGACCAAGTGTGCGGCCATCTGCTTGGCCTCGACGCCAAATCGCTTAAACCAGGGGTCAGTCCCATCACGGAAGAGGATGAACAGACCTTCCGGGAACACTTAATCCGCTGCCCTCAACTGCTCGCCTACCTTGAACGGGAAGGCTGGCGCTACTCCGCATTTATTTTTCTCCCCTACCTTTACGGTCCGATCCTGGACGGCCTGCCACTGGTGGCGTCGCGGGCATTCCTACAGCCTTGTCTGCATGATGAAGCTTACGCCTATCTGCGATGCGTGCAACGTGCGGTGTTTGCGGCACGGGGACTTCTGTGGCTTAGCGAAGGCGAATATGAGCTGGGCCGCCGCCTATTCGGACCGTCGGTGGTGTCAAAATCCGTGATCGGTATGGCCGGCATTGAACCGAGCCCTGTCCGGGACGACGAGGCTTCCGCGAATTCATTGTTACATTTAACTCCCTTCGTGCTCCTCTTGGGCCGGAAAGACGTGGGCAAGGGAACCCTCCTGGCGGTGGACGCTTTCAAAGCCTACCACGTCCAAACGCGATCCAGTCTCCGCTTGGTGGTGGCGGGCCCCGGGGAACTCGCCGTTGCGGACACCGAAAGCAACATCCACGATCTCGGTCTGGTGTCCGAAGGGCAAAGATCCTGGCTCTTGGAAAATGCCGTCGCCCTCATTCAACCAAGCCCCAACGAAAGCTTTTCCCGCGTCATGTTTGAAGCCTGGCAGTATGCGCGGCCCGTGGCAGTCCACCAAGCCTGTCTGGCCACGGCGCAAGCCGTGATAGTCAGCGGAGGTGGCTGGGTGGCGAAGGACCTCGAAGAATGGACCAGGATCCTCGAGCGGCTGGACGCCATGAGCCCAAAAGAGCTTGCCGCCATTGGCCAGCGCGGCGCCACCTATGCAGCCGAGATTGCCGACTGGTCCCGGGTGATGGATCGCTACGACCAAGTCTTACGCCCGTTGGTGCATAGCCGGGATGAAATTGTGAAGATCCGCTGCACGCTCTCTGCGACCCAGCCCCAGCATCTGCGACTCCTGGTCGGAGGTCATGAAGCCGGCCGGTGGACCTTGGAGCCTGGTGCATCGCAGGAAACAGGATGGATTGAGGCGAAGCTCGACCGTTTCGACGAAGGAGTGCGATTTGAGACCAAGCCGACCGATAGCGAGGGCAGCTCCAGTAATCCGTCACCTCCCCGGTTCCGGCTGGAAAACCTGGCGCTGCAATCCACCGACGGCATCATCCCAACTCCGCTCTTTTATCGCGGCTGGAACCGAAGCGAAGGCGACGCCGTATGCCCACGCTGGTCGACCGGCACTGCCGAGCTGGTGCTCAAAGATATAGCTGCCGGCCCGAAAACGCACGCGATCCATCAAGTGCTACCCAACCTTGGCTATGGCGATGCCATTGGAAATCATACGTTGTGGATCCGGGACCGCCTGCAATCCCTTGGTTATCATTCGGAAATCTACGCACGCTACATCGCCCCGGAGATGTTGCACCAAGCCTTCCATATCCGTGGCCCCGAAAGCCTGCCGAGCGATGCGGCCCTCATTTACCACCATTCGATCGGCACAGAAATCACTCCTTGGATTTGCCGGCATCCGGGTCCGAAGGCATTGATTTATCACAATATCACTCCGGCCAACTTTTTTGCCGACTATCGTCCGGAGTTTGCTGAAATCCTTCGTCACGGGCGGGACGAATTGCCCACCTTGGCTCCTTATTTTGCCGTTAGCGTGGGAGACTCCCGTTTCAACGCCGACGAGCTTAAGCGTTGCGGCTTTGTCGATCCGGAAGTGTTTCCGCTCTGCATCGACCCCGCGCACTGGGCCTTCCCCCCCGACGAACGCGTCATGGAAACTCTGCAGGATGGCCGGACCAACATTCTGTTTGTGGGCCGGATCGTGCCCAATAAACGCCACGAGGACCTGATTTACACGTTCAAGTTCTGGCTGGAAGAAGATCCTGAAGCCCGCCTCTTTCTCGTCGGCACGGCGGAGATCTCATCCTTCTATCTGGAGTGCCTGCAGGAACTCGCCCGCCGGCTCCGGGTCGGTCACGCCGTGCATTTCGTCGGGCAGATCAACGACCGTCAGCTCCATGCTTATTACCGCGGTGCTTCGATGTTCTGGTGTTTTAGTGAACACGAAGGATTCTGCGTGCCGCTGATCGAAGCCTGTGTCTTCGGCGTGCCGGTCATTGCCCGCGCGGAGGGCGCCGTGGCCGATACGCTTGGCGACGCCGGCCTGCTGCTGCATGGTCGCGCCGATCCGGCCAAGGCGGCCCGCTTGATCGCAGCCCGTCGACCTGCTGACCGGGACAAAATGCAAGCGCGGGTGGACAACTACAGCGCGGCCAATGTAACCCGATGCCTCGAATCGCTGGTGACAAGGCTGCTCTCCGCCGGGCCGGTCACCCACCAGTCAGCCAAGGAGCTGGCCGGATCATGAAGGCCAAACCCCGGGTCGCTTTTGTGGTGCAGCGCTGCGGACTCGAGGTCAATGGCGGCGCCGAATCCCATTGCCTCCAGATGGCGCAGCGAATGTCCCCCTGGTGGGACACTGAGGTATTGACGACCTGCGCCTTGGACTATGTGACTTGGCGCAACCACTTCCCCCCCGGGGAAGAAGCCTGCGCAGGAACCATCATCCGCCGATTTTCCGCCGACAGGGAGCGAAACAACGAGGCGTTCAATGAGCTCTCCGCTCGCCTCCACGAAAAACAGCGCCGCTGTTCGATGGCGGAGCAGCGCGCGTGGATGCACGCGCAGGGTCCCAATGCGCCCGCGCTGACGGACTACATCCGGCAAAATCGCGACGCCTATGATGCATTCATTTTCTTCGGGTATCTCTATGCAACGACCTTCGACAACCTGCCCCTGGTGGCCGACAAGGCTTGGCTCGCGCCGCTCGCCCATGATGAATGGCCGCTGAATTTCACCGCTTACGACCGGCTCTTCGCCTTGCCTCAGGGCATTCTTTTCAACACGGTGACGGAACAGGCGCTGCTACGGGAACGCTTTTTCCACCTCCGCCTCACAGGTCCTGTGGCCGGGGTCGGGATCGAGCCGCCCCCGAACATCGACGCGAACCGGTTCCGGCTGAAACACGGGCTGGAGGGACCATTCCTGCTTTATTGCGGCCGGATCGATCCATCGAAAGGCTGCCCCGAGATGTTTGAGGCGTTTCTCGCCTGGAAAAAAAAACATCTGCTACCCCACCGGCTGGTGTTAATCGGCAAATCGGTCATGCCCGTCCCCGATCACCCCGACATCCTCCCGCTCGGATTCGTCCCCGATGCTGAAAAATGGGATGCGATGGCCGCATGCGACTGGCTGCTAATGCCGTCCATATATGAGAGCCTGTCCATGGTCCTGTTGGAAACCTGGGCGGTGGGCCGGCCCGCCATCGTGAACGCCCGATGCCAGGTCTTGGCCGACCACTGCGCAATCAGCCATGGAGGCATCGCCTTTGAATCCTGGGAAGAGGCTCTCGGCAGCATCCGCGTGGTGTCCGGGCCGGAGGCCCGGCAACTGGGTGAAAACGGTCGCCATTACGTGGCCCGGCATTACTCGTGGGACAAAGTCTGCGCCGAATACCTGACCCTGCTCACTCCGGCTGACCACGCGCGCGCGCGCAGCCGTGCATCCGGAAACGCCAGGTGAACGGCAATCCCTGCACGCCACCCCGAGCGCAAGGCACGCTTTATGGCGCGAAAACGCCGCCCGTTGCACCACCAACTCCTCACTTGAAACCCGTAGCAAACCATCCCTAAGTTCACCAGCCATGAACCAACCCGACAAGGAAGCCGTCCGCTGGGCGTATCGCCTTTTCCTGGACCGTGAGCCCGAAAGTGAAGACGCCGTCGCCAGGCCGTTCGCCAGCATCCCCGCCCTCCGGGAATCATTCCTTGGGTCCTTAGAATATCGCAGCAAAAACGCGGCCATGCAATTGAAGCACGACAGCTGGGTGATCAAGGAGACCGCACACGGTTTCAGGATCTGGCTAGCCATTGCGGAACTCGGCGTCAGCCGACCCATTCTCAACGACGAGTATGATCCTCGCGAAGCCGCGGCCATCAAGGGCCTCGTCAAGAGTGGTGACACCTGCCTCGATATCGGCACGAACATCGGATTTTATGCGCTGCTTCTGAGCAGCCTGGTGGGCCCCCGCGGCCGCGTGATTGGTTTCGAGCCCTTGGAATTGCTGCATGAAAAAGCGGCCCGGTCGGTGACGGAAAACGGCTACCAATCATTCTGCCAGATTCATCGGCTCGCGGTTTCCAGCGAGGCCGGAACCCTGAGCATCCGGCATGCGCCTCTTACGACGAATTTCGGCGGAGGACACATTGCTCCCGGCGGCCCCGCCCCCCGCGACCATGTCGATGAAGTCGTCCAAGTCGTCCGGCTCGATGATTTCATGCCGGAGTCCCGCGTCACGTTCCTCAAACTGGACATCGAAGGGGCCGAGCCCCTGGCGCTCGATGGCGGCGCGCAATTAATCGCGCGCGACCGGCCGGTGATTCTCTCCGAACTGCACAATTTACAGCTCAAGTCCGTTTCCGATTCTTCCGCCACGGCGGTGGTTCAGCGATTGGGTGCACTCAACTACGCGTGTTACTCCCTCGACGACGCCACCTACAGCCATCCCATCACCGCCTACGAAAGCACCACACCGATCAACGTGCTGTTCATCGCGAAGCCGTGACCAAATGTTTTGATGTTCCGGCCGGGGCTGGTCGAGTGGTCGCGGGTCACTGATGAATCCGGCACCCTGATATGCATACCTTGATCGCCGCCTGCGTTTGCGTTGTGGGGCTGCATTGCGTCGGCTTCGGCCTGAGCGGCGCATTTTACCGGAACTCAACGGAGAAGGCCGCCGGCTTGGCCCCGCTCTTCGGCCTCGCCTACCTGATGCTGTGCTCGTGGTGGGCCTATTCAGTCGGATTCAGCCTCGGTGGCGGCATGAGCCTCGCCATTGTCCTGCCGGCGGTCGTTTGGAGCGTCTGGGTTTTCCTGACTGCATGGACCCGGCGGCAACAGCGGGTGCTTTTGCACCGCGGGTGTATTTTCGGGGCAATCTGGCTGGTCGCGGTTGAAATATTGCTCCTGCCACTTCTCTCGAGAGGCGATGCGCTCATCGTCACCCTCGGCAACAACGATATCGCGCATCATTCGGCGATCAGCCGCTTCCTCATGGAACAGGGGCGGCTGCGGCTGTCCGGGTTCCCGGCACAATATCCCCATGCCTTCGTGTGGTTTTCTGACAACACCTTCTTTGGCTATTATTCGTTCGTGGCCAACGCGGCCAGCCTGAGCGGCCGATTGCCACATGAAATCGTTTCCGCGGTGCAGGCCTGCGTGGCCGCCCTGATCGCGAGCCCCGTCTACCTGCTGTTGCGACGAACCTTGGGAGTTTCCAGGATCTGGGCGATGCTCTGGGCAATCCTGGCGGTCGCCCAGGCCCTTGCCCTCTTTGTGCTTTATCACGGGTTTGGCGGACAGATTTTCGGAGTTTGTTTCGGCTTTGCCTTGATCTTCCTCCTGGTCAACGGCCCCCCCGAGCGGACAAGGTCCAGCATCAAGGGTCTGAAGCATCCGCTCGCGATCGCCTTGTTGCTGGCGGGGATGATTCTGAGCTACCCCCACATGCTGCCGTTTGTGCTTTTTGTGGCCTTCATCTGGCGCATCATGGAATGCTGGCAGCGTGGGCTGATGGCGTCCATCCCCGCCTGGGCCATGAATGGCATCGTCGCGGGGCTGGTATGCTGCAGCCTGATCCCCAATCGTTTGGTGGGAATGTATCTGTGGCTCAAGGAAGCGGCGTCCGGGGATTCCGGATGGCCCGCGAAGTTTTTGTGGCCCGATTATCTTCTGGGGTTGATTGGCTCGCGCATGGACCAGGCTCATGTGGCGCTCGCTCCGCCCACGTTCCGTCTTGGTGTAGGCCTGGTATTGGCGGTCTTGGTGGGGTTAACGTGCTTCCCGAAATGGAAATTTGCGCAGCTGCGTCTGCTGCGCCCTTTGGTTACACTTGCCGCAATTTATGCGTGCGCTCTATTCTTCGCGTTCACCAAATCCGGCGAGATATTCGGGGACTATAAATCCTTCAAGTTACTGACTTTTTTCAGTCCGCTGGTGGTGATCGCGGTGGGCGCCTGCTGGGTCAGGTTCTGGCATTCGTCGCACGTTGGCCGGGCCGCTGCCGGGATGCTTCTCGCGGGCTACCTTTACCTTTGGGGGTTGGGCATTATCGCGATGGTCCGCGGCGATGGGCGCGGAAACATCCTGGACACCGCCAGCGTAAACGCTTTCGCGACGATGCCTAGGAACGAATTCAAGTCGGTTAACGTCGTTACCCCCGACCACTGGGCAAGCATGTGGGTCGTCTATTTCTTTCTCGAAAAACAAATCTACCAAGCTTTTCGGACTTATTATCCTTCCACCCCACTGAACGGCCAGGTCAGTTTTGTGACGCGCAATACCAAGTTCGTATCGCTGCTGGACAGTGGCGGCCAGCCAACCGGCCTGGGCTTGAGCTTTTATCCTAACGCGAATTTTTTATCCTGCTTCCTGGAACTGGGCTGGCATGGTCCTGAAAGTAACCATGTCTGGATGGGCGCGAATGGAACGGACGCGGAAATCGCCGTTTTTGCGCCCGCTTCCACCCCGGAAATCAACGCAAGAATTCATCTGCAGCCTTTTTTGCCCAACAACGCCTATAGCGTGTTTTGGAACGATGCACCGGTGGCGGACAACCTAAGCGCCGATGTCCTCGCCTTAAAATTAACCAGCGTCAAACCCGGCAAAAACATCCTTCGCCTTCGCAGCAAACTCCCGCCGCAACCGCCTGGGGGAGGCGACTTTCGCCCGATTTGTTTCGGGCTGAGGAACCTCGAATTGGACATTTCACGTTGACGCCACTCGACACCTGAAAGCTAGTGTTTGTCGTCCATGTTTTCAACCCGATCCAAGCTCACGTTGGCCCGTTCCACCCTGCTACAGGACACGCCGGTCTACGTGCAGTTCTATATCACTGCCCGCTGCAATCTTACGTGCAAGCAGTGCAATATTATCTACGCCAACTCCGACGTCCGTGAGGCCACTCTCGATGAGATCAAGCGCATAGCCGACAACTTCGCCAAAATGGGGGTGGCAATGGTCCTCCTGACCGGGGGCGAGCCCTTCACCCGGCAGGACCTGCCGGATATCATCCGCGAGTTTGAATCACGTGGCATCCATGTCCGCATGCAGACCAATGGCCTGGCGACCGATGAGCGCATCCATGAGGTCGTCGAGGCCGGTGGCCGCGACATTTCCATCTCCCTCGACTCTCTCTGGCCGGGAAATCAGGACGACATCAACGGCGGCTTTACGAAATCCTGGCACGACGCGCTGCACGCCATGGCTTCTTTCACAAAATATCTGCCCAAGGAAAACAGTTTCGCTTCCCTCGGCTGCGTCATCCAGCGCGATAACCTGGGCGATGTGGAGGATGTCATTCGTTTCGGCACCGAGATCAGCTGGTTCTCCTCGATCGTGCCGATCCATGTCACCTCTTTCGACAAGCCGATGAATTTTCGCACGTTCGACCAGACCAAGCGCTGGAAGAAAGACGAACTGCCCTACGTGAACAGGCTGATCGAGCGGATCCGGGCGATGAAGCACGAAGGCTACCTCCTCTACGATTCCGACCAGTATCTTGATGACATCAAGCGCTTCGCCGCCGAGCAGGCGACCACCTGGCGCCAGCACAAGGACAACATCTGCGACAGCCCGAACCTCTATTTCGCGGTGCTACCCAACGGCAACTTCGCCCCCTGTTGCGACCACCGCCTGGGCACCAACATCCCGACCTACGGCGCCAATTTCCCTGAGGTCTACCGCAGCACCGTCTTCCGCGATGAGGTGCTGAAGATCACCAAGCCATGCTCGGGCTGCATGTATGGCAGCTTTCCCGAGATGACGATTTCGATGCGCTACCTGAAGGCCAAGATGGAACGCATCAAGACCTTCATCACCTCGCCGCCGGCCAAGAAGTGGCCGGTCACCTACGAGCAGATGCTCGCGATCGCCGAACGCATCCGCAACGAACCGCGCGAGCGCATCTCCCTGCCGGCACACCAGCACCGCATGCACCTTGAGGCGGGGAGCGAGCAGGAGACCGCAAAACTCGTCTGAGTCATGCCGAAGAAAATCCTCTACGAGAGCGCGGTGCATCAATTCCTCTGGGCCGGCCGCCGGCTGCGCGAGAATTTCGCCGCCACCAGCCCCGCCGAAGCGGCCCGCCTTGCCGGCTGGATCAACGCGCTCACGATTGAAAACCCCGGTCCCGGCGCCGTCCGCCTCGCTTGGCTGGCCCCGCAGCCCGGCGAACACCGCATCGAGTTTCGCAACGCGAAGTTCTACACCCGCGGCGACGCCGCCGCGCACACCAAGCGCCAGCAGGAAGCCGGCCTCACCTTCCATGACGACAAGATCATGGCGCAAAATATCGCCTTCTTCGACGGCGAGCTGCGCACCGTGCTGATGCGTTCCGGCCTCTACACCGACACCCAGCTCGACGGCCACCTGGGCGCGAACAACCCGACCCGGGACGCCGTGCGCAAGCACGCCGAGGAAGTCTTCCACGACGGATGGGCTGCGAGCACCGACGTGACGCAGATCGATGTCCGTCAGGCGAACGAGGCCTGCACCGCCCCGGAAATGCGCCACATCCGGCGCGCCCTGGGCGACCTGCGCGGCCGCACCTTGCTCGACGTCGGCTGCGGCCTGGGCGAAGCCTCGGTTTATTTCGCCCTCCTCGGTGCCGACGTGACCGCGAGCGACATCTCGCCCGGCATGTGCGATGCCGCGCGCCGCCTGGCCGGGCACAATGGGGTGACCATCAGGACGCACGTCTCAGCTTCCGAGGACCTCGGGTTTCCCGCCGACGTGAAGTTCGATGTCATCTACACCGGCAACACCCTGCACCACGTCGACATTGCCGCGACGATGCCGCTGTTGCTCAAGCACCTGAAAACCGACGGCACCTTCGTGAGCTGGGATCCGGTCGCCTACAACCCGGCCATCAACTATTACCGGCGCAATGCCATGGCGGTGCGCACGGAGGACGAACATCCGCTGCGCCTGGCCGACATTCGTGCGGTGCGCAGACACTTCAGGGAATCGAGCATCGCCTGGTTCTGGCTGAGCACCTTGCTCATTTTCATCATCATGAAGTTCGGTCAGGGCCGCGATCCGAACAAGGAGCGTTACTGGAAAAAGGTGATCGAGGAGGCCGACCAATGGGCTTGGCTCTACTGGCCGCTCGAGGGCCTGGACCGCCTGCTGCTCCATATTCCCTTCTTGCGTCCCCTCTGCTGGAACGTGGTGATTGTCGGCCGCGGACCCAAGCCCACCCCATGAGCCACGCAGCGGATCTCGCCTCCTACAAACTTGCGATCGTCGCACCCTGTTACAACGAGGAGGCCGGCCTGCCCGAGTTCATCCGCCGCGTGAAGGCGGTCTGCGCCCAGCTCGGCTGCACCTACGAAATCGTGCTCGTGAATGACGGCAGCCGCGATCGCACGCTGCCTGTCGCGCTCGACCTTGTGTCGAAGGATCCGTTGATCAAGGCCGTCAACCTGCTCCGCAACTTCGGCCACCAGGCGGCCGTCACCGCCGGGCTCGACGTCGCCGATGGCGACGCGGTGGTCCTGATCGACTCTGACCTGCAGGACCCGCCCGAGATCATCCTGGAGATGGTGGCGGAGTGGAAAAAAGGCGCCGATGTCGCCTACGGCCAGCGCCGCACCCGCGAGGGCGAGACCGCTTTCAAACTTTTCACGGCCAAGCTTTTTTATCGCATCCTGCGCGGGCTCACGAAAAGCGAGATCCCGGCCGACACCGGCGACTTCCGGCTCATGGATCGCCGCGTGGTGGAGGTGCTGCGCAGCATGCGCGAGCGGCACCGCTTCATCCGCGGCATGGTGAGCTGGGTCGGCGGCAAGCAGGTGGCCGTGCAATACGACCGCAAGGCCCGCTTCGCCGGCGAAACCAAATACCCGTTCAAGAAGATGCTCGCCTTCGCAGTGGACGCGATCACGTCGTTCTCGATCGTGCCGCTGCGGCTGGTGACCTGGCTGGCGCTGAGCGTCATCGGCCTGACCGTGCTCGCGGCCGCCACCGTGGTCGTGGTGAAACTGATCAACCCGCATTATTTCCTGCCCGGTTACCCTTCGATCATCATCACGATCGTCTTTTTCGGCGGCGTGCAGCTGCTGGCCCTCGGCATCATCGGCGAGTATCTCGGCCGCATGTATGAAGCCAGCAAGGCCCGACCCCTTTACATCGTCGAGCAAGTCTACGCCCAGCACAACGGCCGCCTCCAGGGCTGCCCGCCCGCGCCAGTTGAGGCCCCCCGCTTGCTTCCCTTCCGTTAAGTGGAAAACGTCCAGACATTGTTTTTCGTGGTGCCAAACGACCGCCATATCAGTAACCATGTTTGAAAGCATTCGCACCATTGATCCGAGCCACCCGGTGGCAATCGAAGTCTCGGGATTGAGCAAGTTCTATCGGGTTTGGGACAATCCATATGCGAGGATGCGCTCTTGGCTCGCAGAGGGTGTTGACGGTTTGTTGAGACGCGGATTCGGTCCCGTTCATCCCTTGGCCCGTTGGTGTGAAGGCCAAGCTCAACGTGGTTTTAGGGAAATACCTGCCTTGCGCCAAGTCTCACTGCGAGTCGGCCGGGGTGAGGTGCTTGGAATCATCGGCTACAATGGGTCTGGAAAATCCACCTTGCTGCAGATCCTTGCCGGCACCCTCACGCCTTCAAATGGCCGGTTGGCTGTGCGTGGTCGGGTGGCTGCCTTGCTCGAGCTCGGTTCCGGCGTTAATCCGGAATTCACGGGCCGTGAAAATGTTTTCCTTTACGGCGCCATTCTCGGCTTTCCACGGCAAGTGCTCGAAACCCGCATGCACGCCATCGAGGAATTCGCTGAAATCGGCGAGGCATTTGACGAAGCGGTGAAAACCTATTCGACCGGCATGACCGCACGGCTTGCCTTTTCCGTGCTGACTCAGCTCGACCCTGACATCCTCATCGTGGATGAAGCGCTGTCCGTCGGGGATGCTTATTTCCAGCATAAGTCCATCGGACTCATTCGCCAGTTTCAGCAGTCTGGCAAGACCATGCTGGTGGTTAGCCATGACTCGGGCGCGATCAAGGCCATGTGCACGCGGGCGGTTATCCTTGAGCGCGGCGTGCTGGTGCGGGAAGGTCCTGCTGCGGCTGTCTGTGATTACTATAACGCCCTGATCGCCAAACGGCAGAAAGATATGGAGATCCGGCAGGTGGAGCGAACCAAAGGGCAGATTGTCACCCGATCCGGTGACCGCCAAGTCGTGATTGGCGACGTTGAACTAATGAACCGGGAAGATAAGCCCGGGCGCGCGTTCACGGTGGGCGAAGAAGTCCGCGTAGCCTGTGCCTTGGAAATCCGAAGTCCGGTGGACAATCCCACGGTTGGCCTGCTCTTGCGCGACCGACTTGGGAACGATGTCTATGGCTCGAATACCCATCATCAAAAGGTGGACCTCGGCCATTTCGATGCCGGAAAACGCTGTGAAGTCATCTTCACTTTCCCCCTGAACCTGGCACCCGGCCGCTATTCCATCACCGCCGCGGTTCACTCCGGGAGCGATCATCTTCAGGATAATTACGACTGGCAGGACAACGCCATAGTATTTGCGGTGCTGCCGGGACCGGAAGCTGCCTTCATCGGGACGGCGTGGTTGGCACTTAGTGTGAGAGTGAACCACAACGCGGTCTCATTATTGCGGCCGTATACGTGGGGCCAGAGCCTCGACTTCGGCCGGGATGGCGATGCCGTCCGGCATAAACAACATGGCTGGGCAATTGCGGAGGAACTCCATACTTGGACTGACGGGCCCGAAGCGATGTTGCGCTTCGATTTGCCCGCTTCCGGCCAGGACCGTCACCTCCGTATCCGGGCCGGCGGCTTCTGCACCTCCAAAATATCCCGGCAGCGAGTGACCTTTCTGCTCGATGATCACGTGGTCGGCAAGGTCGAGATCGGGGAAACTGGCGAATATTCCGTCCGCTTGCCGGTGAGCGCCTTGGGCTCGCCAGCCCGACACTACATCAAGTTAATTCTACCCGACGCCACCCCACCCTCAGCCGAAAGCACCTCCCATGATTCGCGCCTTTTAGGAATTCAAGTATTCAGCGTTCGCATTGATTGATGGTCCGGCGGTGCCCAACACACCGGATGCAACCGACGCTGCGGTCGCTCACCAAAACCCCATGGCGGCCGGATCCGGCCGCCATGGGGGACTTAAATCAATCGCCGCTCATTTAAACTGACAGCTCGAGCACGATTATGGCCTTCGGTTAGTTATTCACCTGCCAGGCCGTGCCGATGGTGCCGACATAGACACTCGAGGCCATCGTGGTCCCGTTCATCAACCAAATGTAACGGTCGCCAGTGCTCGCATTCGTCCAGATCAGATCAGTCTTACCATCAACATTGAAGTCGCCGGTGCCACTGATCTGCCAGGCCGTGCCGATGGTGCCGACATAGACGCTCGAGCTCATCGTAGTCCCGTTCATCAACCACACGTAACGGTCGCCAGTGCTGACATTGGTCCAGATCAGATCAGTCTTGCCATCGACATTGAAGTCGCCGGTGCCACTGATCTCCCAGGCCGTGCCGATGGTGCCGACATAGACGCTCGAGCTCATCGTGGTCCCGTTCATCAGCCATACGTAACGGTCGCCGGTGCTGGCGTTGGTCCAGATCAGATCGGTCTTCCCGTCGGCATTGAAATCGCCGGTGCCGCTGATCTGCCAGGCCGTGCCGATGGTGCCGACATAGACACTTGAGCTCATCGTGGTCCCGTTCATCAACCACACGTAACGGTCGCCGTTGCCTGAATTGGTCCAGATGAGATCGGACTTCCCGTCGACGTTGAAGTCTGCACCGAGCGCCGATGGCACCATCACCGAGATGGTCGCGATCTTACGCGCGCTGGCCACCCCTTGGAACTCGATGCCATTCAGATTCGCTTCCTCCGGTCGTCCCGAAATCACCGTATAATGGATTTCAATCGTGTAGGCCATGCCCGGGATGAGCCAGGAGCTGTTGATCGAAAACTGCGTGATGGCGGGCTGGTTGACGGGAGTCGGGGTCGCCGTGCTGTCGCCCAACGGCAGATAATAGGATTCCAACGACGCGCCTCCGACCACGTTGCCCGTGGAGGTCTGGTAAATACCAATGCCGATGACCGATCCAAAGGTGGTGGTGTTATATTCCGGGAATGTGTTGAGGGTCAGGGTGGTCACTCCGGTGGACGCGAGGTGCAGGCTGCCGCCCGACCAGACCGCCCCGTTATCGACGCTGTTGATCCGCGGCGTGACGCTCGGATAGGTTGAACTGCCAAACGTCAGGCCCGCCGTGAACGTCGCCGGCGAAGGCGCTCCGCTACCCTGAAAAACGATGCCGTAATTCCCGTTCGGATAAAAAGCCTCCAATTCGGCGGCCGAATTGAAGTCATGCACAAACATGAAGTCTCCACCGTTGTTGGGTGCAGTCGGAAAATTCAAAGTGCCGGTGTTGGTGGCCGCATTGATTCCGCTCTGAGGGACGCCGCCCGAACCGGGCTTATAAAAGGCCGGGCCCCACATACGCATGTCGGTCAGGCCGCCCCGGACGTTGACGTTCAGAGAGAATGGCAGGAGCTCTGCCGTCGGGGACGAGTTGCTTGTCTGGGTGAAGTATTGCGTGCGATCAATGGCGATTGCCGCCGATTGGGCGTGAGTGAAAGGTGCGAGCAGCACCGCGAAAAGAGCGAGACCGAGGAGCTTAGCATTTCTTGCCGTGGATTTCATAGGGATAAGGGGGAATGGGCAGTCACCTTACCTGACGATACCCGAGCGGCGTATGGGGCGCTAACCTGCTAACCGGGCAGTGCTCACCCCCCTTGGATAATGCCCGGCCGAGAAATTACCCTCGGGAACTGGGGCATATAACTACCATCCGGCAAGAGACCGGCTCTGCCGGTAACCGGGATGATTTTGAATTAGGTTGTTGGATGGATTCCACCCGGTTTAGTAAAACGTCTTCAACGTGAACGAGCCTGTGAAATTTTTCCTGGTTCAGCCGGGCGCAACCGGCGC
>JBKJRX010000343.1:0-16385 GCA_046593155.1 Lacunisphaera sp.
TGGATCAGGTTGTCGACAAAACCACCCGGCTTCCAGTCGCTGGCCCGGATGAATTCCATCACGGCCTGGGTGACGCCGGGAAAATACCGCCAGTCGTGCAAGGCCAGGACGCCGTCCGGGGCCATTTTCGCCGAGATCAACTGCAAATCATCCCGGACCCCCTCATAGGAATGATCACCGACAATGAACGCCAGTTGGAACGGCCCCGGCAGGGTGGGCAGGGCGGCCCGCGAGGGCAGGCGGACCGCGGTGATGACCGTGGCCAGCCGGGCGGTGTTGCGCTGGAATGCGGCAAAGGTGTCCTGCATGCCCTGGTTTTCCCAAGTATCAACACAGAGCAATTTGCCGCTCGGGCCCAGGCCGGCGGCGAGGTAAACGGAGCTGGCGCCCAGGTGGCTGCCGACTTCGAGCGCCACTGAATTTCCCGGCAGCCGGCTGGCCGTTTGAAACAGCCAGTGCAACCCGGTTTGGGTCAGGTGCGGGAAGATTTCCCGCGACGGCCTGCCGCCCAGGGCGCGGCGCACCTGTTTCTCCACGCGTTTTTTAGCGAGGTGGCCGGCGGTGCGGCGGGCCAGGCGTTCGAGGGCGGCAGGCATGTGGGGAAGGGTGCGAAGTTACTGCGGGGCAACGGTCGGTGGTAAATCGGCCAGCAGCCTGGTGAAATGCCGCGCGGCCGCGACCGGGGCGTAATGGTCGAGCGCCCATTGGCGGCCGGCGGCGCCAATGCGGGCCAGGGCGGCGGTGTCCAGCGCGAGGAAACGGGCGAGGTCGCGGTCGAGCTGTTCAAAATCAAAACCGATGTAGTGTTCCCAGTTCACGGGCATGACGGGCAGGGCGACGCCATATTTTTCCAGGTTAACATTCAAGGCCACGCTGCCGGCGGCAAGGCATTCCCAGAAGCGCCAGCTGTCCCACTGGATGATGCGGTCGGTGCGGCCGAGCAGCCGGCTGAGCGCCCGATAAAAACCTAGCCTTAATTTCGCCCTGCCGCCGCCGGCGAGGGCGGGCGCGGGGTCGAACGGCAATCCCGGGATGAAATCACCGCAGAAACAGGCCACGCACTGGGCCGATGCCAGCTGCTCGTAGTAGCCCGGGTTGTGCTTGCCCTGCGTCTGCCGCCACATCAGTTGCGCCCACGGGTCCGCGCGAATTTCTCCCGCCGCCGTCTGGCGGGTGTCGAGCGGGAAGGTCGGCGCGAGGCGCGGCAACAGATCGGCCAGCGCCGTCCGGCGCGCCCCGTGGGCATAGGGGTGGGTGAATCCAAAATTCTGCACGATGACCCGCCGGCGATCAGCAAACGGCGCGGCGCCGGCGGTGGCTCGCAGGATGCGCCCGGTGAAGCCGAGCACCCACGGGGCCGTGTTGGCGTGGTTGAAAGTGCGCCGGTTGAACTTGGGGCGCAGCACCAGATCGAAGGTGCGAAACTCGGGCCGCCAGCTGGTGGTCTTGTAGACATCATCCGGGTCGAGCAACACCAGGCGGTGGCGCCGGCCCGGTTCGAGCAATCCCCCGGGTAGGGGCTCGCCTCGCGCACGGAATGTGGCGGGATCGATGTAGTTGAACCAGTAGGTCGTGAACACCACCACGTCGCAGTCGGCCGGCCGGAGCCCGGGCTCATGCTGAAAGAGACAGGCCGCCTGGCCGGGCTCGAGCTGCCAGAAATCCCGGTTGGCGGAGAAGGGCAGGCCCAGCGCGCGCAGCCCCTCCGCCAGGTAGAGGGCGGCGTCATTGTAGACCTCGTGCGGGGCGATGTGGAAATAGAAGCGCATCGTCGGACAATCTCAGCGTGAAAGTTCCCGGTAGGCCCGCTGCCGGCCGGACTCGATGGCCGCATGCACCTGGCGCTCGAGCGGTGAGACCAGCTGGCGCCTGCGCCGGATCCGGTCCACCAAAGTCCGCAGGGCGGATGGTCGCGCGGGCAGGGAGCCGTGGAGGACGAGGTGATGCAGCACCTCGGTGTAACCCCGGCCCTCGCCGTTCTTGCAGAGATACTCCGCCGTGCAGCGGCTCGCCGGAATCATGTGCTCGAGTTTCAAGCTGGTGAACACCCCCTTGCCCAGCCCCATGGCACAGCCGGTGTAGCAGATGTCGGTGTCGCCGCCCGAAAGGCGCTGGTCGCCCTTCAGGTCGAGGGTGCGCTTGGCGGGATCGCGCCGCACGGCTTCCGCGTAGCGTGTTGCGACCGTTCGCCGCAGGCAGAGCCCCGCGCCCCACGGCGTGGATTCGTGGTGATTGATGTCACTCGACCAGAGATCGCGCGCCGCGGAACGCAGGGTGAGCAGGGTGTGGAGGCTCACGGGGGGCGCCAGTTCGGGGCGCTCGTAGCGCGGGGTGATGACTCCGCCCCACGTCCCGAGGTGCGGGTGTTCGGCGCTGATGCGCAGGGCGGTTTGCAGAAAATCAGGGGCCAGGATGTTGTCCTGGTCCGCCACGACGATGACCGGACCGCTGGTGCGGGCGAACCCGGCGAGGCGTGCCGCGACCAAACCGGCAGTTTCCTCGCGCACGATCGAGCCGTGCGGGTGCCACGCGGCCAATTTCGGATCGACCGGCGGGTTGGAGCGGTTGTCCACCACGACCAATTCCCACTGCGCCAACGGAAGTGACTGGGCGCGCAGCGCCTCAAGCGTGCTGCGGAGTTCGTCCGCTGTCGGGTTGTAGGCGGGAATGATGACGGAAAGATCCATCAGGATTGTCGGGTGGACCGGACTCAGCTTTTCTTTGGCGAGGGCGGGAGGTCGCGCTGGTGGAAGTAGTGACCCCGGAAGGCTTGGGGCAGGGGTTGGGCCGGCAGGTCCCCGCCGTGCCGCAACCGGTGCCAGAGCGGCCACAAGTGTCCGACCAGAAACCGCGCGAGCTTCTGATTACGATGCAGCGCGAGAGCCAGCCGGCTGAAGAAACCCCAGTGCCAGCGGGTCGTCAGTTTCCCGGCCAGGGCGGCCCGCAGCCACGCGCCCTTGGCAAAGAACAGCAGGGAGGAGGGACTGTCGGGGTGATAAAGCTGGTTGAGCAGCGCCCACTTGAGCTGGGAGGTGCCGGAGCCGAGCATCCCCTCATGGCCGTGCGCGATCAGGCGCGCCAGTTTGGCCTGCTGCGCGTGCGTGGGGAGAACTTCCGCGGCCTCGTAGAAATAAAACGCCAGGTAGGCGGGCCAGTGGAGTTCCGGTGATGCGTCCTCCCAGCCGACGGTGAACTCCGCTTGGAAGGCCAGCTTGCCGCCGTCGCGGAGTCGCGCGAGGAGCAGGACGATCTGGGGCATGGACGAGTGAGTGTAGGCGAGGGCCGCCTGCAGGTAATGCCCGAAGCGCGCCCGCCGGTAGACACCCGCGGAAATGAAGAGCGTGTTGCCCAACGAGTCGCAACGGTCGAGGAATTCGTCGAGGGTGCCGGCGGTGAAGGCCGTGCGCTTGGGCCAGAGCGAGGTGCAGAAGTTCAGGTAGTCGGCGTCGGGCTGGCGGGCGATGGCGGCCAGGATGGTCTTCACTGCGTCCGGGGCGGGGGAGTCGTCATCGCCCAGAATCCATACCCACTCGCCCTCTCCGGCCTCGAGGCAACGGAGAATGTTGGCGTTGCCGCCGATGTTGAAACGATGGCGGATGATCTGGAACGGCGCCGCCGGATGGGCCGCCCGCAGGGGGGCAAGCCCGGTCTCGGCCGCCGGCTCCGAAAGATTGTCGAGCACCACCAGCTCGGTTTCCGGGACGAGCTGGGGCAGCAAGGCCGCGAGGGTCCGGGTCAGCGGCGCGGGCCGGTTGAAGGTCGGGATCGCGATGGTCAGCCGGATCATGCGCGCAGCGGCGCCGGCGGGACGGGACCGGTTTGCCAGGGCAGCACGGGGCGGACGCAGCCGTGGATGATGCCGCCGTATTCCTCGCGGCCCACGCCGGTTTCAAAGACGGAGAAGGAAATGGCATCGCGCTTGTGGACCTGGATCTGCGTGACGTTGGTCAGGAGGATGATGCTCAGGGTGTAGAGGCCGTCGTTAAAGAAGTTTGGTGGAAACTTCACCTGATGGCGGTAAAGGCCCGGGCCGAGTTCGGCGCTGGCCGGGCCGGAGCAGAGCACCCACACGCCCTGCTTGTCGAACAGGTGGATGCTGGAGGTCACGCTGCCACTGCCGTCGCGCACTTCGAATGTATAATCGAGGATGGCCTCCTGGTCGATGGGCACGTCACCCGACATCTGCCCGGCGACCAGAATGCGGGCGTTGATCAGGCGCAGGCGTTCGCTCCGCACGCTCGCATCAGCGGCCGGCCATTCGACCGCGCCCGCGGACTGGGTGTTCGTCTGGACGTGGGCCGAGACCACTTGGTTGGCGGGACCGTCGCGCACCACCCGGCCGGCGTCGAGCAGGAGGGCGCGCGAGCAGAGATTGGCCACGACGCCCATGTTGTGGCTGACAAAAAGGACGGTCCGGCCCTCGCCGCGGGCCACCTCACCGATCTTGCCCAGGCATTTCTTCTGGAAAGCGGAATCGCCGACCGCCAGCACCTCGTCGATGATGAGGATCTCGGGCTCGAGGTGCGCCGCCACCGCGAAGGCCAGGCGAACATACATGCCGCTGCTGTAATGTTTCACCGGCGTGTCGAGGAACCGCTCGACCTCGGCAAAGGCCACGATCTCGTCGAACTTCCGCGTGATTTCGGCGCGCATCATGCCGAGGATGGCGCCGTTGAGGAAGATGTTCTCGCGGCCGGTCAGTTCGGGGTGGAAGCCGGTGCCGACCTCCAGCAACGAGGCCACGCGCCCGCGGAGGCCCACCCGGCCCTTCGTCGGTTCGGTGAT
The DNA here is from genome assembly GCA_046593155.1 of Lacunisphaera sp. Taxonomy (GTDB): domain Bacteria; phylum Verrucomicrobiota; class Verrucomicrobiia; order Opitutales; family Opitutaceae; genus Lacunisphaera. The sequence goes on from JBKJRX010000343.1 coordinate 4,786, forward strand.
CCGGGACAGGACCTTCAGGAGGGTGGATTTACCCGCGCCGTTGCGACCGATGATGCCGACCACCTCACCGCGGTTGACGCTGAAGCTCACGTCGCGAAGGGCCCAGAATTCCTCCCGCGAGGCGTCGGGCGCCGGGGCGGCACCCCAGCGCGACCAGAGCCGACGGGCCCCCTGGCTCAGCGTGTCGCGCAGCGTGGTGTAGGGCACGGCGTGCCCGATGATGTAGCGCTTCGCGAGATTCTCGACTGAAATTACGGTCTGGGCGTTCATGGACTCAAATCACGTCGGCGAACTGGCGTTCGGTCTTGCGGAAATACCACAGCCCGGATCCGACCAGGATGATCGTGATGGTGACCGAGATCAGCAGGCCGGGCAGGTAAAGCGCCGGCGCGTCGGCCAGCAGACACCAGCGGAATCCCTCGATGACGCCCGTCAGGGGATTGAGGGCCAGCAGGTCGCGCCAGTTGGGCAGCACGTCGGTGCGGAAACCGATGGGCGAAAGAAACAGCCCGACCTGCAGGAGAAACGGCACGATGTAGCGGAAATCCCGGTATTTCACCGTGAGCGCTGTCAGCCAAAGGCCGGCGCCCAGCGCGATGAGGAGCGCGCACAGCATGAAGCCGGGCAGCAGCAGGCAGCGCCAGGAGAGGGGTTCGCCAAAATACAGGGCCATCACGGCGTAGAGGCCCAGCGCCACGAGGAAGTCCAGCAACGCCACGGCGAGCGAGGAAAGCGGCACGATCAGCCGCGGGAAATAAATCTTGGAGATCAGGTGGGTGTTGGCCACCAGGCTGCCGCTGGAACCGGACAGGCCGGCCGAGAACAATTGCCAGGGCAGCAATCCGGCCATCACCACCAGCGGATAGCGCGGGTCGCCCCGGCCCATGCCGGCCAGGGTGCCGAAGATGAAACTGAAAATACCCATGGTCACGAGCGGCTGCAGCAACGCCCAGAGCACGCCCAGCACGGTCTGCTTGTAACGCACCTTGATGTCGCGCCAGGCCAGGAAGCCGAGCAGCTCGCGGTAGCGCCAAAGGTCGGCCCAGTAGTGCCGGCTGGAGCGGCCGGCTTCGAGGATGAGTTCGGGCGTGTCGGGTTTCACCATGGGTCAGGCGAGGGCGGCGGCGAGGCGGCGCGTGAAGGCGGGGAAAGCAAAGGAGTCGGCGTGCCGCCGCACAACCTCCGAATCGCGCGGGTGGCGGACGAGATCGGACACGGCGGCGGCCAGATCGGGAATATTGCCGTATTCGACCAGCTGGCCGGTGGCGTCGGTGATGACCTCGGGCGTGCCCCCGGCCCGGGCGCCCAGGCAGGCCTTGCCGTGGGTCATGGCCTCGAGAAAAACCAGGCCGAAACCTTCCTTGCGGCTGGGCAGGGCGAAGAAGTCGCAGGCGGCGTATTCCGCCCGCAGGGCCTCGTCGCTGAGCGGGCCGGTGAATTCCACGGCGAAGGCGACCCCGAGGCGTTGCCCCAGCGCCTGCAGGCGGGGCTGATCGTCGCCCTGGCCGACGACGCGCAGGCGGGCCAGGGGAAATTCCCGCCGCACGAGCGGCATCGCCTCGATCAACGTGTCGACGCCCTTGTAGGTGTCGGTGCTGGCCAGTCGCGCGACCGTCAGGATGCGCGGCGTGGCGAACGGGGCGGCCAACACCTGATCGTTGAGGGCCGGCGCAAAGTAGGGGTCGAGCGTATTGGGCACGACGACGAGCCGCTCCGCCGGCAGTGTCGGGAAAAAGCGCAGCATCTGCCGGCGGGTGTATTCGCTGATGCAAAGGATGCGGTGCGCGCCGAGCAGCGCGCGCCGTTCCAGCAGGCTGTAGGGCCGCCAGACGTCGATGCCGTGCGCGACGAGATAATAGCGCAGACGCGGGTTGAGGAACTTCGCGAGCCGCGCGATCGCCAGTTGGTGCAGATGGCCGCACACGAGCACGTCGGCGCGCCGGCCCAGGCGGATGGTCTCGCGGATGAAGCGCAGCTTGCCCCGGCTGCACCCGACCTGTTCGCCGAACTGCGCGGTGGAGTAGCGCGGCAGGCGGGCGTCGAGCCCGGGATGATCGTTCAACACCAGGGAATCCACGCGGCCTGCCGGGCCGGAGATTTCGCACAGTGCCTTGAGATAGAGCCGCATGATGCGCGCGATGCCGCCCTCGTGCAGGAAAAGTTCAGGCGAGAGCAGCAGGGCCTTCATGGCGTCGGGCGGCGGTTGGCGAAGGCGATGAGCACGGCGAGCGTCCAGACGCGCGACCAGGCGCGGGTGTCGCGCCCGGTCTTGTAGCCGGCCCACACCTGCTGGACCTCGGCGGCCTGCAGCCAGGGGCAGGCGCCGAGCGAAGCCGTGGAAAAGGTTTCGTCGAGGAAGGGACGGAGCTCGGCGAGCATCCAGTGGGCGAAGGGCAGCGCGAAGCCTTGCTTGCGACGGTTGCGGATGGCGGCGGGCACGAGGTCGGCGGTGGCCTCGGCCAGCGCGCGCTTGGGGCGCCGCGGATCGTATTTGAACCAATGCCGCTGGGGCCACAGCCATTCCAGCAGCTGCCGATCCACGAAGGGAACGCGCAATTCCAGCGAGTGAGCCATGCTGAACACATCGCTGTCGCGCAGCAGCACGTCCGCCATGTAGGTGCGCAGCTCCCACGCGCTGATGATCTGGAACGGATCGGCCCCGATCAGCTCGAAAGCGAAGTTTTCGAGCAGCGGGTGGTTGGGCCCGAGGCGTTCCGCCTGCGCGCGGGCCTCGGGGGCCAGCAGCGAGAGCCGCACCGTCTCCGGCAGGACCCGGCGTTGCAGGGAGGCGAGTTCGTGCAGGTCGCGGGCGTGCGCGAGAAAATCCGCGAGTTTGCGCGCGCGCACTGACGGCCGGGCCCGCAGTTGGGCCACCACCGTCCGGCGCAACGCGCCGGGCAACCGGCGCCACCACGGCAGCAGGCTTTGCAGGCGGGGCAGGTCGCGAAAAGAGGGATAACCGCCGAACAGCTCGTCGCCGCCGAGACCGGACAGCGCGACCGTCACCCCGCCGCGCCGCGCGGTCTGGCTGGCGTAATAGGTATTGATCCCGTCCCCGGTCGGCTGGTCAAAGCTGCCGAGCAGCTGGGGCAGGTCGGCGGCCACGCGGGCGCCGGTGATGAGTTCCTCGTGATGCTCGGTGCCAAACGCCTGCGCGGCGAGCCGGGCACTGGCTTGCTCCGAGAAACCCGCCTCGCCGAAAATGAGCGAGAAGGTCTTCAGCCTGGTCGCCCCGCTGCGCGCCATCAGGCCGACCACCACGGTGGAGTCCATGCCGCCGGAAAGAAACGCCCCGACGGGCACATCGGCCACGCGGTGGGCGCGGACGGAGTCTTCGAGCTGGCCGCGGAGCCCGCTGACAAAATCCTGATAGTTTTGCGCGACCTGGGCCGCCCCGGTGGGGGCGGGCAACTGCCACCACGGTCCGGTCTTCAAGCGGCCGGTGGCGTCCACCGTGAGGCTATGGCCGGGGGGCAGATTGACGAGGCCGCGATAAATGGTGCGCGGGGCCGGCACGCTGAACCAGGCGAGGTATTCGCCGGCGGAGGTGGGATCAATCTCCCGTGGCACCGCGCCGCTGGCGAGCAGGGCGTTCAGCTCGGAGGCGAAGATGACACTCGAGTCGGGCAGCCGTGCATAGTAGAACGGTTTGATGCCGAGGGGATCGCGGGCGGCGAACAGGGTTTGCTCCCGCGCATCCCAGATGGCGAAGGCAAACATGCCCCGCAACCGCGGCAGGCAGCTGGCGCCATGCAGCGCATAGGCGGCGAGCAGCACCTCGGTGTCGCAGTTGGTGCGGAAATTCCAGCCACCGAGCGCGAGTTCGGTCTGCAGTGCGCGGTAGTTGTAGATCGCCCCATTGAAGACGAGCGTAAACCGCCCGTCGGGGCTTGTCATCGGCTGGTGGCCGTTGGCCGGGTCGATGATTGCCAGCCGGCACATGCCGAGCGACGCCGGACCGTTGGAATGCAGGCCGCGATCGTCCGGGCCGCGATGGGCCTGACGGGCCACCATGCGGCTCACCGCGGACTCGCGGGTGGCGAGATCACGCGTCGATGAGACCATTCCGGCTATGCCGCACATAAGGTAAACACACCAGGGACGGCTTCGCCGGGTCGCTTCCCGTTCACGGAGGCGGCAAATTCGGCAGCAAGTCCTTCCACACGCAAATCAGTGGCCAAATATAGGCCGTCGCCATGCAACGGCAGGGCCTTCCATGTGGCAATGCCGATTTTTACGCAAAGCCTTAGAGGCAAATAGCTTTGCTAATTTCTTCCGCTTTATCCGCCGAGGTCAGCAGGGTGACCAGATGCAACCCAAATTCCACCGCCATGCCGGCGCCGCGGGAGGTGGTGATTTTACCGTCGGTGACGATGCGTTCCTGGGCGAGGATGGCCGGCAACTCGTTCGCGACGGAATAGTGCGCCGTATACCGCCGATTGGCGAGCAGTCCGGCGTCATTCAGCACGGTGGGCGCAGCGCAGATCGCCGCCAGCCAGCGGCCACCCGCGTGCTGCTGGCGGACAATTTCGCCCACCCGAGGATCAGCGCGGAGGGTTTTGACCCCGGCACCGCCGGGTAGAAACACGAGGTCAAAAGACTGGCCCTGCACGGTCGAAAGCGCGGCGTCGGCATGCGCGGTGATGCCACTGCGCCCGGTGGCATGGCGGTTGTCATTGAGCGAGGCGACGGTGACCTCGATGCCGGCGCGGCGCAGGAGGTCGACCGGCGCGAATGTCTCGATCTCCTCGAAACCATCGGCGAGCAGGACGAGCACGGTGGGCATGGGTGGAATGAGTAACCACTAATCCACACTAATGGGACACTAATTTTCCGACTTAAAACTCAGAATTTTGCCCACGGATTACACGGATACCCACGAATAAATCCCAGGCCAAACAATCCATTTCACAGGAGGCAACAGGGACAACTGAGGTATTCAGAAGCCAGAAAACCATGAATCATGGCTTCACGGTTTCTGAATTAACCAGCCTTTGTTTCCTCCTGCTAAATTCATATCCGTGTCAATTCGTGTGATTCGTGGTTGTAGGTGCTTGTTGAGATTAGTGAGGCATTAGTGTCCATTAGTGGTTAATAAAAATGTCTCCTCTTCGCGGCAAACGTCTCGTCATCTTCGGTTGCGGCTACGTGGGCTCCGCGCTGGCGCAGGCGGCCGTGGCGGCCGGCGCGCAAGTGGAAGCCCTGACGAGCAATCCCGAGAAGGCCACGGTGCTGCGGGCTGGCGGCCTGGCGAAGGTCGTGATCGCTGATCTGTCCACCACGGGCTGGCATGAGCAGATTGCCGGTGGGGCCGATTATGTGGTCAATTGCGTCAGCTCCGGCGGGCCGGGCACCTACCGGCAATCCTATGTTGCCGGCATGCAGTCCGTGTTGTCCTGGGCGGCTAACGGCGCTGCCCCCATCGACACCTTCGTCTACACGAGCAGCACGGCGGTTTATCCGCAGGGTGACGGGGCGACGGTGGATGAGTCCGCTCCGGCGAATGGCGCCACACCCAACGGGGCCATCATTCGCGAATCAGAGATCCTCCTCCAGCAAGCTCCGGCGGCGGCCGTGCGCCGACCTTTCATTCTCCGGCTCGCGGGTATTTACGGCCCGGGCCGGCATCACCTGCTCGACCAGCTGCGCGCAGGGTCGGTCCAGCTCGGCGGAAGCGGCGATCACCGGCTGAATCTGGTGCATCGCGACGACATTGTCGCCGCCATCCTGGCGTGCCTGGTGGCACCCGGCACGATGGACGGCGGAATCTTCAACGTGACCGACTCCGCACCCGCGCTCCGGGCGGAGGTGGTGGCCTGGCTGGCCCAACGTCTCGGCCGACCGGTGCCGGGTTTCGACGGTTCGACCACGGCGCGTCGGGGCGGGGCGCCGATGCCGGACCGGGTCATCAGCAATGCCCACATCCAGCAGGTGCTCGGCTGGCGTCCGCAGTATCCCGACTACCGGGCGGGGTATGAGGCGATCCTTGGCACCACTAATCCACACTAAGACTTCACTAAGGAATGTCTTCAAACCCTTTAAATATTCGACACCTGTCATTCTGAGCGTAGCGAAGAATCCAGTTGGATACTCGCTTACGAGGGGAGGCGGCCCAAGTTCTGATGGATTCTTCACTGCGTTCAGAATGACAGACCGGGTTTGAAGACACTCCCTAGTGGTTAACTCTTCCGGTTTTTTCCGGAAATTGTGCGTGATTAGTGTCGGTTAGTGTCCATTAGTGGTTTCAAACCCATCAACCCAATCCAACCATGGCCGGCGTAGGCAAACTCCTCAAACAGGCGCAGAAAATGCAGAAGCAGATCGAGACGATGCAGTCGTCGCTCGAGACGCAGGTGATCGACGTGTCCAGCGGCGGCGGGGCCGTGCAGATCAAGATCAACGGCGCCGGCAAGTTCCTGGCGTTCAAGCTGGACCCGGAATTCCTCAAGGAAGACCCCAAGCTCGTCGAGGAGACGTTGCTGCAGGCCACCCAGGAAGCCGCCGCCAAGGCAAAGGAACTGAACGAGTCCGAGATGCAGAAGATTTCGTCGGCGTTCCAGATGCCGGGAATGTTCTGAGGATAGGAATGCAAAGGTCTCACCACAGAGGCACGAAGGCACAAAGCAGGAAATTTCCTGCCAAGGGCTCAGTTCTTTGTGTCTCTATGCCTTTGTGGTTCAATTGTCTGGAATTGAATTCGTGACGCCCGCCCTTGAAGCATTGCAGAAGGCGCTCAAGCAGCTGCCCGGTATCGGCTACCGTTCGGCCGAACGCATTGCCTTGCACCTGCTGGTGGAAAAACCAGGCCGGTTGCCCGAGTTAGTCGCGGCGTTGGAGTCCGCCGCTCAAAATGTCCGCCGCTGCACCGTGTGCGGTAACCTCGCGGAGGAGGAGAACTGCGCGGTGTGTGCCGATGAACGCCGGCGCACGGGCCAGGTCTGCGTGGTCGAATATGTGCCGGACCTCGCCGCCATCGAGCGCTCGGGCGCCTATCGCGGACGCTACCACGTCCTGCACGGCAAGCTTTCCCCGATCCGCGGCGTCGCACCGGAGGACCTCAACCTGGCTGCCTTGATGGCGCGGATCACGTCAGGAGAGATCACCGAGGTGATTCTCGCGTTGTCGAACGACGTCGAGGGCGAGGCGACCTGCCATTACCTGACGGAGCGCCTGCCCCGGAGCGGCGTAAAAGTGACCCGCATCGGTTTCGGCCTGCCCAGTGGCGGCGGTGTGCTTTATGCCGACGCGGTCACCCTGAAGAGCGCGCTCGAGGCCCGGCGGGATTATTCGTGATGGCGGGGCTATCAGCCCCGCGAGGCATGGTTGGCGCGAAGGCGAAGCACTGCGGGACTGATAGTCCCGCCTCCAGGGCAAGCGGACTCCGGCATTCATGACTTGCAGCCTCGCGGCTGAGCGCTTTTAGTGCCGATTCAGTTCTTTGCGGGCGTAGTATATCGGTATTATGCGTGCTTCCCAAGCATGAGAGGCGGGTTCGACTCCCGCCGCCCGCACCAAATTTCTTTCCGGGGCGGAAAGAAATTTGTCCTCTGTAGTCCCGCAGGTGCGGGACGAAGGAGGAACTTCCCCTACGCCTCAGCTGTCAGTTGATCATCCCAATATGAAATCCCCGAAATCCATCGTTGCCCTAATTGTGTTCTCGCTCCTTGCCACCGGCCTTTCGTTCGCGGAAGAAGCCAAGAAGGACGCCGCCCCCGCCGCGAAACAGGCCGGCTGCTGTGCCAAAGCCGAGAAGGCTGCTGAAAAATGCGGCCACGAGTGCTGTGCGGAAGCCGCCAAGGCCGGCAACAACTGCGAAAAGTGCAAGGGCAGCGGCAAGATGGAGAAGAAAGAAGAAGTGAAGAAATAATGTAGGGCTGCCGCTTGTCGGCAGGCCGGTCCGGCGGCAAGCGCCGACCCTACAGTCCGAGCCGCGCACCCGTGAGGGGCGCGGTTTTTTTATGGGTGGAGCCCGACCTCCGGGCGGGCTATGCATGTGCGCAAGGCAAACCGGCCCGGAGGTCCGGTTCCACCTCACTGCGCGGGTCACCGCACGTCGGCCGTGGGCTTCTCCGACTGCAGCCCGCGCCAGCGGTCACTGATCCGCTGGAAGATGTCATCCGGCGCGAGGCCATAGGCGGCGCGGAGGATCTCGACGCTGCTACCGTGTTCGACAAATTTGTCGGGCCAGCCGATGCGCTCGACTGCGGTCGGGCAATGCGCCTCCTGCAGGGCCTCGATCACGGCGCTGCCGAAACCGCCGGCGAGCACGTGGTCTTCCATCGTGATGATAAGCGGGATCACGGCGGCCTGGCTGAGAAGCAGGTTGCGATCGAGGGGCTTGACGAAGCGCGCGTTGACGACGCCGACCGAGACATTCTCCTCGCGTTCGAGGCGCTGGGCGAGCTTCAGGGCCTCAGGCACCATGTTGCCGAGCGCCCAGAAGATGATCTGCGTGCCGACCTTGAGCACCTCGGCCTGGCCGATGGGCATGAGGGCGGGTTCGGCCTTGATGGGCGCGCCGGTGCCGGCGCCGCGCGGGTAGCGGATGAACCCCGGGCCGGGCAGATGGAGCGAAGTGTGCAGCATGTCCACGAGTTCGTCCTCCTCCTTCGGCTGCATCACCGTGGCGTTGGGCACGCAACGGAGGTAGGCAAGGTCGAACAGGCCGTGGTGCGTCGGGCCGTCGTTGGGCGAGAGGCCCGCGCGGTCCATGCAGAAGGTCACGGGCAGGTTCTGCAGCGCGACGTCATGGATCACCTGGTCGTAGGCGCGCTGGAGGAAGGTCGAGTAGATCGCGCAGACGGGGCGGAAACCCTTGGTCGCGAGGCCGGCGGCAAAGAGCACGGCGTGCTCCTCGGCGATGCCGACGTCGAAAAACTGCGCGGGCACTTCCTTCGCGAGGATGGAAAGACCGGTGCCGCTCGGCATGGCGCCGGTGATGCCCAGCACCTTCGGATCCGACCGGGCGAAGCGGGCCAGCGCGGCGCCAAAGACGTCCTGGTAGTTGGGCGGCGTGCCGGGGATGGGGCGCGCGCTCTCACCGGTCTCGGGGTCAAACGGACTGGCGCCGTGGAATTTCTCGGGCGAATTGATGGCGGCGTCGAGGCCCTTGCCCTTCTTGGTCAGCACGTGGATGAGCACGGGCACATCGCAGTGCCGGGCAAACTCCAGGTTTTTCTCCAGCGCGGCCAGGTTGTGGCCGTCCACGGGTCCGAGGTAGCGCAGGCCGAATTTCTCGAACAGCGACGACTCGACGAAGAAGTCCTTCGTCTCGCGCTTCCACTTGTGGTAAACCTTGTTCATCTCCACGCCGGTCGGGAAGCTCTTGAAGAACGCCTCGACGTCGTGGTGCAGCTTGTTGTAGGTCGGGCTGGTGCTGATGCGGTTCAGGTAGCCGGAGATGGCGCCGACGTTCTTGGCGATGGACCACTCGTTGTCGTTGAGGATGACGATGAGGCGCTTGGTCGAGCTGACGACGTTGTTCATCGCCTCGAGGGTGATGCCGCAGGTGAAGGCGGCGTCGCCGCAGACCGCCACCACGTGCTCGTTGGAGCCGCGCAAATCGCGCGCCGTGGCCATGCCCAGCGCGGCCGACAGGGCGGTGCCGGCATGACCGGCGCCGAACGCATCGTGTTGGCTTTCGGCACGGTAGAGGAAACCCGAGGCGCCGCCGCTCTTCCGGAGCTTGTGGAAAAAATCGCCCTGGCGGCCCGTGAGCAGTTTGTGCACGTAGCCCTGATGGGCGACATCGAAAACCAGCTGGTCCTCCGGCGTGCTGAACACGCGATGCAGCGCGATGGTCAGCTCGACCACGCCGAGGTTGGGGCCGATATGGCCGCCATTGCGGGCGGTGACCTCGATCAGCTCGTCCCGGATTTCCTGCGCGAGTTGTGGCAGTTGCGCGGGCGCGAGGGCCTTGACGTCGGCGGGACCGGCGATGCGGGAGAGCAGGGTGGGGACGGACGGAGTGGTGCTCATCTTTGGCAGAACAAACCGGCGGTTATTCCGCGCGGGTGGATTCAAACGGCTCAAAGGCGGCGCTGCCGTCCTTGGCTTTTTTCAACTTCTCGATCTTCAGCTCGGCTTCCTTGAGGCGGCCCTCGCAGACCTTGAGCAACTTGCTGCCTTCCTCGTATTTGGCCAGCAGCTCGGCCAAGGGCACTTCGCCCGATTCCATCGAGTCAACAATGGCCTCAAGCTTGGTGAGCGCTGATTCGAAACTGAGTTTGGCGGTCTTGTCGGAATCCACGCCGCCAATGTGGGCCCGAAGGCAGGGATTTCAATCAAACTTTGGATGGGTGGGAAAGCGATGGGTGGACAGGGGGTTAGCGTATGCGGGTGTATCGAGATCGTGTGGGGCCATCAGCCCCGCTGGTTTGAATGTAGGTGGCGTGCTTGCAGCCACGTTGTGCGCGAGCGCGCAACCTACGCCGACGACGCCTCGCGGGGCTGATGGCCCCGCCCGCCAGTTGGAGTGGCCCGCTTGACGGCGGTCGCCGCGTCGCTCCAGGTTTGGCGTTCGGGTGGATTTGGGATTGGCGTCGGCCCAAATACCCTTGGAGTGCCTCCATGGATTGGCTGCTCCCCTCGGTCGTCACGCTCATTTTCCTGCGTCTCCTCGCCAAGCTGGCGCTTGAGGCCCTCAACCGCCGGGAGGCCCGCCGTCATGCCGGTGCCCGGCCGGCCGCACTCGCCGGTGTCATGGACGATGCGACCTACGCGAAATCAGTGGACTACACGCTCGCCAAGAGCCGGTTCAGCTCGCTCGAGACCGTGTGGGAGGTGGCGATGCTTGGCGGGGTGCTCTTCAGCGGCTTGTTGCCATGGCTCTGGACGAAGTTCAACGGCCTCGCGCCCGGAGCGGCGTGGAGCGGCGCCCTGTTCCTCGTCGGCACCATGATTTTGCTCGGTCTGCCCAACCTGCCTTTCGAGTGGTGGTCGCAATTCCGGCTCGAGGCGCGGTTCGGTTTCAACAAGAGCACGCTCGGGCTCTGGATCACCGATCACGTCAAGTCACTGCTGCTCGGCCTGGTCATCGGCTTCCCCCTGGCCTGGGGGCTGCTCGCGCTCGTCGGCTGGGTGGGGGCGTATTGGTGGGTGTGGGGCTTCGGGCTCCTGTTCGGCTTCCAACTGTTGATGATCGTGCTTTATCCGAAACTCATCCTGCCGCTTTTCAACAAACTCACGCCCCTGCCGGAGGGCGATGCCCGCGCGCGGTTGCTGGCACTGTCCGAGCGTTTGGAGCCGTCCATCACCTCGATGGTCTGCGCCCGAAAGCCGGTGCGCTCGGACAGTGCCAGCAACCGCGCGCGGGCGTCGCCCTCCGGCAGTGGCGTGAGTTTGTTGAAAAGCGGCAGGATGAGTTTCGGATAAAGCACGATCATCAACAGTTGGAAGCCGAACAGGAGCACGAAGCCCCACACCCACCAATACGTCCCCACCCAGCCGACGAGCGCGAGCAGCCCCCACGCCAGCGGGAAGCCGATGGCCAGGCCGAGCAGCAGTGACTTGACGTGATCGGTGATCCAGAGCCCCAGCGTGCTCTTGTTGAAACCGAACCGCGCCTCGAGCCGGAATTGCGACCACCACTCGAAAGGCAA
>JBKJRX010000307.1:0-9942 GCA_046593155.1 Lacunisphaera sp.
CGGCTACGCGCTCGATCGGCTGATGGAGTGCAATGTCTTTGATCCGCAGTCGGACCAACCCTTCAATCTCTGTCAGCTCCTCGCCGGTTCCGAGGGCACGCTGTTCCTCGGGGTCGAGTTCGAGCTCAATGTCGAACCTCTGCCGCCGGCCGGAGCCTTGTTGTGCGCCCATTTCAATACCATCCAGGATTCGTTGCATGCCACGCTCATTGCGATGCGCCACCGGCCCTTCGGTTGCGAGTTGATCGACCGCCACATCCTCGAGTGTACGAAGGCCAACCTGGAGCAGGCGAAAAACCGCTTCTTTGTGCAGGGCGATCCCGGTGCCGTACTCGTCATCGAGGTCCGGCTCGAAAAGCGCGAGGCGATCGAGGCCGTGATGCAAACACTGGAGACGGAAATGCGCGCCGCCGGCCTCGGCTATGCCTTCCCCGTGCTCTGGGGCGACGACGCCAACAAGGTCTGGGATCTCCGCCGCGCCGGCCAGGGCCTCATGATGAACGTCCCTGGCGACGCCAAGCCCCGCGAGGTCGTCGAGGACACGGCTGTTGCCGTCGAGGACCTGCCGGCCTACATCGCCGAGTTCGACCAGCTGATGCGCGGAAAATACGGCGTCAGCAGCGTCTATTACGCCCACGCCGGCGCCGGCGAACTGCACACCCGCCCGCTTTTCGACCTCAAGACGCACGAAGGCATGAAATTCTTCCGCGGCATCGCGACCGATGTCGCCATTCTCGTTAAGAAATACCGCGGCTCCCTCTCCGGCGAGCACGGTGACGGCCGGCTGCGCGGCGAGTTCATCCCGTTCATGGTCGGCCCGGAGTGTTATGCGATGATGCGGCGCGTGAAGGAGACCTTCGACCCGCACGGCCTGTTCAATCCCGGCAAGATCATCGACACCCCGCCGATGGACACCTCGCTGCGCCACGGCCCCGACCACCCGACGCCGGAATACAAGACGGTCTTCAACTTCAGCGCCACGCAGGGCGTGCTCCGCGCCGCCGAGAAATGCAACGGCGTCGGCGAATGCCGCAAGTCGCATCTGATGGGCGGCACGATGTGCCCAAGCTACATGGCCACGCGCAATGAAAAGGATACGACGCGCGCGCGCGCCAACATGCTCCGCCAGGTCCTGACCGAGGCCCGCGACGGCATGAACGCCTGGGACAGCGAACAGGTGAAGGAGGTCATGGACCTCTGCCTCTCGTGCAAAGGCTGCAAATCCGAGTGCCCGTCCAACGTCGACGTCGCCCGCCTCAAGGCCGAGTGGCAGCAGCACTATTATGATGCCAACGGCGTGCCGCTCCGCTCGCGGCTCGTGGCCGGCTTCACGGCGACGATGAGATGGGCTTCGAAAGTTCCTTGGCTCTACAATGCGCTTGTCAACTATTGGTTGACAAGCCGCCTGGTCAAATATTTCGCCGGTTTCGCTGTGAAACGCAGCCTCCCAACGCTGCATGCCACCACACTCGCCGCATGGCACGCGAAACACGCCAATAGGACCGGGGTCGGTGGCTTGCCTGTGGGCCGTGAGCTCGCTCACGCAGGTTCGGGCGATGCGCGAGCAAGCTCGCCGCCCACCAATCTGTTCCCCCACGGCCGCGTCTTCCTCTTCTGCGACGAGTTCACGAACTACAACGACACGCCCGTCGGCATCAAGGCCGTGCAGCTCCTGAACAAGCTCGGCTACGAGGTCATCATCCCGGAGCACGTCGAGAGCGGCCGCGCGCATTTCTCCAAGGGCCTCGTGCGCGACGCGCAGAAATTTGCCATTCGCAACGTCGAGCTGCTCAAGGACGTCATCACCAGTGGCGCGCCGTTGATTGGCCTCGAGCCGTCCTGCATCCTGAGTTTTCGCGACGAGTATCCGGATCTCGTGCCCGCCCACTTGCTCGATGCCGCGAGGGCCCTCGCGAAGAACGCCCTGCTGATCGACGAGTTCATCGCCCGCGAGGCGGACGCCGGCCGGATCAGCCGCGCCGCCTTCAAGGCGGAGGTCCGCGCCATCAAGCTCCACGGCCACTGCCACCAGAAGGCGCTGTCGTCCCTTACTCCCACCGTGAAGATGCTTGAGCTGCCGGTCGGCCACAAGGTGAGCATTATTCCCTCAGGTTGCTGCGGCATGGCCGGCTCGTTCGGCTACGAGGTGGAACACTTCGCCCTTTCCCAGCAGATCGGTGAACTCGTGCTTTTCCCCGCCGTGCGCAGCGCCCCGGACGACACGATCATCGCCGCCCCCGGCACCAGCTGCCGGCATCAGGTCAAGGATGCCACGGGCCGCATCGCCCTGCACCCGGTCGAGATATTGCACGCGGCGCTGCTGTAAAATCATTCCCGTTCTCCTACTATTTCTCGTTCTCTCAGTTCTCCGGATTACGCATCCCAAGACCGAGAGAAAGAGAACGATTACGAGAACGATCAGAGGCCATGACCACCCCATGACTTTCTTCCTATATCGCCAAGCGGGCCCGGCGTGGTAGGCTGCCGGCCCATGGACTTCGATGCTCACGACGATTCCCGCCGCAGCGGCAGCCTTTACGGCGCGTTCGCCTTCGCGAGCATTGTCCTGACGTGTTTCGGCGGATTTTTTTTCACCAGCCGGTATTTCGGCCCGGCGGAGATGGTCCCGGTCACCTTTGCTCTCGGCGGCCTTTACGCCGCGATCGGCATTCTCTCCAGCACCTATCTGAAGTGCGGCAAAATCGGGCCTTTCATCGTTTATTACCTCGTGCAATGCGCCCTGCTCACCGTGCTGACCTTTGTCAGCCCGTTCCGCGGCTTTTTCGGGCTGCTCGTGCTCCCCGTGGCCAGCCAGGCTATTTTTGATCTCCGGCCCCGCTACGCCACCCTGGTGGCAAGCTACCTGTTCCTCCTCTGCATTTCAATCTGGTGGATTTATTTCGGCTGGGGGGCTGCCCGGGAGGCGATTTTCAACTATGCCTCCGGCTTCATCTTCACCATCGCGTTCACCCTCATTACCAAACGGGCCCTGGTCGCCCGCGAACGGGAGGAAAAGTTGCGCCGGGAGATCGAGGCGGCCCACGCCAAGCTGCAATCCTATGCCGTGCAGGCCGAGGACCTTGCCACCACCCGCGAGCGCAACCGCGTCGCGCGCGAGATCCACGACGGGGTCGGCCACTACCTCACCGTCGTGAAGACCCAGCTCGATGCCGCCGCCGCCATCCTGCCCGGTCAGCCGGACAAGGCCCGCGAGGCGATCCTCAAGGCCGCCAAGCTCACCGGCGACGCGCTCGACGATGTCCGTCGCTCGGTCGGCGCGCTCCGCACCGACACCGCGCGACCGCCGCTGCCCGAAGCGCTGCAAACGCTGGTGCAGGACGCCGGCCTGCCCGTGACCCTCAGCCTGGTCGGTCATGCCCGTCCTCTGCCACCGGCCATCGAACACGCCCTTTTCCGTTCCGCCCAGGAGGGGCTGACCAACATTCGCAAGCACGCGGGTGCCACCTCGGCCGAGCTCTCGCTCGACTTCGCCGCCACCAGCCGCGTGCGGCTTGCCGTAATCGACAACGGCCGTGGCGCCAACGGCACCGCCGCCACCGGCTTCGGCCTGGTCGGCATTCGCGAGCGGATCGAGCTGCTCGGGGGGCGCGTCGAAACCGGCAACCGTCCCGACGGCGGCTTCGCCCTCACCATCGAGGTGCCGGCGTGAGGGCTGAAACTTGGAGGCGGGGTGCCCTCACCCCGCAAATGACAAGGCACAGGGTGAGGGCACCCCGTCTCCATTAACGAACGATGAACAATAATAAGAAGCTCCGCCTCATGCTGGTCGACGACCAGTCGCTCTTCCGCGAGGCGCTCCGCACGCTGCTCACGCTGCAGCCCGACTTCGACATCGTCGCCGAAGCCGAAAACGGCGAACGCGCCCTCGCCCTCGCGAAGGTCCACAAGCCCGACGTCATCCTCATGGACCTGCGCATGCCGGTCATGGGCGGCGTCGAGGCCACGCGTCGCGTGATGGCCGCGGTGCCCACGACCAAGGTCGTCGTGCTCACGACCTTCGAGGAGGATGAGGAGATCTTTGAGGCCATGCGGGCCGGCGCCCTCGGCTACCTGTTGAAGGCCTGCTCCGCCGACAAGCTCAACGAATCGGTCCGCGCCGCCGCCAAAGGCGCGTCCGTCCTCGAACCCGCCGTGACCGCCCGTATGATGGCCGAGCTCAACCGGCTGTCCGCCCGCGAGGGCAAAAAGGTTTCTCAAACCCTCGCCGATCCCCTTTCGGAGCGCGAACTCGGCGTGCTCAAGCTGCTCGCCGCCGGCTGCAGCAACAAAGAGATCGGCTCCCGCCTGAACATCACCGAGGGCACTGTGAAGAACCACATGACGAATGTCCTCGGCAAGCTCGGCGTCCTCGACCGCACCCAGGCCGCTCTCCGCGCCCGGGAGATGGGGCTGATCTGAACGGTGGGCGGCGAGCTCGCTCGCGCACTTTCTTGGTGGGCCAGCGAGCTTGCTCGCGCCTCTTCGTGGGCCAGTGAGCTCGCTCACGCCTCTTTTCAGGTGGACTGATTGACTTACTCAGTCCTTCCGCAGGCGTAGCATTGACACATGAGATCGAAAGAAGGCGACGAGATCCTGCGACGGTTCCGTGTTTCGCAGCCTTACACGGATTACTTTCTCACCCTCTGCACTGATGATAGGCGGACAGGATTGACCAGCCCCGTTGTGGCGCCGGCACTTCGGGCCGAGATCGAGCACATCGAAAGCGACGGTTATTGGACAATCCGCGGAACCGTAATCATGCCCGATCATCTTCACCTGCTTGCGACGCTACACGACAAACTGCCACTCAGCCGGGTCATCGCCCGCTTCAAGTCAAAATCACGTCCGACGCTCGCAGCCGCCGGTCTTAAATGGCAGGGGAATTATTATGAGCACCGCTTGCGCGAAGCCGAATCCATCGCAGGCGTTTTGTTGTATATCTTTTTGAATCCCTATCGGGCGGGCTTGTTACCCGCCTCGAACACTTATCCTTGGTTTTGGCTCGGACTCCGGGAGGCCAATTGGTTCAACCCACGACTGGATGATGGAAAGCCGTTCGCTGATTGGCTGCGTTGACGGAAGAGCGCGAGCAAGCTCGCTGGCCCACCCCGCCTTGCCCTCGTGGGCCAGTGAGCTTGCTCACGCCTTTCTCCCCCATGACCCCAAGTCATGCCCCGGCATGACCCCGACAGTGACTTCCGGACGATGTGGCGGACCACGTAATCAGGTATGGTCATGCCGTGCTCCACCGCCTGCTCACCGAACTGACCGCCGCCACGCGCCCCCTGCGCCGCGCCCCCGGTTTTGCCCTGCTGGCCATCGCCATGCTCGCGCTCGGCATCGGCGCAAACGTCGCGATCTTTTCCATCTTCCAGTCCATCATCCTCCGCCCGCTGCCCTACCCGGAGCAGGAGCAACTCGTCGGTTTCAAATCGCTCAACTCCGCCAAGGCCCTCTCCCAGCCCGCCCTCTCGCTCACGGATTTCCGGGACTTCAAGGAACGCGTCCAGTCTTACGACGCCTTCGCCGCTTACCGGCCCGACTTTGCCGGTTATGCGCCGCAGGGCGCCGATCCCGTGCAACTGGTCGTTGGCAAGGTCACCGAGGAATTCTTCGCGGTGTTCGGCACGGCCCCGCAGGCCGGCCGCACTTTCAACCTCGATGAATTCAGCGCCGGTGCCGGTCGCACCGTCATCCTCGGCCACGCGGCTTGGCGCCGGCATTTTGCCGAACGCGCCAGCATCATTGGCGAAACCATCATGCTCGACAACGAGCCGGCCACCATCATCGGCGTCATGCCCGAGGATTTCCGCGAGCCGGAGTTTGTGGACGCGTGGCTGCCCTTCCCCGTCGAGGCACCTGAGAATCTCGCGCGCGACTCGCGTTTCTGGGCCACGGTCGGCCGGCTCAAGCCGGGCGCCACCCTCGCCACCGCGCAGGCCGAGGCCTCCGCCATCGCCGCCACGCTCGCCAGCGAATATCCGAACACGAACCGCGGCTGGAGCGTCACCGTGCAACCCCTCCTTGCGATGCGCGTCGGCGGCCTGCGCTCCTCCCTACTGTTGCTCGTCGGCGCGGTCGGCCTCGTGCTGCTCATCGCCTGCGTAAACCTCGCCAACCTCATGCTCGCGCGCGGCGTGGCGCGGCTGCAAGAACTCGCTGTCCGCCTTGCACTCGGCGCCACCCCGCAGGCGCTCGCCCGGGCCGTGTTGCTGGAAAGCCTGTTGCTTTCCCTGCTCGGCGGCGCAGCCGGCATCGCCCTGGCCGCTGTCGGCCTGCCGGCGATGGCCAGCCAGCTGCCCCCCGGGCTGATTCCGCGCTCGTCGGCCATCGGTGTGGATGGCACCGCGCTGGTTTTCGCTGTCACCGTGTCGGCGCTGACGGGCCTGATCTTCGGTCTGCTGCCCGCGTGGCAGGTGCTGCGCGCGAACGTGAACGAAATGCTCAAGTCCGGCGGCAGCCGCGGTGCCTCCAGTCGTTTCGCCGGCCAGGTGCAGGGCGCGCTCATCGCCGGCCAGGTCGCCTTGACCCTCGTCGTCCTCACCGGCGCGGGCCTGCTCATGAAAAGCCTGCTGACCCTCCAGCGCACCGCCCCGGGGTTCGACCCGGCCGGCGTGCTGACCTTGCGCATCTCCCCGCCCCAGTCGCGCTGGGACAATTTCACGCAGCTCGGGGACTACTATGAGCGCGTGCTCGGCGAAGTCCGCCGCGAGCCGGGCGTCACCGCCGTGGCGCTCAACAGCAGCGCGCCGCTCACCGGCATCACCCTGCGCTACCCGTTCTGGGTCGAGGGCCGCCCCGTCGAGGAGGGCAACGCCGACGAGGCCGTCTTCAATTCCGTCAGCACGGAGTATTTCGCGACGATGCGCATCCCGTTCGTGCGCGGCCGGGGCTTCACCGACGCCGACGACCTGAAGGCCGCCGCGAACCGCCCGGTGTGCATTATCAACCAGACGATGGCCAAGCGGCTGTTCGGCGACGCCGATCCGATCGGCCGGCGCATCCGCACCATGCCATGGATGGTGCGCGGCTGGCGCGAGGTCGTCGGCGTCGTCGGTGATGTGAAGCAGAACACACAGGCGGATGACCCCGTGCCGCAGCTCTACGTGCCGCAACGCCAGTCGCCCTGGTTTTTCACCACGGTCGTCGTCCGCACCAGCGGCACGAGCGCCGCCACGATCCAGAATGCCATGCGCCGCGCGGACCCGACGCTGACCATGAGCACCAGCACCATGGAGGCGAACATCGCGCGCTCCGCGACTCAGCCACGCCTGCGGGCCGCCTTGTTCGGGTTGTTCGCCGCGGTGGCGCTGGGCCTCTCCGCCTTTGGCATCTACGCCAGCATGGCCTTCACCATCGGCCAGCGCACCCGGGAGATCGGCGTGCGCATGGCGCTCGGCGCCGCGCCCGGCGCCATCCTGCGCTGGGTGCTCGCCCGCGCCGCGCTGCTCGCCGGAATCGGTGTCGCGGTGGGCCTCGTGGGCGCCCTCGGTCTCACCCAATTGCTGCGCGGCGCGCTCTATGGCGTCACGCCCGCCGACCCGCTCGTGCTCGGCGCCCTGCTCGTGTTTCTGCCGGCCGTCGTGCTGGCCGCCGCCTTTCTCCCTGCTCTGCGCGCCGCCCGCCTCAACCCGACCCAGGCGCTGCAGCAGGAATAACTTCAAGCCGTGGGCCAGTGAGCTTGCTCACGCCTCTTACAATCTGCGCGAGCAAGCTCGCTGGCCCACCCAATCCCTCAACCCAACCCATCCCATGAAAACCCACATCATCCGCGCGGCCCTCGCCGCCCTTCTCCTCACCACGCTGGCCGTCGCACAGACGTCCGCTGTGTCCGCTGATGCACCCGCGCTCCACCAGCAAAGCATCGAAAGCCTCCAGCAGAAGAAAGCCAAGGAGGCCGTCGAGTTCGCCGAACAAGCCACCAAGGCGGACCCGGCCAAGCCGGAGTATTTCTCCCAGCTCGGCGTCGCCCTCAGCCAGCGCATGAACGAGGTGAACTTTCTGCAGATGGCCGCCCTGTCCTCGAAGCTGAAGAAGGCCTTCGAGCAATCCATCGCCCTCGACCCAAAACATGTGCCGGGCCTCATCGGGCTCACCCGCTTTTACAGCAACGCCCCCGAGATCGCCGGCGGCAGCCTGGCAAAGGCCGCGGAGTTTGCCACCCGCGTGCAACAGATCGATCCCTTCCTGGGCACGATCGAACTCGCCCGCATCAGCGAGCGAGACGAAAAATTCACCGAGGCCCTCGCCCTCTACGAATCGGCCGCCCAGCTGAAGCCCGGGCACGCCGGCATGCAGAACGCCTGCGGCCGCATCCTCGCGAAGCTCGGCCGCAAGGACGAGGCCCGCGCACGCTTTGAGGCGGCATTAAAAATCACCCCGGGCTTCGAGCCGGCAACGAAGGCCCTGGCCGAACTGGACGCGACAGCGGACACAAAAATCTGACGGCACAACTGTAGGGCGGGGCCGCCGACCCCGCCTTTATCGTTGGCGGGATCGACGATCCCGCCCTACATAGCGGCATCCCCATGACCATCGATTACGCCACTCGCCGCGCCCGCATCGCCCCCGCCTTAGGCCTGACCGACGAGATTCTGCTGGCCGGTGCCGGCCACCCGGCCCCCAAGCCCGAGATCAGCGACGCGCTCCTGCCCTTCATCGCGCACCAAGAATATTACTACCTCACCGGCCATGCCGAGGCTACAGGTGGCATCGTCGCGTATGACCCGAAATCCGGCTGGACCTCATTCGTCCCCGAGGTCACCGAGATGGACCGCGTGTGGGAGGGCAAGGAGCAGTTGCCCGGCGAACTGCTGGCAAAATTTCCCGCGTGGCTCTCCGCCCGGAAAGGCCGCCGCGTCGTCATGCTTGGCGCGCCCGTGGCCGGCGTTGCTTTTGACGAAGCCCGCACCGCGCAAGTCCGCGAAGCCTACAAGCACGCTCGCCGGCCCAAGGAGCCCGCGGAGATCGATTTGATGAAGCGCTGCGCCGCGGCAACCGCGGCGGGCTACGCCGCCATCCAGCCCCTTCTCAAGCCCGGCGTCAGCGAGCGCACCCTCCAGATCGAACTCGAGGCGGAGTATTTCCGCCACGGCGCCCAGGTGACAGGCTACGATTCCATTGTCGGCATCGGCGCGCAGAGCGCCGTCTTCCACGGCTCCCCCTCGCCTGATCGCGTGGCGAAGGACGGCGATTTCATCCTGATCGACTCCGGTCCGCAGCTCGACCGCTACGTGATCGATGTCACCCGCACCTATGTCGCCGGCAAGCCGTCGGCCTTCCAGCGCGACTTCGCCGCGGTCGTGCTTGAGGCGCAGCAACGCACCTGCGACCGCTGCCGGCCCGGCGCCGAATGGAAGGACCTGCATTTCGCCACCGCTGTCGACATGATGGGCGGCCTCGTGGCCATGGGCGTGCTCAAGGGCAACCCGCAGTCACTCGTCGAGCAGGAGGCGCACACCCTGTTCTATCCGCACGGCCTCGGCCACCTGCTCGGGCTCGGCGTGCGCGACGCCAGCGGCCTCGAGCCCGGCCGCACCAAGGATCCGCGCCCGTCGTTGCGCAGTCTGCGCATGGACCTCGTGTTGCGCGCCGGCTACATCACCACCGTCGAGCCCGGCCTGTATTTCATCCCGGCGATCCTCAACGACACGGGCCGCCGCGCGAAATACCGCGACGCGGTGAACTGGCCGCTGGTCGAGCAGCACCTGCATATCGGCGGCGTGCGTTTCGAGGACAACCTGCTCATCACCGACGGTGCACCGGTGAACCTGACGGCCGCGATTCCCAAGGGCTGGTAAAGGTCCGGGGCAAAAAATACTCTGGCGAGCCGGCAGGTCGGATGCTAATCGCAAGCCATGCCCCTCACCCGTTTTTCCGTCCCGCCGCTGCACACCGTCACCCGTTCGCTCGCCGCCGTGGCCATGGGCCGGGAGGCGCCCG
>JBKJRX010000102.1:0-13196 GCA_046593155.1 Lacunisphaera sp.
GTGCTCATCGGCCGCGAGCAAGGCGCGGGCGAGTGGGCGCGGAGCCTCTGACTTGAACGTGCGCGCAAGGCCGCGGGCCAGCATCGCCGTGGCGTCGTCCTGGGTTGGTTCCAGCCAGAGATTGGCCGCCGCGGCGTCCACCACCGTGGTGGTTTCCAGCGCCAGCCGGTAGGCCTCCCAGGAGGTCACCAGAAAACCCTCGGCTTTCACCGCCGAGCAGCGCTGCCACCAGGAGCGGATATTGGCCAGCCGGTCGCCGAACACCGGCAGCGGCTCGTGGCGGAACGCGCCGTTCATCGGGCAGCCGTAATAAGCGATGCCCTGCTTCCTCAGGGCCGGCAGCAGATCGCGTTCGGCGAAGTTGAAGAACTCCACGCGCGGCTTTTTTGCGAACGGGTAATAATACCAATCGTAGGCCGTGATGCCGCGGGGCAGCAGCGGGATGGCCTCGGGCGTGAAATAAAGCATGTCGGCCCACAGCCCCAGCTGCAGGCTCTGGGCCCCGGCGAGGGCGTGCAGCCGGTTGACGTGGCCGGCGAAATGCCCGCCGAGGCCCAAGCGCGCGACTTCCTCGCGGCAACGCGGGCATTTGCCGAGATGAAATGATTCGTCGAGCCCGACGTGCGCCTTGCCCGCGGTGCAATACGGCGCGAGGTCGCGCAGGAGCCTTTCCGCGACCTCCAGCGTCCGCGGGTGCAGCGGGCAGATCTGGCCTTGGGGCAACGGCCGTCCGCGCTCGTCACGTAGTTCGTTCAGCTCGCGCCATTCGGGATGCTTGATGAGATACTGGGTGTGGCCGAGCAGGTTGATGATCGGCACGACGCGGATGCCGTTCTGTGCCGCGGTTAGCACGAGTTCGCCGAGTTGCTCGTAAGTGTAGGCATCATCGCGGCCGACGCCGGGCAGGCTGGGGTAATGCACCGCGTCTTCCAGGTGCAGGTAAAGTTCCTGGTAACCCCACGCCGCGTAGCGCGGCAGCAAGCCCAGCAGGAAATCCAGCCGCTCCACCTGACGCGCGAGGTCCCACTGGAAGGCTTTGATCGGCGTTGATTGCATGGAGGAGCCTGCTGGCAGGCGATTTCGGTCGATGAATCGCTTGCAAGCAAGCTCCTACCAGGGGGTGGGGCGCGGACTCCGTTCCGCGCCGCGGCGGCGAGGGGATTCGCCGCCTTACCACGTGCTCAGCCGCGCTTCTGCTTGATGAGCTGCTCGAGCTTGACGATGTCGGCGGCGAACACACGGATGCCCTCGGCCGTTTTCTCCGTGGCCATGGCGTCCTCGTTAAAGGCGAAGCGGAAGCTCTTTTCGTCGAAGCTCACCTTCTTGAGGTCGGCTGCCTTGGCTTTGGCAGGGTCGAGCTTGCGCACGAGCGGTTCGGTGCTGGCCTTGAGTTCGCCCAGCAACTGCGGGCTGATGGTGAGCAGGTCGCAGCCGGCGAGCTCGGTGATCTCGCCCTTGTTGCGGAAGGATGCGCCCATGACCTCGGTGGCGTGGCCGAATTTCTTGTAATAGAGGTAGATTTCCGTGACGGATTTTACGCCCGGATCCTCGGTGGGGGCGTAATCCTTGCCGGTGCTCTTTTTATACCAGTCGAGGATGCGGCCCACGAAGGGCGAGATCAACTGGACCTTTGCTTCGGCGCAGGCGACGGCCTGAGCGAACGAGAAAAGCAGCGTCAGGTTGCAGCTGATCTTCTCCTTCTGGAGCAGCTCGGCGGCCTTGATGCCTTCCCAAGTCGAGGCGAGTTTGATCAGGATGCGCTCGCGCGGAATGCCGGCCTTTTCGTAAAGGCCGATGATTTCGCGCGCCTTGGCGATGGAACCATCGCGGTCGAACGAAAGCCGGGCATCCACCTCGGTTGAGACTCGACCGGGGACGATCTTGAGGATTTCGCTGCCGAAGAGCACCAGCAGTTGGTCGATGATTTTTTCCGTGCTGGCGGTGGCGCCGGCATCCTTGACGGCCTTGTCCAGCAGGTGGACGTAGCCGGGCATGCCAGCGGCCTTGAGAATGAGGCTGGGATTGGTCGTCGCGTCCTGCGGCGCGTATTCCTTCATGCTGGCGAAGTCGCCGGTGTCGGCGACGACCTTGGTGAATTGCTTGAGTTGATCGAGTTGGGTGGGAGTGCTCATGGAGAAGGGGTGGAGGGTGAGGATAAAACAGGCGGATGGGCCCGCAAATAGTTTCGCATCCATTCGAGGCCGCCCGCCTCGTCATAAAACGCGCCATCCAGCTGCGATTCGAACGCCGCCTCGAGCGCCGGTTTGAACTGGGGCCCGGGAGGCAGCCCCAGGCTGATAAGGTGCCGGCCCAGCACAATAGCCTTGGGCGCGGCATGTTCCAAAGCCAGCCGCTTGGCGGCGGCGCGGAAATGATCCAAGCGACGCACGGTTTCCGCGGAAACCAGCGGCGGACGGCCCAAGTGGTCGGCCTGCATCACGGCGATGAGTTCATCGATGGTGGCTGGCTCGATCTTGCGGGCGAGGCGCCGCACCGTGGTGTCACGGTATTCCTCGGCCCCTTGATGATGGAGCAGATGGTTTACCACCAGCTGCCGCACGCGGGAGACCAAGTCGAGCGGTGCGCCGATGCGCTGTAGGAAATTCTCGGCCAGCGGACCCCCGGCCGCCTCATGCTCGGGGCTGACCCAGCGCAGCTTGCCGCGACGCTCGGCCTGCTTCGTAGTCGTGGCCTTGCCGAAATCGTGCGCCAGCACGCTGAACGCCAAAAGACGGCGGGTCGGCGGTGTGCCTTCGCGCCAGGTGGCGAGCCTCACCAAGGCGTCCAAGCAGTGATTGGTGTGGACGAGCACGTCGCCTTCGGGATGCCATTCAGGTTCCTGGGGGACGCCGTCCAGCGCGGCGATCTCGGGAAAATGCTGCAACCATCCGGTTTGCTTGAGCACGGCGAGGCCGCGCGAGGGCTGCACGGCCTTGAGGGCCCATTTGTCCCATTCGCCCCATACGCGTTCGACCGCGAGTTCGGCATAGGTGTCGCGGATCGACCGGCACAGCGTGACCGTCTCCGGTGCGAGGGTTAACTCGAACCGCGCGGCAAACTGAAAAGCCCGCAGCACTCGCAACGGATCCTCCACAAACGCCGGACCGGTATGGCGCAGAATTTTCTTTTTCAGGTCCTCGGCACCGCCGTGAAAATCGAGGATCCGGTTTTCCAGCGGATCGTAGGCAATGGCGTTGATCGTGAAGTCGCGACGGGCGGCGGCCTCGGCCTCGGCCAGCGCCGGGTCGGCGGCGATGGCGAAGCCGCGGTGCCCGGCTCCGGTTTTGGACTCGCGGCGCGGCAGGCTGAAATCGTATTCGACGCCATCGAGCCGGACCTTGAGCACGCCGAAACTGCGGCCGACGAGATCGGTCGGACCGAACGGCGCCAGTGCCCGCCCCAACGCTTCGTAGTCCAATCCATAGACCTCGATATCGAAGTCCTTGGGCTCAAGCCCGAGCAGCCAGTCGCGAACGCAACCGCCGACCAGGCGCGGCCGGCCGCCCGCGGAGCGCAGGGCGGAGAGGGCAGCGAGCAGGGGAGGCGGCAGCTTCATGTTTTGGGCAGGCGGAAGGCGTTCCACGCGAGCAAAGACCAGCCGAGGAGAAGGGCGACTCCACCGAGCGGCGTGATTGGGCCGAGAATCTTGGGTCCGCCGAGGGCGAGCCAGTAAAGCGAACCGGAAAACAAAACCACACCCGCGACCCAACACCGGCCAATCCAGCGGGCACCCGGCCAGCCATCGGTCCAGCCGGCCAGGGCCAGCAGCGCGACGGCGTGGATGAGGTTGTAAAGCACGGCCGTCTGCCAGGCCGGTGCCATGCCATTGGCGTCAAGAGTCTCCTTGAGCGCGTGCGCCCCAAAGGCCCCGAGCGCGATTCCGCTGAAGCCCAGGAAACCGGCGGCGAGGAGGGTGAGATGGGCGGAGGGCTTCATGGATGGAACGAGTGTGTGGACAAGAGGGTCAAAAACAAACACATCCATGGCCAGTGGTTTTCATGCGTTTGCCTCAAACAATTGCCGGTCTTTTGCTCGTCGTGCTGCCCGCGGTCGTGGGGTTGGCCCAGGACGATGAGCCACCGCCAGTCCGGGTGGAAGCGGCTTATGCCTCGCGTTACGTTTTCCGCGGGATCGAACGGGCGGGAGATTCCGCGCAGGTGGCCGTGGAGTTAAGCCATGACAAATTTCGCGGGGGATTATGGGCGAACCAGCCGCTCGATCGCGGCAGCCCGCGCGAGGTGAACCTGAATGCGGTCTACACCTGGCAACCGGCGGATGGGTTCGCACTGGAAGCCTCGGTGGCGCACTCATGGTTCAGCGACGTGCCGGGCGGAGGCGTGGATCGTTCCCTTGAGTTGGGTTTGATGGCCACCTTGGCGCCGATTGCGGGTTTGACGCCTGGCCTGGCTTATTACCACGACTTCCGTTTTCGCGCCGACACGATGCAGGCCTCGTTCGCGCGCAGCATCGCGCTGACCAAGTTGGGGGCGTTTCTTGAGCTAAACCTCTTTGCCGGGTGGGCGAGCGGTGAGGACTGGCGGCCCGATGCGCCGGGACCGCAACGCGGCGACAGTTACGGTTACTGGGGCGGGGAAGTGCACTTGCCATACCGGGTCGGACCGCATTCGACCGTGGTCGCCGGGCTGCATTACGCGGACAGCTTTGGTCGCTCGGTAACGAATGGTCCATTTGGCCGGTCTTCGCGTGGAAATTTATGGGTCACACTTGGCGTAAATCTCGACTTTTGAGGGGTTAAGCCACTCCGCGGACTGTTTTCAGGAATGTGAAGGGTTCGGGGTTGACAGAGGTAGGCGAAATCCTTCCCTTTGGCCCCTTTCCGCAAATGAAAACCTATCTGGCCAAGAATGAGACCAAGCAGCCCCCCAAGTGGTATCTGATCGATGCCGAAGGCAAGGTGCTGGGCCGTCTCGCCGTTAAAGCCGCCAACATCCTGCGTGGCCGTCACAAGCCCACTTACACGCCCCACGTCGACACCGGTGACTTTGTTGTCGTCATCAATGCGAGCAAGGTTGTCCTCACCGGCAAGAAGGAAGAGCACACCGAATACATGTCGTTCTCCGGCTACGTCGGCGGCGAGAAATATCGCAAGCTCACCGACGTTCGCCGGCAGAAGCCCGAGTTCATTATTTCACAGGCCGTCAAGGGCATGCTGCCGAGGAACCGCCTCGCGGCCAAGATGCTGACCAAGCTCCGCGTCTTCGCCGGCGCCACGCACGATCACGAGGCCCAGAACCCCGTTAAGCTTTAAGTAATCCATGAGCGCTGAATCCTCCGTTTATCTCGGCACCGGCCGTCGCAAGACCTCCACCGCCCGCGTCCGTCTCATCGCCGGCTCCGGCCAGCTGTCGGTCAACGACCGCAAGTTCGAAGTTTATTTCACGCACGATAACTTCGTGCGCCGCGCCGTCGCCCCGTTGGTGACCGCGGACAGCAAGGACAAGTTCGACGTCATCGTGAACGTCGCCGGGGGCGGCATCAGCAGCCAGTCCGGCGCCGTGGCCCATGGCATCGCCCGCGCCCTGCTGAAGTTCAATCCCGAGCTCCGCGTCACCCTCAAGAAGGCCGGTCACCTCACCCGTGATCCTCGCGAGAAAGAGCGCAAGAAGGCCGGCCAGCCCGGCGCCCGCAAGCGCTTCCAGTTCTCCAAGCGTTAATCGCCCGACACTGGAACACGTTTTCCCCCGAAGCGGAGCGCCTTACGGCCTCCGCTTCTTTGTTTTGGCGGCCACGAAACTTCTCGATTCCCCCGCGGGAATTCATAACCCTACCCTACCCTTCCCTTCCCTTAAATGAATGTCGGTATCGTCGGTGCGTCGGGTTACTCCGGCGAAGTTCTGGTCAAGCTCCTCCTCGGGCACCCGCAGGTCAAACTGGCGGCGGTCACGTCGCGTCAGCATGCGGGCAAGCCGGTTTCGGCCATTATCCCGGCATTGCGCGGCACCGTCGCCGACCAGCTGAAATTCAGCGATTCCGACGCGGCAGTCCTCGCGGCGCGGAAAGACATCGATCTCTGGTTCCTCGCGTTGCCGCATGGCACGGCCGCGGACTTCGCCAAGGCCCTGGTCCCGGCCGGCCGGAAGGTCGTTGATCTGAGCGCCGACTTTCGCGTCGCCGATCTTGCGACCTACGAGAAATACTATGGCGCGCATCACGCGCCAGAGCTGCTGCCGTCCGCCAGATTTGTCCTGCCTGAGCTGACCGACCCGAAGTGGAGGCAGGAGGTCAAGCTCGCCGCCGCCCCGGGCTGTTATCCCACGAGCACGCTTGTGCCGCTCGCACCGTTGCTCAAGGCCGGCCTCGTCGCGCGCGAGCACATCGTCGTCAATTCCTTCAGTGGCGTCAGTGGTGCCGGCAAAAAGGTCGAGGAGCAGTATCTCTACGTCGAGCGCACGGAGAGTGCCAAGGCCTACGGTCTCACGAAGCACCGGCACCTGGCCGAGATTGAGGAGCAGCTTTCCATTGCGACTGGCGCGAAGATCGTCCTGCAGTTCAACCCGCACCTGGCCCCGATGCGCCGTGGCATCGCCACCACCATCACGGTGCCGGCCGCAAAAGGCGCGACCATCGAGTCCCTCTACACCGCCTGGGAGGCGGCCTACGTCGGCCGTTCTTTCGTGGCGATCCTGCCGTCCGGGGAAACCCCGGATACCGCCCACACGGTCGGCACCAACCGCGTCGACATTTCCGCCGTGCATGATGCCCGGACCGGGAATTTCGTCCTCACCTCCGCCCTCGACAATCTCGTCAAGGGCGCGAGCGGCCAGGCCGTCCAGATCATGAACCTGTGGCTCGGTCTCCCCGAGACCGCGGGGCTGGTCTGATTTTTAAGCCCACCATGACCCCATTGATCGTTACTCCCGACAGCGCCGGCATCACGGATGTGCCTGGCTTTGAGGCCGCTGGCGTGGCCTGTGACATCCGGGAGAAACACGATCTCAAGCGCCTCGACCTCGTTCTGCTTTTTTCCCTGCGGCCCTGCACTGCGGCCGGCACCTTCACGAAGAATGCCGTCAAGGCCGCGCCCGTTCTGTTGTGCCAGAAGCACCTCGCCCACGGCGGGCCGTTCCACGGCATCATCGCCAACTCGGGTAACGCCAACGCCTGCACCGGCCCCGAGGGCCTGCAGGACGCCGTGACGACCGCGCAGCGCGCCGCGGCCTCGCTCAATCTCAAGGCCACTTCCTTCTTTGTCTGTTCGACAGGCCGCATCGGCCAGCCTTTGCCGATGCCGAAGCTGCTCAAGGGGCTTGAGCGCACGGTCAGCGAGAAGGGTCGCACCTCCGACCACGGCCACAAGGCCGCCAGCGCCATTCTCACTTCCGACACCAAGCCCAAGACCGTCACGGTCAGCTTCACTTATGACGGCAAGAAGCACTTCGTCTCGGGCATCGCCAAAGGCGCCGGCATGATCCAGCCGAACATGGCCACGATGCTGGCATTCCTCGCGACGGATTTTTCCGTGCCGCGCAGTTTCCTGCAGAAAACGCTCTCCGAGGCGGTCACGGGCACCTTCAACTGCATCACGGTGGACGGCGACATGAGCACCAACGACACCGTGCTCATGCTGGCCAACGGCCATTCCGGTGTCAGCGTTGGCGACAAGAGCCCGCGCGAACTGCGGGTGCTGTTTGCCGAGGCGGTGTGGAAGGCCTGTGAGGTTCTGGCTGACAAGATTGTTTCCGATGGCGAAAAGATCACCAAAGTGGTCGAGGTAAAGGTCGCCGGCGCTGCTTCCGCAGACGACGCCGAGAAGGTGGCGCGCGCCATCGGCAACTCGCTCCTCGTCAAATCCTCCTGGTATGGCGAGGACCCCAATTGGGGCCGGCTGGCCGACGCGGCCGGTTACGCGGGCGCCAAGCTGATCGAAGCCAAGCTGGACATCCTCTATAACGACACGCCGGCAATGACCGCGGGCAAACCCCACGCCGACCTCAAACCTAAGTGGAAGGAAATCGTCAAGGCGCGGCGTTTCACCGTCACGCTCAATCTCCACCTCGGCAAAGCGTCGTTCCGGCTGCTCGCGACCGACCTGAGCGAGGGCTACGTGCACTACAACAAGAGCGAGTGAGCCGCAGGGCGGGTTCCACACTGTAGGTTGGGCTTTACGCCCGACGTGTCGGGGATAAACCCCGACCTACACGGAGCAGATCGCAGGACATTCTCATTCCGGTGCATTTTTTTAGTGAAATCTGCGCGTATTGCCTTAACAAATTCAGTCACACGATAACTGATGAACACCGCGCCGCAGTCTTTTGCCCGCTCCTGACCGCCTGATGGACGTTTCCGAGGTCATTGCCAAAGCGCGCGTGCTTCTTGAGGCCCTGCCTTACATCCAGGACTTTCACGGCTCCACATTCGTCGTCAAATACGGCGGCAGCTTCATGGACGATCCCGACCCGACTGTGCGTCAAAGCGTGGCCACGGACATCGCGTTCCTTGCGGCGGTCGGCATCAATGTCGTCGTCGTGCACGGCGGCGGCAAGGCCATCAACCGCGCGATGGACGACGCGGGCTTAAAGGCGAATTTCATCAACGGCCTTCGGGTCACCGACGAGGCCACCATCGCGATCGTCAAGAAGACGCTCGACGAGGTCGTGAACAAGGATGTCTGCGACACGCTCGCCGCGGTCAAGGCCCGCCCGAAGGGCTTGGCCGGTGACAGCGTGCTCGTCTGCCAGAAGCTCGAAACGGACGACGACGGCAACAAGTGCGACCTTGGTTTCGTGGGTGATGTCACCGAGGTGAAGGTTAAGCTCATCAAGAAGGAGATCGCCGACGGTTTCATGCCGGTGATCTCGCCTGTGGCGGAAGGTTATGACGGGAAACCTTACAACGTGAACGCCGACACGGTGGCCGGCCGGGTGGCCAGTGCGCTCCGCGCCCGCCGCCTGGTTTATATGAGCGACGTGCCCGGGCTGCTGTCCGACCCCAAGGATCCCGCGACCCTCATATCCACCGTCAAAGTGGGGGATGTCGAGGCCCTGAAAAAGAAGGGGATCATCGACAAAGGGATGCGCCCAAAGGTGCAGAGCGCGGTGCGCGCCTTGCAAGAAGGCGTCCAGCGCGTGCACTTTGTGGACGGCCGCATGCCGCACAGCTTGCTGCTCGAGATTTTCACCGACCAGGGCGTGGGCACCGAAATCGTGCACGGCTGAGCGTCGGCACGCGGCGCATTGCGCGCGTGCATTTGCCCGCCGGATTCGTAAACTCCCGTCTTCTTTCTTTTCCATGAGCCTGCCGACCATCGTCCGCACCAACACCGCCGAGCTCTATGACGCCTACGTCATGAAGAACTACGGCCGGGCGCCGCTCACGATCGTGCGCGGTGCAGGTATCTCGGTGTGGGACGACACCGGCCGGGAATACCTCGATTTCACCTCGGGCGTCGCGGTGGCGGCGCTCGGGCACTGCCACCCGGTCTGGGTGGAGGCCATCCGCCGCCAGGCCGGCGAGCTCATTCATTGCAGCAATCTCTTCCGCCATCCCAACCAGGGTGAACTGGCGCGCCGGCTGGTGCAGCAGGCCGGTCCCGGCCGGGTGTTTTTCTGCAACAGCGGCACCGAGGCCAACGAGGGCCTGATCAAGCTCGCGCGTCTGCACGGCCTGCGCAAGGCGGGGGTGGAGGGTAAGTGTATCGGGATTATCGGAGCGAAGAATGCGTTCCATGGCCGCACCTTTGGCGGCATGAGCGCCACCCCGCAGGAGAAGATCCAGAAGGGGTTCCGGCCGATGCTGACCGGCTTCGCCTTTGGTGAGATCAACAACCTGCAGAGTTTTGCGGACCTGGTGGACGAAAACACCGCGGCCATTTTCCTGGAGACGATCCAAGGCGAGGGTGGCGTCACGCCCTGCACCGATGAGTTCCTGTGGGGGTTGCGTCAGCTGTGCGACCAGCACAACCTGCTGCTGATGCTCGACGAGGTGCAGTGCGGACTCGGCCGCACCGGGACGTTCTACGCTTTTCAGCATTCTGGCGTGCGCGCCGACGCCATCGGCATGGCCAAGGGTCTCGGCGGCGGCTACCCCATGGGCGCCATCTGGGCGGCGGAAAAACACGCTGACCTCTTTACCCCCGGCTCGCACGGCTCGACTTTTGGCGGCACACCGCTGGCCTGCGCGGCGGCACTCGCGGTGCTGGATGTCATCGAGCGGGACAACCTCCTGCAGAAAGTGCAGATCAACGGCACCGCTTGGAAGACCCAGCTGGAGAAGTTAATCACGGAATTTCCCAAGCAACTGAAGGCCGTCACCGGCCGCGGTTACATGCTCGGCCTGTTGCTGCAGCAGCCCGAGCCGGCGGCCTATGTCACGGCACTGCGTGAGGCGGGGCTGCTCGCCCCCATGGCCGGCACCCATACGGTCCGCTTGCTGCCGCCGCTCATCGCCACCAGAGAACAGCTCGATCGCGCGACGGCGATCATTCGGACGGTTTTGGCCCAGAAGAACCAACAACCCACGCCATGAGACATTTCCTCAAGGAAACCGATTGTTCCCGCGACGAGGTTGCCCAGATTTTCGCCCTGGCCCGCCGGTTCAAGCAGGAGCGCGGGCACCACGAGAAACCGCTGGCCGGCCAGACGTGGGCGATGATTTTCGCCAAGTCGAGCACGCGGACCCGCGTGTCATTTGAGGTCGGCATCCACGAACTCGGCGGTAACCCGCTTTTCCTCAACACCAACGACATCCAGATCGGTCGGGGCGAGCCCATCAGCGACACGGCCAAGGTGCTCAGCCGCTTCGTGCACGGGCTGGTGGTGCGCACTTACGCCCACGCCGACATTGTCGGTCTGGCGCAGCATGGCGGCCTCCCGGTGGTGAATGCTCTGACCGATTTCCTGCATCCGTGCCAGATTTATACGGATGCGTTCACCGCGGCCGAGCGTTGGGCCGGGCCGGCGGGCGATTTGTTCGCCTCACTGCAAGGCCGCAAGGTTGCGTTTCTAGGCGACACGGGCTTCAACATGGCCAATTCTTGGATCCTCGGGGCAAACCTGTTCGGCATGAAGGTTTCGTTGGGTGGTCCGGCGAGCGATGGCCCGACGAAAGAGATCCGCGAGCTGGCGACCCGATCAGGCGGCACGTTTCACTTCACCTCCGATCCTTATGAAGCGGTGGCGGGGGCGGATATTGTCTATACGGATGTGTGGGCCAGCATGGGGCAGGAGAGCGAATCGGCCGAGCGGCAGCAACGCATGATGCCATTCCAAGTGACCAAGAAACTGTTCGAGGCCGCCAAGCCCGATGCACTTTTCATGCACTGCCTGCCGGCCCACGCCGGCGAGGAGGTGACCCAAGAAGTGCTTGACCATCCGCGCTGCGTGATTTTCGACGAGGCCGAGAACCGCCTGCACGTCCAAAAGGCCGTCCTGGCCATGCTGGCCCGCAGCCGGGCTTGAACGTCAGAGCAATCAAGAGCCGCTCGCGAGGATAAACATCACTCGGGTCGGCGTGGTTTTTTGGAAATGCCCGGTGGTCAGGTCGCCATCGTCGATTTTCTCGTCAATTTCCTCCAGTTGGGCATCCGTGCACGTATAAGCGGAAATACAGATACCCGCGTTGCCGCCGGAGCCGAGGTTGTTGTCCCAGTTCCAGCGACCACCAACCACCGTGATCGCCTGCCAAGAGGCCACTTTAAAGTCGCCATTCATGGGCACGGGTGTGGTTGGGACCACTCCCGGACCGACGTTGTTCGGCCAGGCGCCGTTCTGGGTGTTATAGATTTCAAAGGCCTGGGTGAAAACGCGGAAATCATTTATCACGCGCGCATTTTGTGAAGCTCGCTGGACACGCTGGAAAGCGGGAATGGCCAAGGCCGCCAGCAGGCCGATGATGACCACGACAATCATTATTTCCACGAGCGTGAATCCACGCGCAGAGACATGGCTGAATCGTGGCGAAATCGTGCTCATGCGACTGGAGAAGATGGTCCTTGGGCAGGGTGAAACGCAATCGTGAAGGGCCTTTGACCCTTATACCCGATTTTTACTTTGCGCAGGCCCGATGATTACTAACACTACAAAGTCTACATGAAGATCGTCCTCGCATACTCAGGAGGCCTCGACACCTCCGTCATCGTCAAATGGCTGAAGGAAACCTACGACGCCGAGATCATTACCTTTGCGGCTGATGTGGGCCAGGAAGAAGAACTTAAGGGATTGGACAAGAAGGCGCTGAAGACCGGCGCCTCCCAACACTACACCCTCGATCTCGTCGAGGAATTCGCCCGGGACTTCATTTACCCGATGATCCGCGCCAACGCGATTTACGAGGGCCAGTATTATCTCGGCACTTCGATCGCCCGCCCGCTCATCGCCAAGGCGCAGGTGGACATCGCGAAAAAAGAAAAGGCCGACACGGTCGCGCACGGCGCCACGGGCAAGGGCAATGACCAGTGCCGCTTCGAGCTTACCTACATGGCGCTCGCGCCCCAGCTCCAGATCATCGCGCCGTGGAAGATCGAGGCTTACCGCGATCTGTTTCCCGGCCGAGCCGAGATGATCGCCTACTGCGCGAAGCACAAGATTCCGGTCGAGGCTTCACTCAAGAAACCGTATTCGATGGACCGCAACCTCCTGCACATCTCCTACGAGGCGGGCATCCTGGAGGACCCGTGGTTTGATCCGACTACCAAGGCGAACAAGGCGATGTTCAAGCTCTCCGTCGCTCCCGAGGACGCGCCCGACAAGGCGGAGTATGTCGAAATCGATTTCATGAAGGGCAACGCCGTCGCCGTGAACGGCAAGAAGCTCACGCCCGGTGGCGTGTTGAAGGCGCTCAACAAGCTCGGCGGCAAACACGGCATCGGCCGCGTGGATCTGGTGGAGAATCGTTTTGTCGGCATGAAGTCACGCGGCGTTTACGAGACTCCCGGCGGCACGATCCTCATGCAGGCTCACCGCCAGGTGGAGTCGTTGACGATGGATCGCGAGGTCATGCACCTGCGCGACTCCCTCATCCCCAAGTACGCCTCGCTGGTCTACAACGGCTTCTGGTTCGCGCCCGAGCGCGAGGCGCTGCAGGCGCTGGTGACGGAATCGCAGAAGCACGTCTCCGGGACCGTGCGCGTCCGACTCTACAAGGGCGGCCTCTATGCGGCAGGCCGGAAGAGCACGCTCAGCCTCTACAATCCGCACATCGCCACCATGGAGGCTGATCCGACCAAGGCTTACAACCAG
>JBKJRX010000141.1:0-5068 GCA_046593155.1 Lacunisphaera sp.
GCCCGCCCCACGACTCGCGGCGAAGCACGGCATCGCCCAACTCTTCATCAAGGACGAGTCGGTCAATCCGACCCAGAGCTTCAAGGCCCGGGGCATGGCCACAGCCGTCTCCATGGCAAAGCAGTTTGGCCTGAAGAAACTCGCCGCCCCCTCGGCCGGCAACGCCGGCGGCGCACTCGCCGCCTACGCCGCCCGGGCCGGGATCGAGGCGCACATCTTCATGCCGGTGGACACGCCCAAGGCGAATGTCATCGAGTGCCGCGAGCTGGGCGCACACGTTACGCTGATCAACGGCCTCATCACCGATTGCGGCGCCGAGGTCGCGAAGCGCAAGGCGGCCGAGGGCTGGTTTGACGTCTCCACCCTCAAGGAACCCTACCGCGTCGAGGGCAAGAAAACCCTCGGCTACGAGCTCGCCGAACAACTCGACTGGATATTGCCCGATGTCGTCCTCTACCCCACTGGTGGCGGCACGGGCCTTGTCGGCATGTGGAAGGCGTTCGACGAGATGGAACGCCTGGGCTGGATTGGTTCGAAACGCCCGCGGATGTTCAGCGTTCAGGCCAGCGGCTGCCAGCCGATCGTCCGGGCGTTCCACGCCGGCGAGAAATCCGCCGCCGAGCATGTCGGCGCGCAAACGAAGGCCTCGGGCCTGCGTGTGCCCAAGGCCATCGGCGACTTCATCATGCTCGATATTCTGCGGAAAAGCGGTGGCGGCGCAGTGGCCGTCAGGGACGACGAGATGATCACCAGTGTGCGCGAAGTTGGCGCCGCCGAGGGCCTGTTCGTGGCCCCGGAGGGCGCCGCCACTTATGCCGCGCTCAAGCACCTGCTGGCCGCGAAGGCCATCCGTCCGGACGAATCCGTCGTGCTCTTCAACACCGGAGCAGGTGTGAAATACCTCGAGTGCTTTGACCGACTGTAGGAGGGGCTTTACGTCCCGACCACGAACGCGACATTATTCCCATCGGGGCTTCGATGGGCGACCTTGTAGGGCTGCCGCTTGTCGGCAGGCCGCGGCCCGGCGACGAGCGCCGGCCCTATATTTCACCGCACCTGCAGCGTGTCCGCCTCGTAGGCGAGGCCGAGCGACGGGATCGTGACGGCTTTGCGGCCGCCCAGCTTCTTCACTGTGCCGGCGACCCAAGCCTCGTGGCCCGCGGCCTTCGCCGCGGCGAGCGTAGCCTCGACAGCGGACGGTGCCACATAGACGGCGAAGCCAACACCCATGTTGAAGGTCGCATACGCCTCGCGCAGGTCGATTGGGCCGGCGTCCATCAAAAACTTGAACAGAGCCGGAATCGTCCGCGGCTCCGTAATCTCGTAGACGAAAGGTTCCTCGAGCCGCATCAGCTTGCGCCAGCCGTGACCGGTCACGTGTGCCACGTAATTGAGCTTCACGCCGGCCTGCTGGCACCTGACCACGAAATCCACGTAGATGGCCGACGCCGCCAGCAGCGCCTCGCCATAGGTGCGGCCGTCGCCGTGGCCGATGGGCGTCGCGTAACCCTGCGGCAGCTTGTCCGCGATGAGCCGGCAAAGACTGAGCCCGTTGGTCTGCACGCCGGTCGAGGCGAGGAAGATGATGGCGTCGCCGTCCTGCACGTCGCCCGTGATGCGCTGGGACTTGGGATCGATTTTGCCGATGGCTGAGCCGGCCAGCACGATCGTGTTGGCATTGACGATGTCCTTGAGCGTCGGCGTCTCGCCGCCGCCCCAGACCGCGCCGGCCCGATGGCAGCCTTCGGCCCAGCCGTCCACCAGCGCCTGCATGCGCGGGGCGTCGGAAAACCAGCTGGAGTCGCCCACCGCCGCGTGCATCGCCACGGAAATCGGCCGGGCACCGCAGGTAATGAGGTCGTTGACGATGGTCGCCACCGTATCGATGGCGATTTCACGGTAGAAATTCTTCCCGCTGGCGGCGTAGACGGCATCGGCCACGAGGTTCTTGGTGCCGAGGCCTTCCTCGACGTGCGCCAAGAAGTGGTCCTTCCCCTCGATCAGGTAGGCGCTCTCGCCCCGGGTGGTGGCCGGCTCGGCGTAACCGTGGGCTGTCAGTTCGCCGGACGTTCCGCGCGCGGCCTGCTGGCAGGCGCGCTTGAACGCATCAAGCTGGTCGTAGCGAACACCGGAACTTTCGTAGGACAAAGACATGATTTTAAACCACTAATGGCCACTAAGCTGACACTAATTAATAAGGCTGCGTCGGTTTTTGGAATTAGTGAAGAATTAGTGTGGATTAGCGGTGCCTCAGTAACTTCTTCCTTCCGCTTTTTCGAAATAATTCACGTAGGCCTGGTTCACCACGCGGTAGCCGCCGGGAGTCGGGTATTTGCCCGTGAAATACCAGTCCCCCGTGTGGTTGGGCAGCGCGTGGTGCAGGTTCTCGATGGACTGGAAGATGATCTCGATCTCGCCCTTCCAGTCATTCGGCTGGGGGGAGACCAGCTGCGTGATGCGCTGGGAAATCTCCTCGGCGGTAAACGGCTCGTAGATCTTACGGACATGGTTGACCGGCTCCGGGCCAGGGCTTTTCAGCTCGTCGCGGCAAAGGCGATAGACCTCCTCGATGAGGGGTCCTTGCCCGCGCTCCTTGAGCAGTGCGATGGCCGCCTCAAAGGCGATGAACTTGCCGATCTCCGACATGTCGATGCCGTAGCAGTCCGGGTAGCGGATCTGTGGCGCCGTCGAAGCGATGATGATCTTCACCGGATTGAGCCGCTTCAGGATGCGCAGGATGGAGCGGCGCAGCGTGGTGCCGCGCACGATCGAGTCGTCCACGCAAACCAGGCTATCACCGGGTTCCACGACGCCGTAGGTGACGTCGTAGATGTGCGAAGCGAGGTTGTTGCGCGATTTTTCCTGGCTGATGAAGGTGCGTAGCTTGACGTCCTTCGTGACAATTTTCTCCCCGCGGGGCCAGTTGTTGAGGATCAGGTCATCCACGAGTGCCTCGGTGACCTTCCCGGCCCTGGCGGCGTCGAGCAGCGTCTGCTTCACTTCCGCGCGACGGCGGAAGCGCAGTTCGCTCATCAGGCCGAAGAAGGCGACCTCGGCGGTGTTGGGAATGAAGCTGAAGACGGTCTTCGCCAGGTTGCCCTTGATGGACTTCCAGATCTGGTCGGACAAGCCGGCGCCCAGGGCCTTGCGCTCGCGATAGATGTCGGCGTCGTTGCCGCGGGAGAAATAGATGCGCTCAAAGGTGCACTGTGTCTTGGGCAGCGCCGGCTTGATCCGCTCGGTCGAGACCTTGCCTGACTTTTTCATGATCACGGCACAGCCGGGCTCGACCTCGCTGACTTGGGACGCCTCAAGGTCGAAGACCGTGCAGAGCGGGGCGCGCTCGGAGGCAAAGGCCACGACCTCGTCGTTCTCGAACCAGTGGCAGGGCCGGATGCCCGACGGGTCGCGCGTCACGAAGGAGTCACCGTTGCCCAGCACGCCGACCAGCGAGTAGCCGCCGTCCCAGTTGGCCGAGGCGGTGCGGAGCACACGAGCGGGGTCGATCTCGTCATTGATCCGCCGGGAAATCTCGGCGCCGGGCAGGCTTTCACCACGCAAGGCGCGGTAGAGGCGCTCATGCTCCTCATCGAGGCAGAAGCCGATGCGCTCGAGGATGGCCTGCGTGTCGGTGGCGAAGATGGGGTGCTGGCCGATGGCGATGAGGCTGTCGTTGAGCTCGGCGGTGTTGGTCAGGTTGAAATTGCCCGCGAGCATCAGGTTGCGGGTCGGCCACGAACTGCGGCGGAAGAAGGGGTGGCAGGCGCTCAGGTTGTAGCCGCCGGAGGTCCCATACCGCAGGTGGCCCAGGTAGAGCTCCCCGCAGAAATCGAACTTCTTCTTCGCCGTGTCGGGAAACTCGGGGTGAATCGCCCCCTCGCCCACCAGCGCGGTGTAGCGCGCGAGCAAGGCCTGGAAAATCTTGTCGAGCGGGTTGGACTCCACATTACGCTCGCGGAACATGTAGGGCTCGCCGGCAGGAATGTCAAACTTCACACAGGCCACGCCGGCCCCGTCCTGGCCGCGGTTGTGCTGTTTCTCCATCAGCAGGAACAGCTGGTGGAAGCCCCACAGCGGTGTGCCGTATTTCTCCTGGTAGTAGGCCAGCGGCTTTTTCAGCCGGACCAGGGCGATACCGCACTCGTGAGAGATGAACTCACTCATGACTCCTTCCTCCAATCGCTGGTCACCGTTGCGGCCTGCCGTTTCGACTGGCTCAAGGCCCCGAGCTGGTCGCGGGGCTGGCCGCCGGGTGTTTGTCCGCGGTTCTCGCTGCGCGAAACCGCGGCAAACACACTACGCCCATCCGGTAAATTTTGTCGGGGCGATGGGTGAATTCTGCGCGTCACGGCATTAAAAACGTTCATTCCGCCGAGCGCCCGGGTTTCGTCAATGGCTTTCTCGGCCATAGACCGATCCCAAGTCATTTTTAGCCACAAAAGGTCGCCAAAACCCGAGGCGAATGAAGCTTCCAAGACGCCGATAGGCGCGCGGCAATCTTTCGCCTGTCCTCTAAACAATTTTGGCGCCTTTTTGCGGCCAAATCTCTGCCGGTTTGAGTTCGATCCTGTCATCACCAGCTAATTTCAATGCCATATCCCTTCCCCCACTTGACGCCCGGGGGTTGTTCGCGAGTATGCCGTTTCCAAGCCATGCTGATCCTCCGCGGTTCACCTGCCCTCTCACCCTTCCGTCTCGCGAAACTCCTGCAAGACCTCACCGCGGGCGGTGTTCCGGCGGTGGCGCTCGCCGCCGAGTTCGTCCATGTGGTTGAAGTGACCCGGGAACTGACCGCCACCGAGCGCAGTCTCCTGGACAGGATGCTCACCTACGGCCCGAGCCGTGAGCCGGCCCGCGTCAACGGCGTCGTGCAGATTGTCGCGCCGCGTCCCGGCACCGTTTCACCCTGGTCCTCCAAGGCCACCGACATCGCCCACACTTGCGGTCTGACCGCCATCAAGCGCATTGAGCGCGTCATCGCCTACACCGTGGATGTCGGCGAAACCGTCCCGCCCTTTCCGCTTTCCCCGCTGGCTGCGTCGCAGTTGAACCTGCTGCAGGCCAGGCT
>JBKJRX010000193.1:0-13093 GCA_046593155.1 Lacunisphaera sp.
ACCAGCCGGTGGCGCGTCTTGATGGCAAAGCAGGCCTGCGTGACCTTGGCATCGGGATTCTTGATGAACTGTCCCTCGTCGAGCACCGCATAGCCGAACTCGATCGAATCAAGCAACGCGCGGTGCTTGCGCAGCTGCGTGTAGCTGGCGAGCCAGATGCACGGCGTCTTGTTGGTCTTGAAATCATTGCCCGACTTCAGGATGTCGATCTTCGCCTCGGGGTAGAACCGCGCGAGCTCCTCGCGCCACACAGGCACCACGCTGGCCGGGCACACGACCACATGGCGGTATTTCGCCATCGGGCGGGTGCGCAGCAGGGCGATGACCTGCGCCGTCTTGCCGAGCCCCATCTCATCGGCCAGCAGGCCGTGGCACTCGGTTTCGCAGAGATGGTGCATCCATTCGACCCCGCGACGCTGGTAATTGCGGAGGTAATCCGGCAGCTCCGGCGGCGTGGCGGGTGCGGTCAGCACCTTCTGGCGCCAGGCCTCGATCTCCGTGCCAAGCGTCACCTTGATCCGATGATCGTTGAAGAGGGAAAAAATCAGGTAGGGTGGCACCTCGCCGGCGACCGCCGTATCCTCCAGGTTACGGCGCCATTGGTTGTAGCCCTCCAGCTTTTCCGGCGTGAGCGTGACGATGCCGAGGTCAGGCAGCAGCATCGGTGAACGGCCGTGCTTGAGCAGCGCGGCGGCCTGCTCTTCGGTCAGCAGCTTCTCGCCGGCTCGGAAAATCCACCGCAGGTTCAAGCCGCCGTCGCCGCGCCGGTCGGCCACGGCCTCGATCTCAATGGCGCGCGCGCCCTGCTTGATGTTGTCCACCTTGACGTCGAGTTCGATGGCGAACTGCTTTTTCCAGTGCGGCAGCAGGTCGCGCAGGAAACCCGGGATGTCCGCCAGGGCGTCGAGCGCGTAGGCGTGGGTGGACTGGTTGTAACGGAAGTGCGCCTTGCGGGCGTAGGTGGCCAGCGCGATGAGCTTGGCGCGTTCGGTGGCGGTCGGCGGATTGGCGCTGTTGCCCAGCGCCGGAATGCGGCTGCGGCCGCTTTTCCAGTAGGCCAGGAAGACCAAGCCGTCGTTGTTGGTCGTGAAACTCAGCAGCAGGTCGCGCGCTGGGGCGTCCGGCTTGGGAACGCCGTTGGTGACGTTGCTATTGCCGTTGGCCTGATGCCCGTTGGTGGCCGGGTTGGCCTTGGGTGTGGTGCCCGGCAGGAGAGCCGCCATCTCGTCCACCAGCAGTTCCTCAATCTCGTGCAAACCGGCCACGGCGATGGCGTTGGCCAGCAGCGGATCGGTGGAGGAGGAACGCACCTTGATGCTGTTCCCTTCCCACTCGATGACGGCGTATTCCTCCTTTTTCTCCACCTTGCGGTGGATGATGGCGTCCTTGGCGCCCAGTTCGACCTCACGAATCTCCCCGTCGCGATACATGGCATGACCGCGTTCCACGTGGGCCGCGTCAAACTGTTCCTCCCATTCGACCTCCAGACGGCCGAACCAGAATTCAAGGGATTGCGGGGTATAGATGCGCTTGGGCCCGTGGGTTTGCATCAAGCTAAAAGACAGACGTTAGAAACTTCCGCTTGGCCCGTGCAACCACTATTTCGTTTTTTCGCTCCGCCCTTGCCGTGGAGGGTTTTACGCAATCGTCACCTTGCCGGCACCGGTTCTTCACACAGTTCTCGCATGCTCCCCCTGCGCTCGACGGCTGCAGGTCGCCGCCGCCCGGGCCAAACCCATTGAAGCTTGTCCTCGTAACCGAAACTTATTCTCCCGAAATCAACGGCGTCGCCATGACGCTGGGGCACCTCGTGCACGGCCTCACCGGTCTCGGTCATCAGGTCACGATCATCCGCCCGCGTCAGCGCGCCGAGCAAGGCGCCGCTGCCCTCCATATCGATGGTCCGGTCACGCAGCACCTGCTGCTGGGTCTCCCGATCCCGGGCTATCCCCTGCTCCGCTTCGGTCTGCCCGCCGCGGGCCGGCTGCGCCGGCTCTGGCGCCGGGCGCGCCCCGACCTCGTGCACATCGCCACCGAAGGCCCGCTCGGTTTCTCCGCGCTCAACGCCGCCCGCACGCTCGGCCTGCCGGTCACCTCGAGTTTCCACACCAACTTCCACCACTACACCCGCGACTACCGCTTCAGCTGGCTGTTCTCCCTGACGGCAAAGTGGCTGCGTTATTTCCACAACCGCACCCTCCGCATCTTCGCCCCGACCCGCGAACTCTGCGACGAACTCGCGGCCGACGGTTACCAGAACCTCCGCGTGCTTTCCCGCGGCGTGGACACGAGTCTCTTCACCGCCGCCCGGCGCAATGACGCCCAACGCCATGCTTGGGATGCGGCCGCGGACGACCCGGTCGTCATCCACACCGGCCGTCTCGCCCGCGAGAAAAACTATGCGCTGATCGTCCGCGCCTTCGACGCCATGCGAGCCGCCAACCCGCGATGCCGGTTCATGGTTGTGGGAGACGGTCCGTTGCGGGCCGAGTTGACCGCGAAACTGCCCTACGCCCGCTTCACCGGCTTCGTGGACCGCGCCACCCTCGCCGCCCATTATGCCTCGGGGGACATTTACCTGCACGCCAGCGTGACCGAAACCTACGGCAACGTCGCCGCCGAGGCGCTCGCCAGCGGTCTCGCGTTCTCCGGCTACGATTACGCCGCGGCGCACGAGCTGGTGCGGCCGGAGGAAAACGGTCTGCTGGTGCCGCTGGGCGACGAACCGGCCTTCATCGCTGCCGCCGTCCGCCTCGCCACCGAACCGGCGCTCGTCGCCCGCCTGCGGGGCCAGGCCGCCGCCGCCGTCCTGGCCCGCTCGTGGGCCAATGTCGTCACTCAGTTTTCCGCCGACCTCGCCGAGGTCGCTTCTGAGTGTGGCGGCGGGACCATCAGTCCCGCGAATCTCGTGCCTCGCAGCAACGTTCCCGCGGGACTGGTGGTCCCGCCGCCCACGCCCCACTCCACCCCATGAGCAAACTCCACGTCCGCTCCGTCATCCTGTCCGATATCCACCTCGGCACGCCGCATAGCAAGGCCGAGGAAGTCACGCACTTTCTCAAGCACGTCCGCTGCGACCGGCTCATCCTCAACGGCGACATCATCGACGGCTGGCGCCTGCAGCGCGGCGATCCCTGGACCAAGGCGCACACCCGCTTCGTCCGTCGCGTGCTCACCATGATCCAGAAGCGCGACACCGAGGTCGTCTACCTGCGCGGCAACCACGATGATTTCCTCGGCCGCCTCCTGCCGATGCAGTTCGAGCACCTCAGCCTCGTCGAGGACCATATTCTCGCGACCGCGCGCGGCCGCTACCTCGTCCTCCACGGCGACGTGTTCGACGGCGTCGTGAAAAACATGGTCTTCCTCGCCCACCTCGGCGACATGGGCTACGCGCTCCTGCTCCGCCTCAATCGCACCTACAACTGGTTCCGCCGGCTCCGCGGCAAGGAATACTTCTCGCTCAGCCAGGCCATCAAGGCCCGCGTCAAGCAGGCGGTCAGTTTCATCGGCAAATTCGAGGACCAGGTCGCCGCCCTCGCCCGCGAGCGCGGTTGCGTTGGCGTCATTTGTGGCCACATTCACACTCCCGCCGACAAGATGATCGGTGACATCCACTACCTCAACTCCGGCGACTGGGTCGAATCGCTCACGGCCATCCTTGAGCATCACGACGGCCGGTTTGAACTTATTACCTTCAAGCAATTCACCACCCAATTCCCGCAGGAACAGTCGTCTGCGGTCGCGGAAGAGATCGATGAGCTGCTGCCTTTCCCGCCCGTCGCCGCCTCCGTCCTCGCCTCGATCCGATGAGTCATCCCGTGTCGGACGCCAAACGGCAAAAATCGAAGGTCCTCATTCTCACCGCGGGCTACGGCGAAGGCCATAACAGCGCCGCGCGCGCCTTGCAGGCCGCCTTCAACGAGCGGCCGGAGGTCGACGCCGAACTGGTCGACCTCTTCGCCTTGCGGGCCCCGCGTCTCAACAATCTCTCGCGCTGGGGCTACCTCAAGCTCATCAACACGGCGCCAAAAATCTGGAGCCGCCTTTACCGCTGGCTCGATGAGTCGCCGCGCGCGCCCTGGATGTTTCGCACCCTCGCCAGCCATCGGCGCCTGCTCGGCCGGCTCATCGCGGAGAAGCAACCCGTCGCCCTGGTGTCCACCTACCCCGTTTACGCCTGGCTGCTCAACCAGCTCCGCCACGAGGGCCAGGTGTTTTGCCCCCACTACACCGTCATCACCGACGCACTCACCATCAACTCCGTCTGGTATCGCACCGCCTCCGCCGGCTGGTTTGTAACCGATAAAGATTCCGCGGTCTGCCTGAGCACCCGCGGCGTGCCGGCGGAGAAAATCCACGTCAGCGGTTTCCCGGTGGCGCTCGCCTTTGCCGACCGCCCGCCGCAACTCGCGC
The DNA here is from genome assembly GCA_046593155.1 of Lacunisphaera sp. Taxonomy (GTDB): domain Bacteria; phylum Verrucomicrobiota; class Verrucomicrobiia; order Opitutales; family Opitutaceae; genus Lacunisphaera. Next base: position 4,417 of record JBKJRX010000193.1, read on the forward strand.
CCCCCGATCCCGTCAGCCCGCTGCACCCCCGGCGCGTCCTGTTTATGATCAACACCGGGCGCACCCGCGCCCTGGCGATCGCCCGGGCCCTGCTCCAGCATGCCGGCTGGCAACTGACCATCACCGCCGGGCGCGATGAAAGCCTGCGGCGCGAACTCCTCGCCCTCGCCCAGGGCGCGCCGGCCAAGGCCGAAGTGCTGGGCTGGACTGATCGCATCCCCGAGCTGCTGATGACCCACCATGTGGCCATCAGCAAAGCCGGCGGCGCCACCACGCAGGAGTCCATCAACGCCCTCTGCCCGCTGCTCGTCACCCAGATCGTGCCGGGCCAGGAAGAGGGCAACTACGAGCTCATCCGCCGTAACGATGCCGGCGCACTGGCCGAGACGCCGGAGGAAATCGTGGCCACCCTGCAACGCCTTTTCACGCAGGATGCGGCGCTCTGGCGGCATTGGCGCACCAACCTGCGCCGCCTCGCCCAGCCCAACGCCGCCCGCATCATCGCGGAGACCGTGCTGCAAGGTTGTAGGGCGGGGTCGCTGACCCCGCCAATCGCCCAAGGTGGGATCAGCGATCCCGCCCTACAGTTCGCACCTTCACCGCATCCAGCAATACCAAGTGGTGCGATATCGCATTGAAGGTTCTCTCCGTCGCGCCACGGTTCATCTCATGCCATTCGCGCGCGGCGGCCGCGAGCCTCCCGCGCTGCATCGTGTCCTGCAGCAATTCCACCGCGACGGTGACCAGTTCGCTGTGCGTCTCGACCTTCCGCACCGCCCCCGCCTCGGTCAGCGTGCGGATGATGTCGCGGAAATTCGTCATGCGCGGGCCGTGCAGCACCGGCCTGCCCAGCACCGCCGCCTCGACCGGCGTCTGCCCGCCATCATGCGGCGCCAGGCTCTTGCCGGTGAACACCAGGTCGGCCAGCTGCGTGAACTTCCGCAGCTCGCCTGTCGTGTCACCGACCGCCACGTCAATCGTTCCGGGCGCGGTCCCCGCCGAGCGGAAATGAAAGCTAAGTCCGGACTTTTCCAGCAGGCCGCGTAATTCCTCCCGCCGCTCCGCATGCCGCGGCACCAGCAGCAGCGAGACGGGCAATCCGCGCTCGCGCGCCGCCTTCAACGCCGTGAGCAATGCCGTTTCCTCCCCCGGCCAGGTGGAGGAGCCGAGCAGCACGAGCCCCGCCCCGAGGCCGAGCTCACTGCGCAGCGCCGCCTGCTCGCTTAAGGTCAGCCGCGGGATGTTCACGTCGAGCTTGAGATTGCCGGTGGTTTGCAGCCGGGCGGGCGGAAAACCGAGCGCCTTGAACCGCTGCTCGTCACGTTTCGACGAGCACAGCACCCGCGTGATGCCGGCCGCCAGCGGGCGCAGCGCCCAATTGAAACGCAGCGAGCGGCGGAAGCTGCGATCGGACATGCGGGCATTGATGCTGATGACCGGCACGCACCGGACCTGCGCCTGGCGCACGTGCTCCGGCCAGCGTTCGCCTTCCATCAGGATGGCCAGGTCCGGCGCCACCTTCCGCCAGGCCCGGACACTGAACGCCCACCAATCGAGTGGAAAATAGCCGATGCCGACCGTCAGCGCCGCATACTTCTCCTTCGCCAGCTGATAGCCGGTGCTGGTCGTGGTCGTCAGGTAGACCTCGGTTCGCCCCTCGCGTTGGAACGCCTCCAGCAGCGGCGCGATGGCCAGGATCTCGCCCACACTGACGGCTTGGAGCCAGATGCGTTTCGCGCCGGGTGCCGTGACCGGCAGCGATGGCACCTCACCAAATCGGTGCCAAAAACCCTCCGCGTAACCACCCCGCCGCCGCATACGCCACAGGTAATACGGCGACGCCAGCAACAGCAGCGGGAGAAACAGGATTCGGTAAACCCAGATCACAGGGAGGCGGCGCCAACCCGGTTAGGATTAAACGCGAAGGGCGCGGAGAGGTGGCGCGGCATCATTCTCTGCGTCCTCCGCGTTCTCCGCGTTTAATAAATTACTGACCCAAAACCCAGGCGAAGATCAACGGGGCCACGATGGTCGCGTCGCTTTCGACAATGAACTTCGGGGTCTTGGCGCCGAGCTTGCCCCAGGTGATTTTCTCATTGGGCACCGCGCCGGAATAGCTGCCGTAGCTGGTGGTCGAATCACTGATCTGGGCAAAATAGCCCCAGAGCGGCACGCTGGTGCGACCGAGATCCTGATGCAACATGGGCACAACGCAGATCGGGAAATCGCCCGCGATGCCGCCGCCGATCTGAAAGAACCCGATCGAACCCTCCCCGTTGCGGAGCTTTTTCGCGTTCACGGTATACCAGGCCGCCAGCCAGGTCATGTATTCGATGCCGGTGCGCACGGTGTGAACATTCTTGATCTCGCCGGTGATGACGCGCCCCGCATACATGTTGCCCAGCGTGGCGTCCTCCCAACCGGGGACGATGATGGGCAGGTTTTTCTCGCAGGCGGCCAGCATCCAGGAATTCTTCGGATCGATCTGGTAATATTTCTTCAGTTTACCGCTACGCAGGATTTTATACATGAACTCGTGTGGGAAAAATCGCTGACCCGACCGGTCAGCCGCCACCCACTCCTCGGCCACCACCGCCTCGATCCGGCGCATCGCCTCGCCCTCGGGGATGCAGGTGTCGGTCACGCGGTTCATGTGGCGGTCAACCAGATCCTGTTCGTCATCGGCGGTGAGGTGACGGTAGTGGGGCACGCGCTCATAATACTCATGCGCCACGAGATTGAAGATGTCCTCCTCGAGATTCGCGCCCGTGCAGACGATGGCGTGGACCTTGTCCTTCCGGATCATCTCGGCGAGGGTGATGCCGAGCTCGGCGGTGGACATCGCGCCCGCGAGCGTCACGAGCATCTTGCCACCGGTCTGCAGATGGGTCTCGTAGCCCTTGGCCGTGTCCAGCAGCGCCGCGGCGTTGAAGTGCCGGTAATTCTTCGCGATGAACTTGGAAACCGGCCCCTTCTTTTGCGCCAGGGCGGCATTGATGTGTTCGGGCAGTTTCTTGAGGCGTTTGGCTTTGATCATTTCACATCCAGCTAGGAACCGGTGCAGTCTTTTGGCCACACTAAATTAGGGGGACTGCAGCTGGAACCCGGCCTCCGGACTGGTTTCCCCCTTCCGAGCCAATTGAATTCATCGCTGGAAACTTGCAGTCTGCCCGGAGGTGGAAAAACTATGCCTGCCATGTCCCTCCTCTGCCCCGCCCGCGGCCGCCTCGCCGGCCTCACCCTCCTGCTCGCGCCGCTGCTGGCCTTCGCCGCCAACTTTCCCCACGAGACCAGTGACCTCCCTGCTCATCCCGGCGTGACTTGGGGCCGGCTCGACAACGGCCTGCGCTATGCCCTGCTCCACAACCCCGAGCCGCGCGGCCGCCTCAGCGCCCGCCTCGCCATCAAGGTGGGCTCGCTTTACGAAAACGATAACCAGCGCGGCCTCGCTCACTTCCTGGAGCACATGGCTTTCAACGGCAGCCAGCACTTCCCGGCGGCCAACGTCGTCGAGTTCTTCCAGAAGCTCGGCATGGAGTTCGGCGGCGACACCAACGCCTCCACCGGCTTCGACCGCACCATCTACCAGCTCGAACTGCCCGACACCAAACCGGAGACGCTCCGCGAATCGCTGACCTTCTTTGCCGACGTCGCCGGCGGCCTGCTGCTGGAGACCAAGGAAATCGAGAAGGAGCGTGGCATCATTCTCAGCGAGAAGCGCGCGCGCGATTCCGTCGGCCTGCGCACCTTCATGGCCGAGTTGGAATTCCTCGTGCCTGACACCCGCTTCCCGCAACGCCTGCCCATCGGCACCGAGAAGGTCATTCAAACCGCCGATCGCGAGCGCTTCCTTGAGTTCTTCAACGCCTGGTATCGTCCCGAGCGCATGGTCCTCGTCCTCGCCGGCGATTTCGATCCCGCCGCTGTCGAGCCGATCGTGAAGGAACTGTTCGCGCCGCTCACCGCCCGCGGCCCCGCCCTGCCGGAGCCGCGTCTGGGCAGCGTCGCTCCGTCCGACGACGTCGTCGCGCACCTCCACACCGAAAAGGAAGCTGGCAGCACCACCGTCGCGCTCGAGACCGTCGCGCCCTACACCTTCGAAGCCGACAACGCCGCCAGCCGCCTGAAATACCTGCCGCGCACCCTCGCCCTGCAGACGCTCAATCGCCGCCTCTCCATCCTCGCCAAGCAGGAGGGTGCTCCGTTCCTCAGCGGCCTCGTCGGCGTGACCGAGCAGTTCGATTTCTTCCGCAATGCCTCCATTGAGCTCAACTGCCGGCCCGACCAGTGGTCGGCGGCGCTCGCTGTCGCCGAGCAGGAACTGCGCCGCGCCCTCGACCACGGCTTCCAGCCTGAGGAACTCGCCGAGGCGGTCGCCGGGATGAAGAACAACCTCGAACAGGCCGTGCGCAGCGCACCCACCCGCCGCTCCGGCCACCTCGCCGACGAACTGGTGGGCGACCTGATCGATCGTTCCGTCACCACGCATCCCACCGCCGAACTCGCGCTCTATGCCCCCGCCCTCGCCGCCGTCACGCCCGAGGATTGCACCGCAGCCCTGCGCGCCACTTGGAGCGAAACCTCCGGCCGGCGCATCTTCGTCAGCGGCACCCTCGACCTTCCCCGCGCCGCGCAGAACATCATCGCGGCCTACAGCAGCAGTCGCCGGACCATCGTCACCCCGCCGCCCAAGACCGAGCAGACCGCCTTCGCCTACACCGATTTCGGCAATCCCGGCAAGGTTGACGGGACCCGCAGCGTCGAGGATCTCGGCGCCACCCTGCTCGAATTCAAAAACGGCGTCCGCCTTAACCTCAAGCCCACCGACTTCGAGGCCGGCCGCATCCGCATCTCTGTCCGCATTGGCGGCGGCACCCTTACTTTGCCACCCGACCAGCGCGGTCTCGGCCTGCTCGCCAACGTCGCCTTCACCACCGGGGGCCTCGGCCAGCACAGCGTGGACGACCTCCAGCGCCTGCTCGCCGGCAAGACTGTCGGCCTCGGTTTTGGCGCGCAGTCCGACGCCTTCACCCTCGGCGGCACCACCAACCGCGAAGACCTGCTCCTGCAACTCCAGCTCTTCTGCGCCTTCCTGACTGATCCCGGCTATCGGCCCGAATCCCTCCGGCAGGTTCACAAAATGGCCGAACAGACCTACCTCCGGCTCGCTCATGTCCCGGACGGCCCGATGCAACTCGAAGTCACCAATCTCCTCGCCAGCGGCGACCCGCGCTTCGGTCTGCCGCCCAAGGAAGTCCTCCTCGCCCGCTCGCTCGATGAGATGAAAGCCTGGCTCACACCCCAGTTCGCCAAAGGCGCCATCGAGGTCGCCATCGTGGGCGACTTCGATCCGGACGCCACCATCGCCGCGATGGCGCAAACTTTCGGCGCGTTGCCCAAGCGCCAGAAAAAACCCGCCTATGACAACGAGCGCCGGATCGCCAAGCTCGCCGGGCCCATCGCGAAGGAATACACCATCGAGTCCGAAATTCCCAAGGCCCTCGTCCGCCTTTACTGGCCCGCCACCGACGCCCGTGATGTGAAATTCTCCCGGCGCCTGCGTCTGCTGTGCGATGTGTTTGCCGACCGGCTCCGTCTGAAACTCCGCGAGGAAATGGGTGGCACCTACAGTCCCAACGCCGGCGGCGACCTCAGTGACACCTATCCCGGTTACGGTTACATCGTCGCCGACGCCACCGTCGCTCCTGACCAGGCCCGGGCGGTCGCGGAAGCCATGAAGGACGTCGCGGCCGGTCTTGTGATCAATGGCGTGACGGAGGAGGAACTCGTCCGCGCCAAACAGCCCGTGCTCACCGCCCTCCGCGAAAGTTCGCGCACCAATGCCTACTGGTTGAACACCGTGCTCGCGTCCGCGCAGGAAACTCCTGAGCGGCTCGGCTGGAGCCGCACGCGTTACAGCGACAACGAAGGCGTAACGACGGCCGACCTCAGCGCCCTCGCCCGGGAATACCTCAATCCCGCCCGCGCCTCTGAGTTCATCGTCCTCCCCGTGAAGCCGAAGCCCGTCGGGCCGTAAGCTGATTCATGCCGGCGCATTTCCGCGATGTCATGGTTCGCGGGGCGTTCCGGCGCTTCGAGCACGACCACTACTTCACGGTCCTGCCCGGCAACCGCACCCTGATGCGCGACGTGTTTGATTACACCGCGCCGCTAGGGTGGCTCGGCCGGCTCGCCGATATTTTGTTCCTCGAACGTTACATGCGCCGCCTGCTTCGGGAGAGAAACGACGCCATCAGGCGACTTGCTGAAACCTAGCCGCGCCTAACCGAATCCCTGATCAACCGGCCGACGGCTCAGCATCGTCCGCCGTCTCCAGTTTCAAGTTGAGCAGCGGCACGAGCAGCAGCAGACCCACGCAGGTCAGCCCCAGCACCGCATAGCCCGCGGCGTCGTGCACCGTGCCGTTGATGGCATCGGGACCGTAGGCATAGGCCCAGCCGGTCAGGAAAAGGCTGCGCCCGAGGTTCATCACGAAGGCGAAGAACATCGCGGCCACGACCAGCGTCACCTTCTTCCAGGTCTGATCGAAAAACGTCGCCCCCAGAAACGACCCGGCGAACAGGCACGCCGTGAGCGAGCGGATGCCGGAGCACGCGTCGGCCACGCCGACCGGACCCTTCGGCAACATCAACACATTGCCCTGCTGCTCCAGCGGAAAGCCGAGCGTGTCGAACGTGAACGCCACCACCGTCACCACCTTCCGCAGCAGGAAAAGACTGATCTGCGACTCGATGGCCGACACCAGCGGCGCCGAAATCAGCCACACGAGCACCGGAAAGATGAACAACGCCGCCACGCGGAAGCGGGCATCGGCGAACAAGGCTTGGATTTCTTGGTAGGGGCCGTTGCCCTCAACGGCCCTTTCCGGGCGCTTGGGGGCAAGCGCCCCTACCTCAGCCACCGGCGCATTGAAATAAATCAGCGGCAACACGATCGCCACCATGCCGAGCGTCAGGGCAAAGGTGCCGGGCTGCGACGTGCCCGCACCGGCGCGGTAAAAAGCTCCGAGCAGAAAAAACAACGCACCTCCCAACAGACCGAAACCTGCCGCCGTGTTCAGCGTCCACCGCACCCACCGGGCGCTGGCCGGCCCGGTCTCCGCCGCCTTCAGGCGCGCCATGAGCTGCGGCCACCGGTCATAGACAACGTAGGCGGTGAACAGCGGCACCAGCCAGCCGAACGAGTAATCCTCCTTCCGGCTCCACCAGTGCGACTGGTCCCACGCGACAAACGCCATGAACCCCGCGGACAGGCCCAGCGTCGCCAGAAACGGCGTCGGGGGCTTGGCCAGGGTCTGGGACTGATCGGTCATGCTGCGCCAGCAAAGGCAACCCCCTGCCGCGTGCAAGCCGGTAGGGGCCGTTGCCCCATGAAAGGGCGATTGAGGGCAATCGCCCCTACCGGTTCAAGACCTTCCCCATCGCCCGGTCATGCGCCTTCGCCAGCAGCAACAGCGCGGCCACCGCCCCGACGAGCGCCAGCGCCATGTCGGTCTGCGTGTCCCACGCGTAACCTTGCGTGCCGAGAAAATCATCCGCCGCCGCGCCGCTCCACACCGCCACCGCCCACTCCAGCAGCTCATAAAACGCACTGAAGGCGAGGCATACGCTTACCACGAGAAATCCCAGCCAACGACTCGGGCCCAAGGTGGAACCTGCGCTTCCGCCGTCGCCAAGGCTATGGCGGACAGGCCGCGCAGGTTCAGCGCGCTCAGGGCGCGGGCTCCACCCCAAGCCCAGCGGCGACGTCCGCAGCAAAATCTCCCGCACCAGGATCGCCGGCACGAAACCTTGCGCGAAATGCCCGAGCTTGTCGTAGTTGTTGCGCGGCCAGCCGAACCACTCCATCGCCCAGTCGCCCAGCGGCACCCGGGCGTAGGTGTAGTGGCCGCCGACAATCAGGATGACGCTGTGCAGCCAAAGCAGCACGAGAAGCAATCCAGAGAGCGGAAACCTCCGTTGCACCGCACAAGCCAGCGGCAGACCGATGAGCACAGGCAGCACTTCCAGCAACCACGTGAAGAAGTCATGCGGCCTGACGGCCGACCAGCCGAGCACGGGGGCCAGCAAAACCATGAACCAGACAAGCCTGCGGTCCATCAGCGCGCCCTCCCCTTGAATGCGCCCAACACGTAATCCCGCAGCGCCGGCTCCAAGCCCGCGCTGTGCTCCCTGAACTGCGCCTCGACCAGGGTCCACGGCACCGGGCCGTCCTGCACGAGAATCGGTGTCATGTTCTTGTCCGGCCGCGTATCGCCGCTCTCGACCAACGCATGGTTGAAGCCCGGGCCGGGCCGCCAGGTCAGGGCGCGCTCCTTGTGGTCGGGCGCCTGATAGCACAACTGGAAGCCCTCCGGCACGTGGTGACGGTCATACCACACGATGAATTCGAGACCGTCGGCCTGAAACCAGCGGCGATGACCCGCCCCGCCCTCCTGTTTCACTTGGGGAAACTCGTTCAGCATGCGCCGCCAGCCTGCCGGCCGACCGGCCCGGCGCAAGGTTGGAGGTATTCCAGGTAGGGCGGTGAGTCCCTCCTGCCGGGCCGTAGCCTCGGCGAAGGCCGGTCACCGCCACACCCCGGAGTGCCGCGCCGCGGCGGTGACCGGCCTTCGCCGAGACTACGGCCCGGCAGGAGGGACTCACCGCCCTACCTG